>CAYJFP010000077.1:0-1522 GCA_964369415.1 uncultured Eubacteriales bacterium | reverse complement strand
ACTGCCCTAAAGGCTATGCAGATGGCGAAGAATATGGCTCGCTTTTGAATGTTGATGAATTAGAAGAAATGCCACAAATGCCTGAAATTATCACTTTTGATAATATGAACTATGAGCAAGACCTAAACACTTGGAATTTCCGTAGACTGCTAAATCAAAAATATGATGTTGTGGTTACAAATCCTCCTTATATGGGTAGAAGAAAAAGCATGTCAGAAAAGTTATCTGCTTTTATTGATAAAAACTATGACCAAGGTAAGATGGACATGTTTTCCGCCTTTATTATTCAAAATATAAGGCTATGCAAACCAAATGGTTATTGTGGCTTTATGACACCGTTTGTTTGGTTATATCTAAATTCTTATTTAAATCTAAGGGAATATATATTGCAAGTTAGTTATATTAGTACATTAACACAACTTCAAGAAAGCTCTTTTTCTGATGCAGCAGTTTCTATTTGCACATTTATATTAAGCAAATCTAATATAAACTATACTGGAACATACTTAAATTTAAAAGATTTTATTGGAGAAGAAATTCAGCCTATAAAAGTTTTAGAAGGTGCAGAGCAGTTTAATGACAAATTTATGTATAATAAAAGCATGAGCAAGTTCTACGATATTCCTGATAAAAGGTTTGTGTTCTGGATTAGCGATACAACGATTTCGGCGTTTGACAATAAAGAATTGCATAATGTTATAGACATAAAGCAAGGCATAACAACTTCAGACAATGAAAGATTTTTACGCAAATGGTATGAAACTAATAATATTCATATTGGCTTTAGCTGTAGTCAAGAAGAAGCAAAACATAGCGAATTTAAATGGTTCCCATATTCTAAAGGGGGAGAAAATAGAAAATGGTATGGTAATAATGAATTTGTTATTAATTATCAATATGATGGTAAAGAGATAAAAGAATTCCATGATATATTAAATAAAACTAATCCGGGTGGAAGGTTGAAAAATAAAGAGTTTTATTTTAGAAAAAGTGTAACATGGTCGGATATTTGTGGAAGCAGTTTCGCTGTAAGATCTAACGAAAAAGGTTTTTTATTCGATGTTAAAGGTTCATCCGCTTTTACGAGCGACAAATTATATGAGTACATTTTAGGATTGATGAATTCAAAAATAGTATTGTTATTTTGTAATATGTTAAATCCTTCTGTTACTACTCAAGTAGGAGATATAAAGCAAATTCCTTTAATCTATAGTGAAAATCATTTTAGCACTATTAAGAATTATACATTGCAGAACATCTCCCTCTCAAAAACCGACTGGGATAGTTTTGAAACTTCGTGGGATTTTGCCCGACACCCACTAAGAAATTATGGTGTTTCTTTAAGTAGTGGTTTAGCAGATGATTACTCACACAGTATTGATTTTAAAGTTGAAAATGATGATAGTAGCTTTTTTGTAGTAGAAAAAGATAAACCTAAGAATATTTCAATACAATCAGCATTCGAACTGTGGGAAACTTTTTGTGAAAAGAGATTTAACCAACTAAAAGCCAACGAAGAAGA
>CAYJFP010000076.1:0-1544 GCA_964369415.1 uncultured Eubacteriales bacterium | reverse complement strand
ATTACAATCAGAATTACACGAAGGAAGAAATAGATGTGATTTTGGAGAAAATTAAAAGTTGTGTTGGTAACGATAAGTATACCATAGCTTTAAATGAAAATAGGCAGGAAAATATAGATTTTATAAATGAATACAATATTCGTAGCAATAAGCAAAAAAGCATTTTACTGCAACTTAAAACTGAAGATTTCTGCCATACGTTGCAAAACACAAAAATAGGATATGAGTATGAAGTTTTGTATGTTTTTGTTCCCCAAATAAAATTATTTAATGTTGATGGTGAAGAAGAGACAGTTGATGTGTATACAAAGTTTAATATTATTGATTTGCCGAGCGGAAGTAGAACTGTAGTAATTTCTTTTCACAAAAGAAACAAGCCGATAGATTATCTGTTTAGATAAGAAAAATTTTGAGAGGAGGCATTGTTATGAGTGAAAAAAGAGTATTCTGCGATGAATGCAGAAATGATGTAACTTTTATTGTTAAAAATGAGCAGATGGAAGGGACTATAAAAGGAGAAAAGTATACTTATTTAGGTAAAACTGCACATTGCATTGATTGTAATTCTGAAATTTATGTGGAAGAGATAAATGATTATAATTTGAAAGCATTGTATGATAAGTATAGGGAAAAACAGGGTATTGTCTCTTTAGATACGGTTTTGAAAATATCAGAAAAGTATGCAATAGGAAAACGGCCTTTATCGTTGTTACTGGGATGGGGAGAACAAACATTTTCGCGGTATTGCGATGGTGATGTTCCAACAAAACAGTACTCGGAGATACTTCAAAAAATATACGATGAACCTAAGTACTATGAGCAAATTTTAGAGGGAAACAAAGAAAATCTTAAAACAGAAGCCTCCTATAAGAAAAGTAAAAAGGCAGTTGCTACACTCTATGACCGCGAGAGATATGATAATACTAAAATTGATTTAGCCATTAAATTTTTATTAAATCAGTGTGAGGATATTACTCCATTAGCACTTCAAAAAGCACTTTATTATATTCAGGGATTTTATTTTGCATTTTACAAAACCTATCTATTTCCGGAAGAATGTCAGGCTTGGATGCATGGACCGGTGTACCCGGATATTTATTTCAGATATAAAGATTATAAGTTCGACCCTATTGACTGTAATGATGAAATTGATGATGCGATATTATCATCATCAGAAAAAGCAATTTTTGAAGGTGTAGTTAAACATATTTGTTGTTATAGTGGAAAGGTGTTAGAAAAATTCACACATTCTGAAACGCCATGGCTATTGACTAGAGGAGAACTTCCAGAAACTGAGCCATCTGATAGAGTTATAAGCAGAGAAAAAATCGGAAAATACTTTGATAGCGTTAAAGAAAAATATAACATGATTAATCCTAATGATATCAAAGCATATACACAAACCATGTTTCAACAAATATAAAAGGTATTCATATGTCACGAGATACGCATCTTGATTGTGATATTTTAGATATTGTTGAATTTACAGAGGAGGACTAGCACATGAATTCTAATTTTAAATTTCTAGAGAGCGAATTTAATGT
>CAYJFP010000075.1:0-1604 GCA_964369415.1 uncultured Eubacteriales bacterium | reverse complement strand
TCTTCCACAAAAACGTGTGTTTGGTGAATTTATCGTGTCAAATTCTATCATGAATGCTACTCTCCTTAGTTAGTTTTACTTGTTTTATATAATAATTATAGCAAATTTATTCATAAAGTCAAATGAATATTTAGTGAAAATAGATATTAAACTAATCGTAAAAGTGTAAATTAAGTCGCTATTGTTTATTTATATTTCAAGCTTGAACATTTATAATATAAAAAGTAAATTTACATAAATGTTTTTATCAATTATAAACAAAATTTAAAAGGAGAGAAAATCATGAAAAAAATTAGAGTCGGCGCCGTCGGTGTCGGAGGAATTTGGAACGGCCCACATATTAAAGGAATACTCAACAGTAAAGACTTAGAGCTTACTGCAATATGCGACATCAATGAAGAAAAGCTTAAAGCTGCGGCTGAAAAATATGGTATAGATGAAGCTCACTGCTTCACAAAGTATGAAGATTTAATCGCATGTGAAGACGTAGACGCTATAGATATTGCAACATCTAACGATGCACACTTTGCACCTGCATTAGCGGCGGCAAAGGCAAAAAAACCTTACGCTATTGAAAAACCCATCACGCTAACCAGCGAAGAGGCGGACGAACTTTGTAAAGTTACGACCGAAAACGGCGTGAAAAACATGATTTGCTTCTCTTATAGATTTAAATCTGCCGCAAGATACATAAAAGATTTAATTGCAAGAGGCAAAATAGGCGAAATTTATCATGTACAGGCGCAGTATTTCCAAGCTTGGGGCGTTCCGTCATTCGGGGCACCGAGAATTTGGAGATTCGACAAAAAAATGACTGGTTCGGGTGCCCTTGGCGACTTAGGCTGTCATGCACTTGATTTAGTAAGATTCATAACAGGAAAAGACTACAAAAGTGTTGTCGCACACACAGGTACTTTTGTAAATGAAAGAAAGCTTCCAAATTCTGAGGAAATGGCACCTGTAGACGTAGACGATTTTTCAAACTACATGGTAGAGATGGAAGACGGCATTTCAGGTTCTTTCCAAATCACAAGATACGCCTTTGGACGTGGAAACTATCAAAGAATTGAAATCTACGGCTCAAAAGGCTCACTAGTTTACTTACTAGATGTAAACGGCGACGGAAAAGACAGGGTAGAAGCTTGTAGCGGTGAAATAGGCCAAGAGTCTCACACTTTTGCTGAGCTTAGTATCCCAGAAAAGTATGATAGCGAGCAAATGCAAAGCTTTGCCGATATTATAAATGACTGCGGCGACGGTATGCCTGCAACAATTTTTGACGGTATGGTGAATCAACATGTAATTGATGCCATTTTATCGTCAGCTGAAACAAAACAATGGAAAACTATTGACTAATTTTTAAGGAGAATGTATAATGTCTATCAGAGTAACAGTATGGAATGAATATTTTCACGAAGTAAAATTTGAAGAAATCGCAAAGATTTACCCAAAAGGAATCCACGGTTGTATCGCCGACTTTTTAACAGAAGCTGGTATGGATGTTAAGACAGCAACACTTGTAGAGCCAGAACACGGACTTACACAAGAAGTTCTTGACAACACCGATGTTCTTCTTTGGTGGGGCCACATGGCACACGACAAAG
>CAYJFP010000074.1:0-1664 GCA_964369415.1 uncultured Eubacteriales bacterium | reverse complement strand
CACTAAAATATACCATAAGAAAAGGTAAAGGTCACTATATATGCGAAAGTAAGCTGAAAAGATATATTAGTTCGACTAAAGAAGTAGCGCCAAGTTTAAAAGAAATATTTGCAGATAAATCAGTACTCGAAATAAGTCAGTTAAATATTAGCGATTACATTAAAAGAAGAATTAATATTTGCGACTGTGTTAATACTTGTGAATTCAGAAAGACTTGTCGATACAAAAAAAATCTTAACGACAGTAAAAATCAGAGCAACGATTTTGTAATTGTAAACCACAATTATTTTTTGGCGAATATACTACATTACAAAGAAACAAACAATAATTTGCTCCCTGAATTCGGGCAAATCATAATTGATGAGGCGCATAAATTTCCAAGTGCAATTAGAGATATGTACGGTAAAAACTTTGTATCAAACGAAGTATATGAGCTGATTTTTGCACTTTCAAGGGCGAAGAAAATCCATATAAAAAACTATGATGAACTGTTAAAAGTGAATGATGATTTAATTGCTGTATTTTTAAATAAAGCAGAGGGGTTAATTCATTTATCAGAAAAGGAAGAAAGGCTTGTAAACAAGTTGTCTAAAAAATTGAAATCTGTTTTATCACACTATAAGACAATGGAGCAAAACAGAAATAACACAAAACTTAAGAATGAGTTTGAAAAGCTGATAAGTAAATTAGATGAGCTAAAGTTGTCTAAACAATATATCATATCGAAAGAAAGTTTGAAAAATGGGTTTGAGATAACTTTTTTAAGCATCAAGCTAAAAGCAAAAATCAACAAAGATATATGGAATTTAAGAATGCCTACGATTATGACTTCA
Source organism: uncultured Eubacteriales bacterium (assembly GCA_964369415.1). Lineage (GTDB taxonomy): Bacteria > Bacillota > Clostridia > Oscillospirales > Acutalibacteraceae > SIG603. The sequence continues at coordinate 831 of CAYJFP010000074.1, read as the reverse complement.
GGGACTATTTCAGTTGGCGGAGATTTTAGTCATATCGAAAATAATTTAGGGCTTGAAAGTCAAACGGATAGACTCATAAAAAGCAAAACATATTCTCCGTATAATTTCAGTAGACAAGCAATGCTGTATCTTCCAAGGAATTTGCCTCATCCTCAAAGCGAAAACTACGCTGATAATATCACAAATAAAATTGAGGAGCTTATTAAAACGACACACGGTCATACCTTAATTCTTTTCACTTCGTACAAAATGATGGACAAGGTCTATCACGAGATAGGCAAGAGAAACCTAAATTTCCCTCTGTTTATTATGAGAAGAAATGATGCGACAGCGCTTGATAATTACAAAAAATCGATAAATGGAGTATTGTTTGCAAGCGATAGTGCTGGCGAGGGAATCGACATTGCAGGAGATGTTCTATCAAGTTTGATAGTCGTAAAACTCCCTTTTCCCATACCAACAGCAATTAGTGAGCATGAAAGGATAAAGAAAAATAATATAGAAAACTTCATCAATGAAGATATAGTTCCAAATATGATAATTAAACTTAGGCAATGGATAGGTAGAGGGATAAGGCACGAAGATGACAGCTGTGTATTTTCCATTTTAGATTTAAGGGCAAGCTCGAGATATAGGAACGTAATTATTTCAGCATTGCCAAATATGAGGATAACCGCAAACCTTGACGAAGTAAATAGGTTTATAAGAACAAAAAAGAGCGAGGAATATTTTATATGATAGACAAAATAAAAAGAGGAGAAATATACATGGTGGATTTAGACCCCGTCATAGGCTCTGAGCAAGGAGGTATACGCCCGGCTGTTGTACTGC
>CAYJFP010000073.1:0-1675 GCA_964369415.1 uncultured Eubacteriales bacterium | reverse complement strand
ATCCTCCAAAATAAATTGTTGTACATATTATAGCGCACTGCGCATTAAAAATCAACTCTTATATACTAAAAGCCATTATTTTTATCATATATGCCATTTTTAGCTATTGCATAATATTAACTTCTTTATTGTATTTTTACTTTCATATCTTTATGGAATTGTCTTACCTATATTCACTTATAAATTTATTTATATCCCACTCAATCCTCAATAAGATTTATTTGTTGTTTTAAAAATTCCATATCAGTCGTAACATATCTTTGAAGTGTAAAGGAAACACTTTTATGCCCTAACAGTGATGATAGTGCTTTGTAATCGACTTTGTTCTCGACCATTCTTGTAGCGAAAGTGTGGCGGCATACATGTGGAGTAAATTCCCTTATTCCAGTCTCTTTCCTTATTCTTATGAACAAGCGATTTACAGAACTATATTTTAACCTTTCGCCTTTTGTATTTAAAAATATAAATTCATTTTTCTTTCTACTTCTGCAGTATTCAAGTATTAGTCTTGCTGAACGTGAAAGAGGAACTTCTCTTATCCCCGTACTGGTTTTACTTTTCCTTACTCTAATTAAATTTTTTTCCAAATCAAAGTCTTCCCATCTAAGCTCTAACATCTCCCCTATTCTTAGACCAGTTCTGAGCAGAAAAATGATGACATAACCCAAATCGTCTTTTTCAGTTACTGATTCAATTATCCTTTGTTCTTGACGTGTTATAGCTTCTACTTTCTTCGCCCTGCCATTTTTAGGAAGTTCCAACGTTGGCAAATTCCTATTTATATAGTTATTCTTCACCGCAAATCTCATACTCCTGTTTAAAACGATTCTAGTATTATGAATTGTACTTTTTGAGTAATCATCAATATGTATTAAAATCGATTGCATCTGTGTGTCGGTTATTTTTTCTATCTTCTCGTCACAAATATCACAATCAGAAATTCGTTTTATGCAGTCCCGATAGCACAAATATGTCTTCCACGCTAGTAATGGCTTGACTTGTTTCTCAAGCCAAATGTCTAATAATTCTTTCAATTTCATCTTCTTGGTCCTTCTTTCAATTAATTAGTCTCATCATGAGACAAATTAAGCAGTGTAAAAATACCATAATAAAAAAAGAATTACCCTAAGCTAAAATCAGTCACATGATGCAATCTGTTGACAACAGCATTTCATTGTGTTAGAATTAGCCACGGATAAGTCTTACAAAAGAAAAGACCTATCCCGATTATATAAAAGTTGGTCGCTTTTATATAACAAATGAAGCCGTGCCAAAACACGTTTCAACCGAGATAGGATTGTTCTTCCGGTGAATAGTATATCACCAAGGATTTTCATATGTCAAGAGTTAAACGAGCTGGCAGGCTTAATGTTTGACTCTTGTTTTTTTGCACTTAGATTAAACATTGGTTGAACCTCGAAGATTAAACTTCGAATTGAACCTTGAAAAATTAATAGGCTTGCAGAAAGCAAACGTATGAAGATATATTCACGCATAGATATCAGAAGATTATGCATTTGCATAACGTGTGAAATAATACCGGAATAAAATCTTCCGAGGGAACGATATACGGCAAGCTGTCTTAAATTGATAGGCACTCTAGCCAGTGCTTATCATAAGAAAGCACACTTCAAAATGAATTGAAAGTGTACTTTCTTATGATAACAAAGAAGTC
>CAYJFP010000072.1:0-1682 GCA_964369415.1 uncultured Eubacteriales bacterium | reverse complement strand
TTCTCATAAAAACTTCTTTTATCCTTATCTGAAATGCTTAACAGTTCACAATAATTTCACCTATATGCCAATAGGTCGATATAAGCTCACTGTTAATTTGGGTAACAACATTTGCTCTTGCATTTTCAAGGAGCGTTTTTATTTCACCTATAAATGGGTTTGCACTTAGTTCTGACATCGTCTTACCACCTATTTATCAAAGTTTTCGTAGCTCTCTTTAAACCATATATTTGCACACTTGGCAAAGTAGGTTAAATCATCTTTATCAAATTTATTGAAATCAATTTCTTTTTTATCAAGCCATTCTACATAGTTTTCATATTCTTCGCCACTTCTTTTAGTGTAGGTCTTAATCATATCTTCAAGTCCACCTACACCACCGCAGTCCTCAATAATGCCTAATCCTTGTCCAGAAAGTACACGAGGGAATTCTCTGCCATGTGTTTCTTTGTCGGTATAGATGTCTAATAAAGTAAGTTTAATGTTCCAGTTATAACCGAAGTCATAATTGAAAATAATATTTTCATTAACCTCAGTAAGCACGTTACTAAGCTTTGTTTTGGAGGTTCGCTTTGGTTTTCTTTTATAAACCTAAACAAGTGATTGCATTGCATATTAAAAATCGACATCAAAGTGTATCCGAGTTTTGACATAGGAATATTATTTGTTACCTCAAACTCTCTCCATATCATAAGTTCGGTATCCATGAGTTCTACTTTAAATTTATATACCGGATTTGCCGGCACAATCTCACTCCTTATTTTCCTAAAATATTCTAAAATGGCTAAATAGTATAAATATGCTTTCATTATATACCATACGAATATCTTTTTCAAGAAATCCGTTAATTTTTCAAAATAATTACAAGAGTTATATGGTGATAAATGGCTATCATATTATCTTAATAAATTTGTGTTTAATATAATTTAGTATTAAGCGTAAAGAATTATATTAAACTTCGCAAAGATTTTTTAACTGTCAAAAATCATCTTCTTCATCTTTGTCATCAACGATATTAAAATCATATTCATCTTCATAGAATATGCCAACATCAACCGACTTATTGGAATCTGCTATAGTCTTTTCTCCGATAATATATTCGGTTAAAGAGGTTTCACCGTCGCTATTATAATCAAAAATATTGTTTTTCTTGAACTCGCTCATTTTCATTACTTCTTTATAATTATATTTTTAGTTTAAATCAAAACTCACTTGCCTTAAAATTATAAATCGGTCTTATGATTTTATCAACCTTAACAGTTTCAGAAATATTTTCAACGATATAGTCCATAGATTTATACGCCATTGGGCATTCGTCGAGGGCATTTTTTGTTATTGATGTGGAGAAAATGTTTTTCATCTCCTTTTTAAAAGATGACAAGGTAAATCTATCGGCAACGTCTTTCCTGCTGTATTTTCTGCCTGCACCGTGTGGGGCAGAGTTGTTCCAATCCTCATTGCCAAGCCCTGTGCAGATTAAACTTCCGTCACGCATGTTTATCGGGATTAATAGTTTTTCGTCTTTCTTTGCAGAAACTGCACCTTTTCTCAAAATCATATTGTCTGTGTCGATATAGTTGTGAATAGTTTCAAATGAATTTTGCTCTTTTAATTTCATTCCGTCGAGAATTATTTCTTGTATGATTTTGCGGTTTAGTGAAGCAAATTTTTGCATTATTTTG
>CAYJFP010000071.1:0-1689 GCA_964369415.1 uncultured Eubacteriales bacterium | reverse complement strand
AAAGTCTATCAACAACTCACCTATAGCTATTACATCAATTTTTTTCATATTAAACCCTCTAAATTTTTGGAATATTTACAAAATCAAGTTAAATAGTTTTTATAACCAACGGCAGGCTACAAAACATTTTAAACAATTTAATTATTTAACAGTGTTAAATAATTCATAATCATATAATAACAAGTTTTTCTCGATTTGTAAAGGGCTTTTCAAATATTTTTATTATTTTCATCGCTTTTTATTCATTTAAAGAATTTTAGATCTTAAGTAACCTGTAAAGTCAAAAATATAACAATAGATATCGAGAAGTTTTATTTTTCAGCAATTAAATTCAACTTCCCACTGTTTTATGCTCTAGAAATTACAATTCCTTAGTAAAGATTATTTCAAGTGCCTCGCCTTTTAAAAGTAGTGAACCGCTGTCTACATAGGATAATTTACGATAGAAATGCTGTGCATTTTCATCTGAAAGTGTTGATGTCATCACAAGCTTATGTCCAAGTTTTTTCATTTCCTCTTCCCAATATTCTACCAATTTCTTTCCAAAACCGCTTTTTTGATAACCCTCAAGCACATAAAGCAAGTTCATAAAAGGCAAATTATCCCAAAACAAATTATACCTTAGCCATGTGATGGGCTGATTTTCTAATTCACCAACATAGACTCTACCAAGATTTATCAAATTCTTTAATTCTGTCAGAGGTATGTGTCTATCATTTTTTAATAAGAACTCCAAGTCCTTTATAGTCGCTATCCTAATATTAAAGTCTTTTGCTTCCATAATTTTTCCACACTCCTTTATTAGATATCTTTGTATCATTATGCATAAAGCATACTCAAATGTCAATTAAATTATAAAAAACAGGTTCCATATGTGGCAACGTAATTTTTAGTGAATTGTTTAATAAACAAAAAGGGGCTGTCGCAAATGAAAAAAAACATTTGCGACAGCCTTAATTTATGCGTCAAAATATAAAAGCACAAAAAATGCGAAAAACACAGGCGCCAAAAGGAAAGGCTGTGGAAAAGTCCGAGCCTAAAGTGATAAAATATTCAGTTACAAAGATTTAAGCAATCATTTTATCGAATAAAGATTTGCCAAAACGAATAGATTTCTCTCTTGAGCATAGTTTTTTAATGTTGAAAGCAAAGGCGATTAGGAGAAAAGTAGTTTGATTTTTTTATCTGCCTCTTGTTAAAAATCTTGTAAAATGGTAGTTTTGTTTGATTACCCCAAATGCTCCCTCGACTTGTATGGAACGGTTGGTTCTAAGTAAAATTCCTTGTTCAGAGATAATGTTCTCATTGGATTTTTCTCTTTGTCTAAGGAAATTTTGTGAAATAGAAATTTGCCTGTTTTCATACTTCCCATTGTAACAAAGTTCACGATGAGGACAAGCACTACAATCTTCACAGCGATAATTTCTTTTTACAGCAATAAATCCACTATCAGTTTTTCTCTTGCTATCGTAAGTATAATTCAACTTTTTTCCTTAGGACAAATGTAAAAGTCACCTAACTCATCATAGTGAAAGTTATCAGCTCGGTAGATATCATTGCGATATTTTTTCTTCTTTTTCATTTCATAGTTGCTTGGCTTGATGTATGATGTTGTCCGTTGTTATCTAAGACTGACTGTATTGTCGTACTCAATTTTGCTTTTTTTACTGCGCTTGCTTCTTTCAAGCT
>CAYJFP010000070.1:0-1914 GCA_964369415.1 uncultured Eubacteriales bacterium | reverse complement strand
CATATAAAAACCTTATATAACTTAAATTTAAGTTATATAAGGGATTGTTTGGGGTTTTTGACGTTAAATAGACAATATTCTTACTAAATTAAATTGGCTTTTGATAATGGAAATGCTATAATAGAGAAAACAATTTGCGTTTAATATTAGAGAGGTGTATCAAATGAATAATTTTTATGCAGTCAACTATATCCGAGAAACAAATGATGGAAGATATAAATTTATTCTAAAGTTTATCAAAGATGAATTCAAACTATCTGGGTACAATGAAATTACACTTGCACTTTTAGAAAATTTAGATAGCGATTTTTTTGATAAATTAATTAAATCTTATATAGAGCAACCCAAAATCAACTCAAAAATCAGGGGTTTTAATTTTATTACTTTTCTAAATAATTTTTTCGATGACATCAGAGAGCAATATGGAACAACAAATCAATTATTAAACAATAAAACTGATTGGCAAGTTTTTTATGAGAGGCAGAAGGAATATATAAATAATAGTACTAAACTGGCTAACACAAAAGACGTTCAAATTCTTTCAGATACAGACTGTAAAAAATTAATTTTAGAAATTGAAAGATATATATTAAACATTGATATGAATATCAAAAAAATAAATTCTCAAATTAACGATAAAACCAATAACATTTCCACTAATACACCTTCATATAATAAATTCATATCGGTTATTATGTGTCAGATTTTATTTGAATTTGGATTTACAAATAAAATTATAGAATCAATTAATTTAGCTCAACTCAGCTTGGATGAACAAGAAATAACTATTAAGACAAAAAAGGGTGAGGAACTGCTGTTAAAAATGTCAGACAAGCTCAATAAGTTAATACAGTACTATATTAATATACGAGAAAAAATCAATATTAACTCAAGTAATTTTTTATTTTTAACTTCATTTGGAGATGAATTTAGCACCGCAAATGGATATCTAGCCAATGAGAAAGCTTGGATAATTCTAAGTAAATTATTTGGCCATCATCAAAGTAAAAATGTTGCCAACAGAAGAATATACGATATGTTAGACTCACATATAGATATAAGCACAATATCAAAAATAACAGGTAGAACCACAAATTATTGTCTTAAAATACAAAACATTTACAATGACGAAAAGAACCTAAGTGATATAATTTTTTCTCCAAATGATACAACAGCTATCTCTTTTGAAACAAAGATGGTATGCCCCGTGTGCCGAAATATTATTACAAGCAACTCTGATGATTGGGTACTGATTGAAGACGAGCAAGGCATTAAGACTCTAGCTTGTTCAAAATGTAAAGGTGGTATAAAATGAAATATCATTTTTTAGAAGATATATTGCCAATATATAAAAATACCACGACAAATAAGAATATTCCTAATGAGAATTATTCTTTCACTGAAGGTTCCATAAGTGAATTGATACAAGATGTTCATGCAAGGAGCAAGGCAGCAAGAAAAGCATGTTTAGATTTAAAAGGTTACACATGTTATATATGTAATTTTAATTTTGAAGATAAATATGGAAAAATAGGTCGAGAGTTTATTCATGTTCATCATATAGAATTCCTTTCTAACACTGATAAAGCAGTGAGTGTATCTCCCATACATGACCTAATACCAGTATGTGCAAATTGTCATGCAATGCTACATAAGAAAAAATCGAATGGCGATTACCCTACTACTGATGAGTTAAAAGCACTTATTATGCATAATTCTCATTAAGCTTAATCTCCCCGCTACAACTCCCTTTATCGGGGAATTGTGGCGGGGAAATTAAGTTTACGGGCAAAATAATATATTGTTTTAATTTTTTTCATTTGGAACACATAAAAACGGGCAAAGAAAAAACTCACTGATTTAGAGGAAAGTTCTTCTAAAACGTGAGATTTTTGGTCGGGGCGAGACATGACT
>CAYJFP010000069.1:0-1917 GCA_964369415.1 uncultured Eubacteriales bacterium | reverse complement strand
CAATCACCCTCTTAGATATGGGGTCACTAATATATGTCTTTTGTAGTATTACATCACCTGAATAAACTTCATTTTTTATTATATTTCGGATAGTTCCTGTTTTCCATTTACCACCTTTTGGCGCAGAAATATTATCTTGATTTAATTCAGTCGCAATCTCAATAGTGCTTTTGCCCATTAAATATTTTGTGAAAATTCTCTTTACAACTTCGGCTTGTTCTTCAATTATTTTAGGTTTGTTATTTGCGCCTTTTTCATATCCGTATAAGTGTTTGTATTGAAGGTGAACCTTACCCTCTTTAATTGCCATACGTTTGCCGAGTTTCACGTTTTTAGATAGTGATATTAATTCTTCCTGTGCTATTCCTGCAAGGATTGTGAATATCAATTCACTACTTTCTTCTAAGCTGTTGAGGTTTTCTTTTTCAAAATACACTCCAATATTTTGCGCCTTTAATTTTCGTATGAATGATATGCTGTCTAAAATATTTCTTGAAAACCTTGATATAGATTTTGTTATAATTAAATCTATTTTTCCTTGCACACAGTGGTGTATCATCTTCATAAAATCTGGTCTTTTCTTAGCGCTCGCCCCACTTATGCCCTCGTCAGCGTAACATTTTACGAACTTCCAATTCTTGTTTGCTTGTATGTAATTTGTGTAATAGGTCTTTTGCGATTCAAAGCTGTTCAGTTGTTCTTCCGAGTCGGTCGACACCCTACAATACGAAGCCACTTTGAGTTGTCTTTTCTTATAGTCAACTAAATTTTGCTTAGTAGCCGGTATTATAATGACTTCTCGTTCATTCATTTTGTTTATCTCCTTTCAGCTTTATATTTGTGATATTTTCTTTTGAGATTTCTATTTTATCTACAATTTCTGTAAGCACATTCAAGTCATTTGTTTCATGATATTTTTGCAGTTTTGCTATCACTACTACATTTTCTTCAGGGATTATTTCGCTATATGCGAGCTCTGCTATTTGGATTAATTTTTCTTCTATTTGTTTTTGGTCGATAATTACATTGTTTATCATTCTTTGTAATTCTCTTTGCAAGCCTATCATTTCAAGTGTGGGTTTAAAATCATGCCTTGTTCTTGATGTTTTTTCATCTTGTAATTTACTGATGTACTGGGTTATTATCTTTTTATCCGTTAAACTTATAGGTATATGTGATTTATCATTTTCACAGTACCAACGCTCCTGTCCGTTAGGCTTTATTCTACGCCTAATTTTGCCACCGCATGAGCAGTACAGCTTTTCTTTGAGCTTTTTAATCTCCTTGCTTTCTGAGCTGTTATAAATTTTAATCATATTATTAGCCTTGTAGAATGTTTGCTTGTCTATGATTTTGGGATATTTCTCACCACTCATATAGTTTTTATTTTGAATAATTCTTGCCACCATATTTTTATTCCATATCGGCTTGTTTGGTGCATAAGCCTTGCCACTCTCGGTTAAATCTTTAGCTATTTTCAAATAAGACATTCCGTTTATATAGCTATTAAAAATTTGCACTATAACTTCACTTTCTTCAATGTTCTTTTTGAATTCGCCATTCTCCATTTTGTAACCGTAAGGTATTATTCTGTTTTTCATATGCGCTCCTTTAATTTAAGTCCGTTTATCAGGACAAATTCTACTGTGTTTTTATCTATCGCAGTAATTTTACTGACTATGTCATTAAATATTTGCTCGTCTATTTCGTATAGCTTGTCGGGGCCATCTTCTAATATACTTATTAGCTCTTCCGTCTTTTCGAGCAAGGTGTTTTCGTCCATAGCATCTACTATTCTCTTTTTGTCTGTTTTTAAATCTCTCAGTTTTTTGTTGATTTCATCACTTTGAGATATAAAAATAGCAGAATCTAATATTCCACTGCTCATAAGTTCAGTTAATACTTGATTCTGCCTAT
>CAYJFP010000068.1:0-1941 GCA_964369415.1 uncultured Eubacteriales bacterium | reverse complement strand
ATCGAACTTAATAATAAGATAAACGATAATTTAGAACAGCAAGCACAGGCGATTTTCAAATCATGGTTTGTTGACTTTGACCCTTTTGGTGGCGTTATGCCGAGTGATTGGGAAGTTTTACCCATATCTGATGTAACAAAAGTTGTAACAAAGGGTACTACTCCTACAACTTTAGGCAAACAGTTTCAAAATCAAGGAATTTCTTTTATCAAAGCAGAGTCTATTTTAGATAATCACTCATTTGATAAAAGTAAATTTGCCTATATAGATGAAGAAACTAATACGCTCTTAAAGCGTTCTATTATTCACGGTAAAGATATTGTATTTACCATTGCAGGTACATTAGGCAGATTTGCTTTAGTTAGTGAAGATATTTTGCCTTGTAATACAAATCAAGCAGTGGCAATTATACGGACAGAAACAAGTATTATCAGTGCTGAATATCTATATAGTTTCTTTTTAGGAAATTGGCATAATGACTATTATTCTAAGCGTATTCAACAAGCAGTTCAAGCAAATCTAAGCCTTGCTACGATAAAATCTTTACCAATAACGATTGCTAACAATCAAGATAAACAAAGATATGAAAATCTCATTATACCTATCTTGAAAAATATTACTATAAATCAACAACAAAACCAAAAACTCGCCCAACTTCGTGACACTCTACTTCCAAAACTTATGAGTGGTGAGATTGATGTATCACAGGTGGAGTTTAAGGAGGAAATATAATGATTTTGTTTCATTCAACCACAAAAGAGCGAAGCAGAAAAATATTCGAACAAAAAAGTATCAAAAATATTATAGAGCGTTACTTTACGCTAGAAAAACATGGTGACAGCTATACAACTCAAGGATATGTTTATCTTTCAAATGAATTGTTTTATTCATTAAGTTTTGCTAATAATCATGCTATAAATGACCAATCGGCATCAATTGTAACATTTAAGATAGATATACCAAAGGAACAATTGCTTGCAGACACTGATGAATTTAGGCATCACAATATTTCAGACGATATTTATGATAAATATGATACTGAGATAGACTGCACTCTAAATGAATGCAAATCATGCAGAATAGGCTCATCAATTTCTTTTGCAGATTACCCAATTTATTATGCAGAGTTTAAAATAAAAACATTAAATAATAATAGATATTTTAGCCTAAATGAAGAGTTATTTGATTGTTATAAACTACTAGTGAATTGTGCATGCTCATACAGTGAAACTATTGATAAATATACAAATGAGCAACTTATCTTCATGAATAAGATAATATGGTTAAATGTTTAATTCTATATTGTTTTTATTCAAACAAATAACAAATCGAGGTTAATTATGGGTGAATTAATACAGGCAATTAATAACTTATCCCAAACATCATGGCTTGATATATGCGCAGTTGTCGCACCAATTATTTTATCTGTTGTAGCTATTATTATTTCGATAAATACGGCAAGAAAGCAAAATAAGATTGCTCTATATCAAGAAAGAATAAAATATTTAGATGAATTAAAATTTTTCATATCAAAAATTGAAATTAATGAAGTACCATTAACAGAAAAGTTTTTCTTTTCTCAATCAGAGAGTAGTTCATTCTTTTTATTTGGAAATTTGGGTAAAAATTTGTATATCGATTTAGAAATCAAATATTCTGAAGCATCTCGCTTAGAAGGCGATAGAAAATATGCACAAACTCATGGTGAATGTAACGGCAGAGATGAAGAAACTGTTGAAGATGAACTTATTCAAGTAGAAAAAGAAATTGTTAGTTTATTCAAAAATTTTGAACAAGATATATTAAGTAATCACCTGAAACTCTGAAAGAAATATGGTGTTCTATACCTCGAATAAATCAATAAACCCATTTAAACTATATAGGAGAAGCTTATGCAAGATATAATACACTGGCTTGAAGAGCTAACACAACCTAATACAG
>CAYJFP010000067.1:0-2158 GCA_964369415.1 uncultured Eubacteriales bacterium | reverse complement strand
TAACTTTAAGAAATTAATCTTAAAATTATCGCCCTAAATTTGATTTTATGTAATTTTTTCGCTCTATTTTCCTAAACGACTAGTTCGAACCCCGTACAACACAGATGACATCCAAAAAAACACACTTGAAAAATCCACTTCTGAAAAAAGAAAAAACCATCAAAAACGCCCTTTTTAGGGGTGTTTTTGATGGTTTTTCTGTATGACATCCAAATGTGTCACACCTTCTGGAAGGTGTAACAGGTTTGGATATCGTTTGGTTTTTACAGAGGGTTTGAACTCGTAGTTTCTCACTTATTCGTCCTCTACATATTCATGTGGCCTTTCCGCATAATCTTTAACTTTGTAATCTCCGATAACTTCATATTTTGCGCTACCACTAATATCAATGCTATCCTCTTTTGTTTCACCTAAAATAGCATCAAAGAAAATTCTCTCAAAGTATTCATACTTTGAATAAATCCCTTGCGAGCACCAAACTAAAGCATTTCTTACATAAGCTGCATTTTCTTTAAATATTTCATGATTTACATCAAAGCCTAATGATTTAGCAAGTAGAACCGCAAACACAATAACTGCTCTTGTGTTGCCCTCACGAAAAGGATGAGTTTGCCAGATGCTTGCGATAATTCTTACAAGTCGAAAGGCGATATCCTTATCATTTTCACCTGTCCGCCTTAATTTTTTTATTTCATTCATTACCAAAGTAAGCTCTTTTTTAATCTCTTTCGGGTGAGCATATCTGACAGTATCTCCACCTAAAATATCTTCATATTTGCGGGTGCTTATTGTACGAAATTCTCCTGCAAAATCATAAATTTGACCAAAAATTATAAAGTGAATATCTTTAAGTGTTTTCGTGTCAAACTTCTCATACCTATGATTATATATTGCAAGCATAGCAAGATTTGTGATGTCTGCCTCTGCCTTTGCAAGTAAGTCTTTATCTTTGATATTTGCAAGGTTTCTTAAAATCTCCGTATCTTCATATAAATAAGGATCACGCATTTCCTACCTCCGTATTAAATCCATACATACTAAGCGTTGAGTGAAAGAGTGACACAAAATCGAGTGTACCATTTTTCCATTTTAAGATATTATCCTCGGTTTCATGGCTTATGTGAACACCTTCTATAGCGTTCATGCTATTTGCAAACTCCATACTATTTTCTTTTTGTTTTTCGGATAGTGTATCTAAGCCGGCTGATACTTTAAGCAAAATAATTTCACGATAAACAGCTTTATCCATAAGTTTTGCAGCTTTTTCAATGTCATCAAACCTCTTTTCCATTATAGGAAGCTTCATTTTGTACACTTTTGAACGCTCCACTCCATTAGTCACGGCAGATAGTTCATTTCTTTTAATATATTTGCTTTGCAGTTTTCCGTCTACTCTTGTTTGCAAATAGTGATATATTTTGCCACTTATAACTTTTTTTGAAACATAGCCTCGTGGTAAAACATTTAGTTTCTTTGTAATATCAGTATAGCTTATCAGTAATTCTTTGTATTCTTCTATAATATTTATTGTCAAAAAAATCACCTCACTTATATAGTATGCTTATCATAACACATTTTAACCTACATTTCAAGATTTTTTTCATCATTAAGGTTAATTATATTGTCGTTCTGTTTTCATATATTGTAGAAGAAGCAACTTTCTATATAATAAAACTTGTACATAATCGTACAAAATAATTATATGGAGGTTTCACTGATGAAACAAAAAAGATGATACTTGGTATCAAAAACGCAGAGAAGAATTAATCATTCTCATTACACAAGTATACGATGAAAGCAATCAAATCTATGGAGCATTCCACAGCCGATATCCACACCGACGAGGTTCGGTACGACATAGCCACTTATGGTCATAGTCGTGCCGATAACACAACCTTTTCCGGCGTGAACATCGGGCATTATTCTGATTATGCTGTCCTTTATAAATTCTTGCTCGAGTAGCGCTCGAATTTGCCCCTCGGCAGAAATTTCAAGCTCATCGTTGAAGATTTTCGCATCACCGTACTTATAGCAATGGTCATTTCCGTAATTCTCAATCATTTTAAGGCAAGTCAGCGCCATGTATTCATGGTTTCCGATTAGCGGTTTTACATTCGGTCTTTTCATCATGTCTTGCAAGATTTTAATGGAGTTTTCG
>CAYJFP010000066.1:0-2484 GCA_964369415.1 uncultured Eubacteriales bacterium | reverse complement strand
TTCGTTAACTGTCGAAACAGTAATATTGCCGACAGAGACTCCAGCTCCGACAGAGACTCCAGCTCCAACAGAGACTCCAGCTCCAACAGAGACTCCGGCTCCAACAGAAGCTCCGGCTCCAACAGAAGCTCCGGCTCCAACAGAAGCTCCGGCTCCGACAGAGGCTCCAGCTCCGACAGAAGCTCCAGCTCCGACACCGATACCTGATGACGACACAACTCCTACACCGATAGAGCCTGCACCAGTAAATCCTGCACCTGAAACCGAACCTGAAGCACCAGCTCAGCTTGCGACCGAACCTGAGGCGCCGGAAGTGGATATCCAAGATGCAGATGCGCCATTAGATGGTGGCGACCAATTCTCGGAAGAAGTAACTACGGAAATAGATGAAGATAAAGCTCCACTTTCTAATTACAACGGTGCAGCTTGGTCCTTGGTAGACTTGATTCTAACAGTAGCGACAGGACTTTTAAGCATATTGCTTTTACTGGGTTACTTTACGGGTAAAAAAGATGAGAAAAATCTTAGTGAAGACGATGAATATATACGTACACAGCTAAAACGCAAAGGAATTTTCCGCTTATTTAGCATTATCCCTATGGTAGGTGCAATTATTCTCTTTATTCTTACACAAGACTTGACTCAACCCATGATTTTAGTTGATAATTGGACTCTATCCTTTATTGTAATCACTGTAATTCAAGTGCTTACAGCAATTCTTTCACGAAAAGCCACACAGGAAGATAAAAACGACTCTGTAACACATGCATAATTTATAAGTATAGAAAAACAACATATTTTTTCTTACTTTTTGTTTTGCTTTTCATTTGATGCGTTAAACCTCCATTAATTTTTATATTTAAAAACAAACAAGGGCGATAACTTTAAGAAATTCATCTTAAAATTATCGCCCTAAATTTGATTTTATGGCATACAAGTATGCTTTCGTCACGGTGTAGTTTTTCTTGTGCTGTAGTTTTACCACACGGCGCAAAGTTTGTCTTTTAATAAGTTTTCCTCGTGAATTAGCATATCGGGGCTTCCCTGCCGAGTTCAAACCCTCTAAATCACAGATGAAATCCAGATGTGTCAGCTAATCGACTAATATATCAAACATTTATCTTTATCATACTGTTTTGTAGAACTACCTAAAGTCTTTTGTACTATCCGTACAAATTGGTGCTGTTCACTGAACAATACTGCTCGAATCAGGCGGGGCCAATCATCTCAACAAGTTAACAAAGCCTCAGTAAATATATTCTATTTACTTTTTAGTAAAACAATGCTAAAATTAGTATTTATAATAAAATTATAAATACTAACTTGTATATTTAAAAGGATTGGATAGTCTACAATAAACTAGACAAATATCTAAAATATCATGTAAAGGAAAATAATATGCTAATTTGTCCTATATGTAAAGAAAAACTTAATAAGGATGACCGTAAGTATTTTTGCCTGAATAACCATTGTTTTGATATATCAAAATCTTCTCATGCCAATTTGCTTATTTCTAATAAAAGCGGAGATAGAATTGGTGATAATAAAGAAATGGTAAGGGCAAGAACTGCTTTTTTAGAAAAAGATTTTTACAAGCCCCTATCAACAAAAATTACTCAATGCATAAAAAAGCAAAAAAACATAAGTTATTTAGACTGCGGCTGTGGACAAGGATACTACACGAAAATTGTTTCCGAAAATCTTAAAAACAGCAAGAGTTTCGCAACGGATATTTCTAAAAACGCAATAATTCATGCATCAAAACAAGACAAAAAAACCGTGTATTTTGTGGGCAGTGTCTTTGATCTTCCAATATTAGATAAATCTATTAATCTAATTACCTGTATTTTTTCGCCAGTAGCCGAAGAAGAATTTGCTCGAGTGCTCAAAGATGATGGTGAGCTTATTGTAGTTGTAGCGGGTGACGAGCATTTATACGAATTAAAAAAAGCAGTATATTCATCAGCATATAAAAACAATGAAAACAAATACAATTTTAATAAGTTTTGTGTGTTAAAAAAAGAAAAGCTAACATATAAAACAAATGTAATAAGCACTCAGGATATAAAAAATTTATTTTATATGACACCTTATGCACTAAAAACTTCGAGAGAAGATAAAGAAAAGCTTGAAAAACTACATAATTTGGAAGTTACCTTTGATTTTGTTATTTACACATTAAAAAAGAAAAACTTTGATTAGTAATATAACCTATTAAATGCAACACCAATCAAGGTGGAAATTGCGATTAAAACATTGTTTGAAAAAGAAATAAAAATTGCACAAAATCACTTTAGTGCGACAGCAAAAGCATATCATCGGTTATTTCGTCTTTAAGCGAGTATAAACCATGCGACACCTTTTACAAATAAACCTTTTTACATATTCAGCAATCTAGGCATAAAACAACCGTATTATATCTTGTCCAAGTAATTTGGTTAAGATTTAATACGGTTGTTAGGCTTTTACGCCTTAATTGCCCAG
>CAYJFP010000065.1:0-2583 GCA_964369415.1 uncultured Eubacteriales bacterium | reverse complement strand
ATAGTCTCTAGTGTTAATCTTGTGCCGTTGTTTGAAATGCCAACTGAAACTAAATTAGTGTCTACATACTCAGAGATAATTTCATTATCAATGTAAGGATTAGTTTGCGGATCTGCAGAGACAGAAAATGTATTGAGTGATAGTATAAGTGCACCTGTAATAATGATTGTAAATAATTTTTTCATGGCTATACCTCCTAATATTATAAAAAATAAACGCACAATATTAAAATAGGGGACAAAATTTATTCTATTTTTGAAGAAATATTAATAAGTTCTTCTTTTGTTACATTTCCCAAAACTTCAATGTAGTTGCCGTTACTTTCGAACAATAAATAATTTGTTTGATTTTTTTGATAAAAATACGACTTGTTATCATTAAATTCCAGTTCTTCTATTTCTACATTTTCAGTATCTACATAGAATAAACTAACAGATTTTCCAATAAATATGGATATAGTTTCAGTGTTACTCTTTACATAGTAATATGCAATGCTACTTGGAAGTGAAATTGTGCTTTCCAACTCAAACCCATCAGGTATATAAGTTATTTCATAGTCTTCTAAATCCTTTGTCTCTGAAACAGAGTGTGTTTGAAAAACGCCAAAGGTTTCAAATAACTCGTAGAAGAAGTTTTCAACTTGCTCACGAAAATCGGCGTTAACCGCAAAGGTCACCGCAAATCCTATAGAGAACACTAGTAATATGCTTGCAATAAATTTAAGCGGTTTCTTGAAAATCAGAAATAAAGACTTCTTTTTATTAGTGACGAAAGAGTCTTGAAGCTTTTGCTCACTAAGTTTTAAGGCAGTCATCGATGCTTGTTTGAAGCTATCCTCTGAAATTGCTTGATTCTCGCTTAAATTAAATAGAGTGTAGAATAAATTTTCATAATACAATAATTCTATTTTAGAATTTTCTACCGAATATAATTCTTCAATATTAACATAGGAAAAATTAAACACATATTTTCCAAAGAAAATAAATTGAATTTTATCGGGTAGTAATAATATTTTTTTAGATAGAAGCAAGGTGTCGTCTTCACTTAAAATAATATATTCATCGTAGCTTTTAAGATTTTGTAAAAGGCTGTTTTTATCATAGAAACTACTTGTAACAGAAATGTGCTTTAGGATTAAATCAAAATTTCCACTCATAGAAGATTCTCCTTTACTAGTAAGTTTCTAATTTTCGATACAACTCTTTGTCCTCTTTTCTTTGCTGTTTCCTCTGTGATATCCAGTAGACTGGAAATTTCTTTATAGCCCATTTCAAGGTCAAATTTAAAATGTATCAACCTTTTTTCATCATCTGATAGTGTTCTAACAATTTTTATTGTACTACCGATATCCAGTTTCTTTATTAATTCATCTTCTACGCTTTCGGCATAGGTTTCTGTGAATTTGTCTATGTCGTCTGTGGTGCTTGAACGCTTGTTTTTTCTTAGGATATCCAAACAAGTGTTTTTTACTATAGTTATGCAATAAGATTTAACCATTTGCCTATTGCCGATAGATTCTATCCTTTCGATTTTTTCAATGATTTTTATGTATGACATCGATACAGCATCTTCAGCTTCCGACATATTTTGCATATATCCTGAGGCTATATGCAAGAAGTACTTATCATTTTCATCAAAAATATCTTTAACAAAATCTTGCTGTTCATATGTAAGACTACTTACAAGTAAGAAAAGCATTCCATTCCCTCAAATCTTCAAATTATTACTTTTTAATTGCTAGTTTAGTTATTTTTACGAGTATTTCAGTCATTTCACTTTTGAATTCAGGTGGACAGTCCTCTAGAAAGTTTTCTAAATACTTGCTTTGAGAGGATTTTTTACCTGTTATTATATAATTTAAGTCGACACCTAATTTCTCGTTGAGAATATATAGCTTTTCTACGGACAGGCAGTGAAGCCCACGTTCGACTTTTCCGTAATAAGCCGGAGAAATGCCTAAAATATCCGCCATATTCTCTTGCGAAAAATCATGCTCGTTCTTAACCATTTTTAATCTTTTACCTATTTCAATATTAAACGAATTGTCATTCTTACTGTTGCTATTACTTTTTTTCATGATTGCCTCCAAATATCTATAAGAATAATATTGCCTATAGGTATAATTGTAATCACCTATAGATAAGTTTTTAATACACTAATATAGCCTAAATAAAGATGTATATATCTTTATTTAGGCTATTGTTTATCTAAAATAGTAAATAAACAAAGTGGAACTATAGATAAGGTTTTGGAATCGGGCTTATATATTCAGGAATTTTGAACTTTTTTGTCACGATATAAAGACTTATACGTTTTATTAGTGAAATTATGACTAAAGGTATATATTTAGGAACTAATTGAATTGATAAAAAGGAGAGAAACAAGTGCAAATTAGGAATTTGAACGGCAAAAGGATATGTGATATTAGTGAAAATAAAAGGAGAGTGCGGATACAGAGAAATGAATATTCGGTAATTGTTCGTGTAGATAACGATGGTGATTTAGAGTTTGTGTACCAGCCAAAAGAAATTAGAAAAAGAATATTTGATATGTGTGCAAAGAAAAGGGTGATAACTATTCGGC
>CAYJFP010000064.1:0-2788 GCA_964369415.1 uncultured Eubacteriales bacterium | reverse complement strand
TTTAGAGGAAAGTTCTTCTAAAACGTGAGATTTTTGGTCGGGGCGAGACATGACTATTTAATCTCTCAGAAATAAATTATTTATACGACTTTTTAAAGAAAAGTCCATTAAAAAGCCACTCATAATTATCCGCCCGTAAAACTGTACAGATAAACGGATTATATCACCGCCTAAAAACGGCTTAAATCCTATAAAGTTAACACCGCACTGGTCGTGAGCGGCTGTATAATAAAAATTTATTATTTTTATTAATGTTTCTCTTCTATTTGAAATTTAGCGGGGAATCGGGGAGATTTTGTGATAAGAGTTATTTAGCCTCATTTTAATGTTAATATGTCTATCCAATTATCTAAAAATCCCATAGTTTTAATACTTACTTTTTCGTATTTTTCTATTAGCAAAGATAACTCATCGACAAACATATTAAACCTTTTTTTATCACCATTTAGTAGGTATTTCATACAAACAATTATAGAAAAAACTTTATTATTTTTAATGCCAAGTTTTATGTCTTCTTTGTATAATAATGGAGTTTTTGTAATTTTCGAATTATATAGTCTACCATAATGAGCGCATATATTTCTAACATATGCTATACATTCAATCCAGCTTTCTAAGTGCTTATAATCAACATCAAGTGTAGCTGAAATTGCCTTTTTGTCCTTTGTTAGCATATTTTTATAAAGCTTGGATAAACTACCAAAACTCACGATTTCTAATAAAGCATAAAGTGGTAAATCTCCACCCTCATAGTTTTCTCTGAAATTTCTCACAAAAGGAGATTTGGCATTTCTTTTAATTTCTAAAAATATATCATCAATAAACTTTTTGTGGTATTCTTCATTTTTAAAATTTTGAGAGTTCAAATACCCTAAAACACCATAGTAATTTGAAAAATAATTTGATATTCTCGACCTAAGGTTTATTTCTATTTTTTCAATTTGTGTGAATAGTATTTGTCTAAAATTAGAGTTAAACAAATAAAGTTCCACTATATGTTCAAATGTAACCCCATCAAAATATTTATCATTCTTATTTTTAAGACCTAAACTAAATCCTTTAATCAAACGAAAATATGAAATGTCGGTTAAAATCTTCCTTGCATACTCTTCATCATTTATAATCAAGCCATTACTTTTAAGGTTACTAATTTGTTCTTCTATAGCCATTGGCTTTTGATGTAATTTTAACTGGCTCATATTTTCTCCTAAAAATTAAATGACCCGACATGGTCCGCATTGTTAAGAGGCGTGTCGGGTTCTGTTATAATTATTATATGCATTTGTTTTAATAAAGTCAAGGATTTTCTGATATTAACTTTTTAATTACTTAGTTATTTAGTTCATTAGTATCCAAAACATCATGCTCTGCCGTTTAAAAGAAGTCATTTTCATAACAAGTCGTGTTTTTATTGATGTCTTGTTTCACTTTCTTTAGGTATTATCTTTCGCCAACTCCTTAAATGCCTCTAAGTTTTCATAAATAATAAATCGGCTGTATCTGATATATTTTTCGCTCTTTTCGCTCGTAATTCTTGAATCTCATCATATTCATCAAAATCAACTAATACATATCGTGGTTTGTTATTTTTGAGAATAACCGCCATTCCGCTCTCATCTACTAAACGAATCACCTTTGAAAAATTTTGATTTGCCTCCGTCATCGAGACTAAATTATTTGTATTTACTAACATATATTATCACCTCACCTATATTATACGCAAAATATAGGATAAATACAACCTATTTTTAATTATTCGATTCATCAGCATTTAAATCCTCCATGAGTTCGGACACGGAAGAAAAACCACGGCTTAAACCTACTCCATTTCTTGAGTCTTCAATAGCCTTTATCGTCTCGGCATTATACGCTCTTGACACCATAAACGGTAATTTTTGCTCTCTAACTGCTTGCTTTGCAAAGACTGTAAACGCCGTAGTTAAATTCATACCCAAATCAGAAAAAAGTTCTTCCGCCTGTTTTTTAAGTTCCGAATCCATCCTAATTGTAATATTAGTGTTAGGCATAAATTATTTCACCCTTTCTTATTTTAATTGCTTTATTATAGTATATTCATTATATGATGAATTATGTGCATTGTCAATACAGCGCACACGAAATATATTTTACACATAAAATGTAGTTTAAAACAGTTATTTATAATACGTGTAAACAAGTGTACAATATAGTAAGCAAAGAGTAATGTTCTATTGAAAGGCGTTTTTAATATGTATAAACATTATTATCCTGCGGTATTCACTAAAGAAGATGTCGGATATTCGGTGTCGTTTCCCGATTTAGAATCGTGTTTTACACAAGGAGATACCCTCGAGCAAGCGGTGGAAATGGCAAGTGAAGCTATTGGCCTATGCCTTGAAAATAACGGAATTTTTACTTATCCACAATCTACAAACCCAAGTGAAATTAAAGTAAACGAGAACGAATTTATAATGATGATAGCTTTTGACGAAATAGAATACCGCAAAAAAACCGATAGCAAATCGGTTAAGAAAACTCTCACAATCCCCTCATGGCTAAACGTGGCGGCAGAAAATGCCCATATAAATTTTTCAGGACTCTTGCAAACAGCAATCAAAAACGAACTTCATATAGAGGAATAAAGTTAACGCTACTCTTAACGAGTAGCGTTTTTGTGTATTTAATAGTAAGTATGTACATCACGCTGCAACATTTGCATTTATACTATCGATAACTTCTTTTATTCCCATCCATACTGACAAATCGGTAAACACTTCGACTACACTTCCCTTATCTGTAAATGGTGATT
>CAYJFP010000063.1:0-2793 GCA_964369415.1 uncultured Eubacteriales bacterium | reverse complement strand
CGTCAACGCAGTACATCCATTTAACGGCAAATTCCATAGCACGACGGCAGTTTATAGCAGAGCTTTCTATGTCGATATGTAAAAGTTTCTCAGCGGTTACCGCTACATCTGCAAAAGTATTAAATTGTGGGTCGGCGGTTAGGAAGTTGAAGTTGGACATAATTTAATCTCATTTCTTGTTGTTTTTTGAATTTATAAATTCTTTAAATAACTCTGCTAATTTATCCATAGGAACATATGATTCTGACTTTTCGCTTATCTCTAATGCATTAGGATTCCCAAATATTTTTCTAGCAATTTCTTCTTTAATTAAAGATTTTCTTTCATCATCTAAGGATTCTATAAAAGGCTCTATCGATACAAATTCCATTTCAATTTTTCTTGCATATCTTTCAACTTTTTCCTGCTTGCTCGCTTGCCTAGCTGCGTAGGCAGCACCAGTTGCTAATGTTGTTGTTGCAAAAATTCTAGAAACAAGTTGCACCCATGTAGTTTCGATATTTGTTGTAAATACGAAGGCAATAGTAGCAAATATACTTACCGCTATCATTAACGCAACAGAGAGTTTATGCCAATTTTTAGCTCTTGCTTGCGATTTATCTGCAACTTCTTTATATTTATGTGAGAACATGCTTGTATTAACAGTACCAACTATATTTTCAACTTCTTTTTTATATTCTTCAAACTTTTCCTTATTTTCTAAAATGATATTATCACATTCTATGTCACGCTTGTCTAACTTTTCACTTGCATCTTTTTCTAATTCAATCTGCAAATCATTAAATTTCTTATTAAACTTCTCAGACTGATTTTCAAAATCAATTTTAATTCCACTAAACTCTTCTTTAATTTTTATGATTAAGTCATCAAAAGAGGATTTATCAGAACTCATCTGACTACTATATGAACTACGCAGATTGTCTAATTTAATTTGCTCACTATCTATTTTAGACGAAAATGTATTTCCATATCTTTCAATTACGTCTTGTGTTTGCTTTATATTAGCCAAGTACTCTTCTTTATCTATTAATAATAAATCTATTTGTTTTTGTAGCATTTCATTTTTGTCTTCTAATATTTTAACATAATCATTGTACAATTCATTCATAGATTTAACGTTACTTCTTGTTTTCATGATAGAAAGTGCCCTTAACTTACTTATTGTTTGTAAGATAATTTCTATATAAACTTCACAACTATTCCAGTGTGCTATATTCTTACTATTTATATAGTTCACCATACTATTATTCAAATTATTTATTGCCGTGCTTGTTTCATCAAGCCATTTTAGGAGAATTAGCGACGCATTTGTGTCACTTATGGTGGCACTAAGTAAATTAAGTATATATTTCACTCTAGAAATATTTTCTACTACTTCATTATCATAGTCAAGCAAATTGACACCGTCTATGAAATCAATAAGGTTATTAATATGGCTACTTAATTCATGATTCTCTATGCTAGTTATATGGTTCATCCATATCATCCTTTCTACTCAAAATACTCCTGCATTCGCTCTTTATAGAGCACCTCTAACTGCTTTAGTCCTTTTTCCATATTATACCTTGTTTTCTCAATTTCCTCAACATATTCGGCGAATTTGTTTTGTAGAGAAAAGGGTGGAGTTATAACATCTAAATCTGATAAAATTTTTAAATTGATATTTTTTTGAGCAGATTCAGGTGCTTGTGCTTCTAGTATTTGTTGGAAAAACGCAAACCAAAAATGTATAAACATTTGATTTGTTCTTTCATTTGAAGAAAATCCAACTATACTATCTGGGAAGCAAGCATCAAAAGTTAATATAGCTGTTTTAGCAATATTAGCTGCTATTGTTATACATAATGTTCCTTTTTTCCACATTTTACTTTGTTTTAAACCTAAGTCAGAATATGTATTTGTGTATGTATTAATATATAATTTTGCATTAGCAACTTCACTAGTTTGAATTAATGGATAATCTCCATTTAACAATTTAGGGTCATTTCTTGGTCTATGTTTAGAAACACCACGCCCTAATTCCCCTAAATTTGACAACTTAACTTTCTCCCACCCCATTTCATTCGTCACAGGGTCGCCGAACATCTCCACAAACTTCGCTTTTGTCAAAAGGTCAAGTTTTTCTATTTGGCTTTTGCGTTTTTCGATTAAGCCTGTAATTTTATCAAGTTCATCAGCAATTTTTTTCTGTGTTTCGAGTGGCGGGAGGGGTGCAATCATTTTTTTTAGATGTGTAGAGCCGAAATTTAATTGTGCAGAGCCTACAATTTGTTTTTCTAATTGTTTCTTAAAATCAATACTTTTCAGATAATACATAAAAAAGTTCAAGTTGAATCTTTCTTCATCTAATGATTTAAAGCGAATTGTGCTGGTATTCATACATAATGGAAGATGTTCTTTTTTTGCAAAACCCATCTTTTTATCAAAATAATCAACTTTTATCCCAGAACTTGCAATTATTAAATCGCCATTATCAACTAAAAAATGTTTATATTTTCCATTAGCTTCATCTTCGCTAATATATCTATCTGATGTACTCAAATTCAGTTTTCCATTTTGCAAATTAGCAACATTTAATAATTTTACACCATCGGTAGTATATTGTGTATTTCGTACTCCTGGACCTTCTTGGAAAAATGTAACATCAGAAATTTTCACCGTTTCCCATTTACTCATACTCCACCTCAAGTTCCTCTATCCCCTTTAAAATCTCATCTTCAAGTGCCTTGATTTCAGCTATAATCTCGCTTGTCGGTGGGTAAGTTTCAGCGACATAAACCGTCTTTTTGTATT
>CAYJFP010000062.1:0-2911 GCA_964369415.1 uncultured Eubacteriales bacterium | reverse complement strand
CCTTTTGTTCTTTTTATATTTTATTAGCATTTTTCACCTCCTAAAACGCAAAAAAGCGATTCGATTTTGCTTTATCGAATCGCTTTAAAATATTTATATATAGAAAAAACCACCCGAAAATTCGAGTGGTTTTGGTGGAGATAAGCGGTACCTGCCCGCTGACCTCTACACTGCCAGTGTAGCGCTCTCCCACGGCATCGGTGAAACAGCACCACAAATTTATTTAAGTGTTTACATTTAATGCCTTTTTTACGTTATATACAACTAAGAATTTAGCTCTACAAATCGTATTGTTTTTTCTATATTGCCATTATTAATATTAACACAGATTAAATTTCTTACTGCATTATCGGCTGATTCAAATTAAGGGATTCTAAAAACTCTTCAAATTTTTCCTGAGTATATGTATGAACAGTTTTATAACAATAGTTTTTAAACATATCGACACCAAATGAAATATATTCGCCCGTACCTTCAATACTTATTAACATATCTGCAAGCTCATCAAATTCTTGTGATGAATCAACATGAGTTTTCCTATTTTTTCTCTTTTCTTTTTGCTCTTCTAAAATGATATTCCGATTTTTATCACTATTAACATATACTAGTATATAATCAACTTTTGACCTCATTTCTGATATTTGCATAGAAGTAATATCAGAAAAAATTAACGTGCTATCATATATTTTCTTTCTTAGCGAAAAACATTTTGAATCATTAAGGTAACCTGCTTTAAACTCAATAAATATTATCTTTTCTTCAGTAATCATTAATGCATCATTGGATTTAGGAATTTTAGTCAATGCCAATCCCTTTATATATGACTCTTTCACTTTATCAAAATTTATAACATCAATTAATGATTCTGTTAAATAATATTCATTTTTATCATGCTTGTCTAGAGACGCTTCTTTAAGTGTGCAAATATTATTTACAAATATATCATAATCTTTCACATTAATCATTAGCATACCTCGAATTTTCGAGTTCCTGTAAAGGTAATGATAGTTTTTTGTATATTTTACCTATTTCGTCAGAAACATCCTGTATTACTGAGTTATCTCCCTCGTTTTCAGCTAAATAATACTTACATCTATCAGCAATTCCATGCTTGCCAGCATACACTTGAACAGCCCTTAAGAAATAAGGACTATGTGTGTTTAGTAATACATGTAAATTAAATTCTTTTTGTAGCATAACTATGATTTCAGCAAAAATTAATTGCCATTTTGGATGCAAATGCACCTCTGGCTCATCTAAGATAATTGTGCCGTTATCTTCTATATACCCTTTTGATAGCAGCGTTTTAATAACCATAAAAGCTTTTAATCCAGTTGATAAATTGCTAATATTTAATGATTCATCTGTTGATTCAACAGTATAAACCACTTTACTTGGTGATACTATTTTCAATTCCCCAGGAACTATTCCATTCAATTTGCTTAATATTGTTTCAATTTTGTTATCAACAATAGTCTCCTGAATAACCTCTTCAACAATATCTTCAATTTTATTATATAGTAGGCATTCTTTTAAAAATTGATTATGACTTTTATAATTTCCTCTTCTTCTTTGCGTATATAATTCATCTAACACAAATGGATTATCATAATAAATCACTTGAGTATTCAATTGATTCACCGAGCTAATCTGGGTAATTTTACTATCATTAATTATAGCGTTAATAGTCTTCCCTTTAATTGAAAGGTCTAATTCTCCTTGATTTTTAGCATTTATATTCGTTATTTGCCCATTAAACTCTGCAACTAACTGATTTTGTAATACTCTTTTAAAAATTTCATCATCAGATACATTTAATAAATCATTACACTTTTCAATCATCGATACTACCATAGCATTTGTCAGTTTTACTTCAGCATCTTCTTCGTCCTCAAACCAACCTGTAGTCTCTAAGTTATTAAGTATTAAATTTTTTAATTGAACAGATTCATCTACATTCAAATATCCTGATTTATTAGAGATTATTTCCGAAATGACTGTAGATGCATTAAGAAAAAATTTATCATTTTCATTATCAAATATACTCTTTATAGTACTATACATTAAATTCTTTCTAGTGTTTGATATTTTCTCTTGCAAATTATATAAACTATTAAAAACAGAAAAAAGCGCCTTTCCAACTGTACTCTTGCCTGTGTTATTTTCTCCAGCAATAACTGTTATGCCATTAATTTCAACCACAGCTTCTTTTACTTTGCCTATATTCCTCAAGGAAATTTTCATATTTCATCCCCCTTAATTATTCCAAGCTATTCCCCACTGATTCTTTGGATACTTAAATAACTATATACAAATATTGTGTAATAGCAAGGCTCATTCTTGGTTAGTATAGATTTGAGTTAACTCCAATATGTTTATCCGAGTTACTTTTTAACTATATGTACAACAAAATCCTCATTAATTAAGTGAATCTTCTTGAAATTAACTTCTCACTTTTTTATTATATCATAAATTAATGTAATATAGCCACACAATTAGTATTTAAAAACTAAACTTTCATCGACTAATTTCGATACAGTTTTCACTCATATTGATACTCTCTTTAATAGTTATGTTATTATATCAATTAATTCTGTGTAATACCCTATTATATATAAATATATTATATTATAAAATAAAAGAATATATTTTACAACATAATTTTACAAAAAATGCTTAGCTTTATAGATTTCTCTATAATATATATTGGCAAGTAACCAAATTTTTTGCTAACAATAAATTTTGCAAAACATTGAACTTATAATACAGTTTATTTATTAAATTAATTTACTTCCGCTTATTCTCATTATTATATCACTTCAATTACACAACTTGAGTCACACTTATGTCAAGCTAAAACTAAAATTATATAACCCCAGACTTGATAATCAATCTGGGGTTATATATAGTT
>CAYJFP010000061.1:0-2985 GCA_964369415.1 uncultured Eubacteriales bacterium | reverse complement strand
AAGAACAGCTAAATTCATTCTCTGCACAAGTGAATTATTATAACAATTACATCTCCCAAAGAGAAGATTGGGAGCTTGTGGACGTATATGCCGATGAGGGCGTGACCGGGGTATCGACTAAAAAAAGAACCGACTTTAAAAGAATGATAAGCGATTGCGAGCAAGGCAAGATTGATAAAATCATTACAAAGTCAATTTCAAGATTTGCAAGAAATAATATCGATGCAATCGAAACAACAAGAAAGCTGAAATCCTTAGGGATATCGGTACTATTCGAGAATGAAAATATGGATACTGATACACTGTCAAGTGAATACTTACTTGCTATGAGAGCCACCTTTGCGCAACAGGAGTCGATTAATATAAGCCAGAATGTGAAAAAGGGTATTAGAAACAGAATGGCAAGTGGAACATATATATCGACAAATGTTCCGTATGGGTATAGGTTAATAGAGAATCTGCCTCAGATATACGAAAAAGAAGCAGAAATAGTGAAAAGAATATTTAAGGAATACTTAAACGGATTAGGAACATATTCGATAGCCAAACTGCTAAATACCGAAAAAATAGAAAGTCCAAACAATAAAGAAAAATGGAATAGAACAGCGGTTATTAGGATATTAAAAAATGAGCGCTACATTGGAAGTATGTTGTTCCAAAAGAAATATAATATGAATGAGCCTCCGTATAATCAAAAAATAAATAACGGTGAGCTGAATAAATATTATGTCGCTAACACACACGAGGCGATAATTGATACGGATGACTTCGAGAGAGTCAATAATCTGTTAGATAAGAGGATTGGTGAGATAAACGAATATGAAATAATCGGGAGATTGCTAAGCAGAAAAATTAAATGCAGTAGCTGTAAATCCACAATGAGAAGAAAAGAAACCCGAAATGAAATATACTGGGTGTGCCGTGCGTTTGATAACGGAAAAACCTCATGTGGCACGAGAGTAAAAGAAAGTGACATCTACAACACCTTCCTAAAGCTATACCAAAAACTAAAAGAAAACTACAAGCAAATTTTAACTCCAATAGTATCAACATTAACAAAAATAGCAGAAATAGAGCAAGATTCAAACACAGAACTAAAAGCTATAAATGCACAAATAGCAGAACTATATAGGCAGAATCAAGTATTAACTGAACTTATGAGCAGTGAAATATTAGATTCTGCCATTTTTATATCCCAAAGCGATGAAATCAACAAAAAACTGAAAGACTTAAAAACAGATAAAAAGAGAATAGTTGATGCTATGGATGAAAATACATTGCTCGAAAAGACGGAACAACTGATAAGCGTATTAGAAGATGGCCCAGACAAGCTATACGAAATAAACGAGCAAATATTTAATGACATAGTCAACAAAATCACCGCAATAGACAAAAAAACAGTAGAATTTGTCCTAATAAATGGACTTAAATTAAAGGAGTGCATATGAAAAATAGAGTAATATCTTATGGTTACAAAATGGAAAACGGCGAATTTAAAAAGAACGTTGAAGAAAGCGAAGTTATAGTGCAAATTTTTGATAGCTATATAAGCGGAATGTCTTATATGAAAATAGCTAAAGATTTAACTGATAGTGGCAAAGCTTACGCACCGAATAAGCCTACATGGAATAAAAATATGGTGGCAAGAATTATTCAAAACCAAAACTATATGAGTGGTGAGAAATATCCTAAAATCATAGATAAGCAAACATTCTACAAGGCAAACAATATGATTAAAATTTATAACAGCTCAGAAAGTAAGGAGATTAAAAAGCTCAAAGAAAAGCTGTACTGCTCATGTGGTGGCAAAATCAGGCGAAGAATAAAGCCTAACGGACAGGAGCGTTGGTACTGTGAAAATGATAAATCACATATACCTATAAGTTTAACGGATAAAAAGATAATAACCCAGTACATCAGTAAATTACAAGATGAAAAAACATCAAGAACAAGGCATGATTTTAAACCCACACTTGAAATGATAGGCTTGCAAAGAGAATTACAAAGAATGATAAACAATGTAATTATCGACCAAAAACAAATAGAAGAGAAACTAATTCAAATAGCAGAGCTTGCATATAGCGAAATAATCCCTGATGAAAATGTAGTTGTAATAGCAAAACTGCAAAAATATCATGAAACAAATGACTTAAATGTGCTTACAGAAATTGTAGATAAAATAGAAATCTCAAAAGAAAACATTACAAACATTAAGCTGAAAGGAGATAAACAAAATGAATGAGCGAGAAGTCATTATAATACCGGCTACAAAGCAAAATTTAGTTGACTATAAGAAAAGGCAACTCAAAGTGGCTTCGTATTGTAGGGTGTCGACCGACTCGGAAGAACAACTGAACAGCTTTGAATCGCAAAAGACCTATTACACAAATTACATACAAGCAAACAAGAATTGGAAGTTCGTAAAATGTTACGCTGACGAGGGCATAAGTGGGGCGAGCGCTAAGAAAAGACCAGATTTTATGAAGATGATACACCACTGTATGCAAGGGAAAATAGACTTAATTATAACAAAATCCATATCAAGATTTTCAAGAAACATTTTGGATAGTATATCATTCATACGAAAATTAAAAGCGCAAAATATTGGAGTGTATTTTGAGAAAGAAAACCTCAACAGCTTAGAAGAAAGCAGTGAGTTGATATTCACAATCCTTGCAGGAATAGCACAGGAAGAATTGATATCACTATCAAAAAATGTAAAACTTGGAAAGCGTATGGCGATTAAAGAGGGCAAGGTTCACATTCAATACAAACACTTATACGGATATGAAAAGGGAACAAATAACAAACCGAAAATAATTGAAGAGCAAGCCGAAGTTGTAAAGAGAATTTTCACAAAATATTTAATGGGAAAAAGCACTGTTGAGATTGCAGACGAGCTAAACAAAGATAATATTTCTGCGACAAAGGGTGGTAAATGGAAAACAGGAACTATCCGAAATATAATAAAAAATGAGGTTTATT
>CAYJFP010000060.1:0-3000 GCA_964369415.1 uncultured Eubacteriales bacterium | reverse complement strand
CTATGGACACTCATGAAGAGAAATATATATCTGAATGGAATTGTTTTCGACAGTAAAAGTATAAAAGGAGTTGGTACACAAAATTATGCTCTATACAAATTTGCAAGATACATTTGGAATGATGAACTTCACGAAATTGTAGGTGAGTTAAAAGACAGATATTCAATTAATACAAACACCTATAAAGTAATAACTAGCGCAATTAAAATACTGAAAAACAGAAAAGAGGAATAAAATGAATTTAATACTGAAAGCAAATGAAAGAGAAGATTTACTATGGCTACCTTGTGAGGAAAGGGTATTACAGAACTTTTGTAACAAAATGGATATACCTAACACAGCAAAGACAGAAATTGAAGTAATTGAAGTGTATAACGATGAAAAACTGTCGGAAATATTATCAAATAAAAGCGTTAAACTTGATGAACTAAACTTCTTCTTTAAATTTCATGAGGGTATGTCAGATAGGGAAAGACAAATCTTTTATGCTGTGGCAGATGCCAAAAAGCCTGAAACAATGAAAGAGTTGATAAACCTAACAGCTAACACGAATTGTTACCACCTTGTAGACGATTTTAGCAACTTAAAAGAACTCGGCAGGAACTTGTACATCAATGAACAAGGGGGCGTTTATGAGAGCGTGTTGCGAGAATTCAACGGTCAGAAATATGTAGAAATATTCTAAGCCAACAAAAACCAATAATTTCAAAGTACGGGTTAATTTATACAAATGAAAATACAGAACAACAAATAATGAAAAGCGACTGCTTTCCGAGCTATTGGTACAAGCCCTGTCCTATCACTTTGTGTGTAGAAACAGAAAGTGACAGCTACTCGAGC
Organism: uncultured Eubacteriales bacterium; assembly: GCA_964369415.1. GTDB lineage: Bacteria > Bacillota > Clostridia > Oscillospirales > Acutalibacteraceae > SIG603. Next base: position 2,160 of record CAYJFP010000060.1, on the reverse strand, counting down.
TTTGACGGCACAAGTTGGACGACAGAGGCGACTATGTCTTTGTCAGGATTTGCATCTAAGCTCACTGTTTCTCAAAGCGGACTGGTTGTTCTTGCAAACTACGAACAAGAGCAAACAACTTTGAACAGAAACCAGTACACAGTAACAGGATTTGACACCACCACAGCAGGCGAAAGAGTTGCGACAGTTGTATTTGGTGATATAGTAAGAAACTTTGAATATTATGTAAGTGAAAAAGAGGTTATATCTATATCGATTTTACAAAATCCAACAAAAACAACCTACACCGAGGGGCAAATAGTTGATACTGTAGGGCTAAAAGTACAGGCTGAATACATAGATAAAACAACAGCAGAAGTGCCAATAAGCAGCCTAACAATAACTCCCAAAAGACCTCTAACCACCGCAGACAGCGAAGTTGTCATTAGCTATGTGGGGAAGAGTGTTAGTTACGGGGTTGTGGTGGAGGAAGGAGCTTTTATACTTGGAGACATAGATGGAGATGGAGTGTTAAAGATAACAGATGTAATGGGAGTTTATAATCATATGCTGTCAGGAACATTAGTGCCGGGCGAAGAACTGTTTATTATATGTGACTTTAATAAAAGTGGCAGTTTAGAGATAACTGATGTAATGAGTGTGTATAATAAAATGTTAGTTGGATAAAACGATTAACTGTATTGGATCAGAATCAGATTAATTATGAAAAGGTTTTTGCTTGTTTGCACAATATTTTTTAATGGAATGCTCAAATCCGAACACTAATATTTGGACAAATCACTTGCGGAAATTAGTGAAATGCAAGCGTTCATGGGCGTTTGGGGTTTTGTTATTGAGAGTGGAATGTGGACGGTTATCATTATAAAAATTAATGTACCGCGCTATTCTGCCCGGTTTTTAGGTTTAATTGGAAAGCCCTACCGTGGTGAACGGTAGGGCTTCGGTCTATTATTCGTCTATTTTATAGTATTTGCTCAACATAGAATGAAAATGACTATTTTCCTTTTTGAATTCGCATTTAAAAAAATTGAAAAGATCCTCTCTTTCAATAACGATAATATTTTCAGTTTTGTCTTTGTTTATTACTTTTTTACCTGAAAAAAGATATATACGACTATAAGTTTCACTCAAATCCTTATACGCTTGAAAATCAATTTCATTATTTGATTTTACTTGACAAGTTATTCGCTCGTTCTTTTCATTAACCATAACAAACTCAATTAATGGTTCGCTTGTTTTACAGCTTGATGGTAATAAATAATAATCAGAATTATTTTTTTTCATATACATATACACTAAATCTTCTAAATCGTCTGAGTCTAATACTTCATGAAAATCACAATATGAAAAAGGTATTTTTTGTAAATATTTTTCTGTATAAATCATATGAATTACTTTAGATTGATTACCAAGCACCCTCTTTATTGCTGGTTGTCGACTCTGTTTCAGTAAGCCTCTAAGAGAGTTTGGCAACTTAGAAAAATGACCTACTTCTTTCCACTCTACATCAACAATCCAAGTATAGTTCTCGTAATAATCAAAATTATATTTAGTTGAGCTATGGTAAGCTTTGCTTGCTATTTTTCCAATGTAGCATACACCAGAAGCATATAGTCTTGTGAAAATATAATCACCTATTTTCATTTCGCTATATCTGTTTAGAACGGAAACAAAAGAATTATTACCATTAATATGGTTTCTATATTTATTATATTCTTCAGATAAAAAATATTCATTTCTAGAATTAAAGTACGAGTCCTTCTTTTTTTTGTACCCCATTCCACAGACACCATATTTTATCGATTGTTTCTGAAAATGAATTAATTTTTCACCTTCTCTCCCGTCTAATTCAAACGGCTTTAACTGTGCAACATAACATTTAAAATCTTCCATAATAACCTCTCTTTCAAATTCAAAATCAAAAATAATTCCTACAATTCATAATTCTCACAAGCTTTCCTAAGGTCGGATTTCACTTCCGCTACAAGTGATTTTGGGCTTAGTCTTTTTGCGTGCACTGCGTATTGAACTGCCCAGTTTTTCATTGCGTTTAAGTTCACTCTAACACTCACGGTAAGCTCGTCCTCGTTAATGTCAGAGAGGGCCATTCTGTCGCCGAACCAGTCATAAAGCTCGTTTAATAAATATTTTTTCGCCCTA
>CAYJFP010000059.1:0-3002 GCA_964369415.1 uncultured Eubacteriales bacterium | reverse complement strand
ACCGTGCCGCCTAAGATGTTAATTGTAACACCGCCACTTGCATTGCCGCCGCCAATGCCTGCGCCGTTAAACCCACCTGTTGCTTCCAAACTACCGGTGGAGGCAGCTGTAATGGTGAGGATAGCTGTTTCTTGCACTTGCAATCCTGCCTTGTTTGTACCGCTTTTCAGCGTGTTTGTATCTTTTAAAGTGATGTTTGCCGTGGCAGAGCGCTGTATATCAAATGCACAGGCATCATCTGTACTGCTCACATCTATGTTCACGCCATTTAGCGTGAGGTTAGCTGTTACACCACTTTGCACCACAATGGTGTCTGCCGTGGCGGTGTTTGGGTCTTTGTTAGCAATGCTTAATGCGCCACTGCCGGTGACGGTAAGCACTCCGTTTGTGTCGTCCCATGTGTAGTAGTTCGAATCACCCTCTACAAAAAAATCGCCCACGTCTGCGCTAAGCGTCATAGGTGTCTGCGAAAGGGGCTCGTCCACCTGAACCTTTTGCTCAGGCAAAGTGGTATCGTCTGCAATGGTATAGCTATCGGCAAAAGTGGTAAAGGGAATCATCCCCACCACCATACAAAGCACTAAAACACCCGATAAAATTTTATTTTTCAGCCTAATCTTTTTCATATAACCCTTCATACCCCCGTATATTTTTTTATAAATTATCTGCTAAGTAATTTTGCATTTTATTTATTTTTTTGTTTATTTGTTGACATTTTTTTAGATATATTTATAGGGTTTATTTTACCATAGTATAGAATGATATGTCAATCTATTTAAAAAACAATATAAGTGCTGAAAAGACCCCTAAAATGGTCATTTTCAACACTTATTGTGTATGACATCCAAATAGGTGATTCCATTATGATTAACCTCATCGGGAATAGTAAACATCATTGGCGCACCGATTTGCACTGGGGCACCACTACCATCCGACCCACTGTCTACCGTAAACGTTTCATCAACCACCGCCGAAACAGATAGGGTAGGCAATAACATAATCACCATCGCTACCATCAAAACCGCTATAAAACACATTTGTATGGCTATATCATAAATTTACACAGTATTCAAGTACGCCCTAATCAAATTTGGCAAAAAAGTTATTTTTGTATATCTTATAATCCTATTGGAAACAGGGCGAAAAGTAAGAGTTTGGCTATGCTTTTACTCGAAATTAGCATCACCTCAACTATTTACATGGAGTCATAAAAATCTCTGGGTCTGGTGCTTAATATTATGATAATAAAAGTCTGCACAAGCAAAGGGTAATTTTTAAACAAAATGATAAACGTCCACATTCGACTCTCAATAAGAAAACTCCACATGCCCATGAACGCTTGCATTTCACTAAATTCAGCAAATAAAGTTGCTAAAATTAACAAAAAACACATTTTAATCTCCAATAAATAATATAACTAAATCCCGAAAAAACCAGTAATTTAGGGCATAAAAAAACCGTATTATATCTTATCCAATTAATTTGGTTCAGATTTAATACGGCCAATGTCTATTTTGTATACTTTGATGCAAATTTAACAATTTCATCTGCTTCTTCAGGTGAAGATGCATCTTCGACTATTAAGTTAAGTCCCATAATCGAAAGATTGTCGAGTATAGGTTTTAGCTGATTCTTTCCGATTTGTAAAACAATGCCTTTTCCGGCGTTTTGAATCTTCCTAAGCACTTGTAAGTACTCAGTAGCCGGCGGTTGTCCTACAACTTGTGTCCATTGTATCATCTGTAATTCTTCTACCGACAATATATGGTCAAGATGCCTTATCTGCTCTATACCATCTAAATGATATATAGAGTTATCAAGCCAGTTGCACATGGTTCTTAGTTCTTCTACTATAAAACTTTTATACATATCGGGTGAAATCATAGCAGCAAGGTCACATTGAAGTTGAATACTTTTTCCTTTTGAAAGGGTATTCATCCATGATATACAAGAACCCCCAAGACAATTTTCTTTAACTGTATCATAAAACGATACAGAAGCTTCTTTTAACATTTTAGTTATTTTTCTGCCTGCATCTAAAACGAGTTCTGGTTCTGTTAAAAAATCGACCATCAACTCTTCTGAACCTCTTATTTCCGCTAAAGCATCGTAGTTACCGCTGTTATCAGGCATACCTACAAAATATCTGCCGTCACAATTTTCTGCAAGATATTTGAGCACTTCTACTTCACGCTTAAATGTTACATTTTCTTTATTAAATTCAAAATTAAAATCTTCAAGATCTTCAGCCACTGGGTGAATCCATATAGTATCGGGACTATATTCTACAGCGCTCTCTGGCACAAGATACTTTGCATGTCCACCTGTTCCAAAATAGCTAAAGTAGTTTGGAATAGCATCGCCTGCAAAATAAGTTTTATCCACTTTTTCTAATGTTCGCTTATTTATCCACTCGGCATCGTAGTACCATCTAAACAAGTCCTCTTTATTTGTTGGAGCTTTGCAAACATATGGGTTTTGTGGATTTTTAGGCGCCGTTACTGCAATACAGCATCGGTCTATAATTTCTTTATCCCATAAGCTATATAATCTTTTGCTTATCATATCTATGTTATTAATATTCATCTTTTCACTTCCTTAAATCGGGATAAGTCTCTACCAAAACATCCCTCATTACTTTGTATCCTTTTGCATTTGGATGAACGCCATCAAAGCACAATTCTTTATCAATCGTGATTCCATCCTGTAGCGACAGGGCTTTGTGATAATTTATATAATCATGCCCCTCTTCTTTTGCGAAATCTTTTAAGCATTTATTTATCTCTACCGCAAGTGTTTTACGCTCTTCACACTTAAAAGGCTGAACAAAATTTGATGGAGGAAGTGAACAGATTGTAAGTGGAATATTATTCTCTTTTGCAAGATTACTAATAATTCTATAGTTTTTCATAAGTCCTATAAGTACATTTTCTGCTGGCTGAGATTTGTCTTCTTCTACCCATAAATCATCATCTATTATCCCCATGTCGTTTGTTCCTATA
>CAYJFP010000058.1:0-3012 GCA_964369415.1 uncultured Eubacteriales bacterium | reverse complement strand
GCGACTTCCTTTTTTGTATGGATTTTTTCATTTACACAAAATATTTTACACTCTCGCCAAAATTTTGGTTTCTAATGACTTATCACTAAAAGTAACTTTATAAATCTCATAAATATTGTACTCATTCATTTTAAATGGTTCACTAAATCTTATACCCGTTTCAATACTTTTTTTAAATTCAAATTGAACTTCCTTCAAATCCTGAATTTCAAGTACGCCTGTATCTACCAACTCCTCAATAAATTCTCTAGTAACTGTACATTCCCTATTTTTTCTAGAATGAAACCAATCAACAACACTTAATACATTATTACCTGGAACAAAAATTCTTAAATCATTTTTGTCATGGAATTGACTGGATGTTACATCAGAAATATTCAATCTGTTCTTTATTTCATTAAAACTATCAAAATAATGAAAAACTCCACCTAATGGTTGAAATTGGTCAACTCTGCCTCCTTTAATCAACAAATATTTATTATCTATACAAATAGAAAATAAATATGATAAACTCATTCTTACTTTTTTCTTGCTTAAAAAGAGTCCTTTAATTCTTGTAACTATTTTCTTTCTATTAGTAATCATGGCTGTAACAAGTATTCCTACAATAGCTCCCCTAACATCTTGAAAAACTTCCATTTAAATTCTCCTTATTATCTACAATTAGGTGAGAATAGCATATTTGCTAGTATCCACCTGAAAATTTTAACCGTAATATATGCCAAAAATACAATACTCATACATATATGAAATTATAGTTAACTCATCCAATAATAGATTACTATTATAATAATTGGATAGAAGTTCATTAAACTTTACAAATTTCGTTTCAGGAATAGACAACAATCCTAATCCTTGGCTAAACATGATCTTATTAGCAGTTAACAATGCTGTTCGCTTATTGCCGTCCCAAAATATTTGATTTTTCGCAATGAATAGAAACAGTCGCAATGCTTTTTCTGTCTCTGATATCTCTTGATTCATTATCTCGTCATATTGATTCTTTATCTCATCTTCAGTTAACATTGGAGGAACATACCTTCCCTGAATAGTCGAGACTTCTACTCCCCCGGTTCGTATTTCACCAGGAAAAAGGGCATCCTCCGCTGCAACTATCCGATTAATCCGCTTACTTGTCTCTATTAGGGGCTCCTGTACGTCGTTTAAAAGCATTTCAAAGCCTCTTTTTAAGTTAACGACGGTCAGGACATCATCTACAGCCACGTTATTGGCCCGATTATACTTGATAATCTCTTCTGTTTGTAATAGCGTTGTATTCAATCCTTCAAATTTCCCCGCATTATACACCAGTTCCACAATATTTTTCTTCAATAAATACACAGACTCTTTGCGCGATAAGTGGTATTTATCCGGAAAGTTAGGTCGCTTTTCTTCGTTCATTTTCTCACCTCTTGAATTTTTCCTTCTATTATATAGGGTATTATTCTGTCATAGATCCAAACTCTTTACGGCAGTATCTTTGTCTTCCTGAGTGATCCCAATATAGCGTAAGGTCTCCCGTTGTGAAGAATGATTGAGCAGCGACTGAATAATCTCTGTTTTGGTCCCTTGTTTGTACAAAAAATAGCCGAAGGTCTTGCGCATCGAATGAGGACCAATTTCTTTTAACCCAACCGCCGTTCCTGCTTCATGAATGATCCGCCAAAGACTTTGTCGGGTCAAAGGCGTATCTGCTCCTTTTCGACTTGGAAACAAATAATTGCTGAAGTCATGTACTTGCAGCTGCTCAGAAAATTCCGATTGAACATAATCGAGAATCACTTTTCGTAATTTGTTCGAAATGAAGACCGAATTGTGTTTGGCCGTTTTTTGTTCCTTCATGGCCAGACGTTCTTTGACAATCACCCGTCCACGAGAAATTTCTAATACATCACTTAATTTCAACTGCCTTAAATCGGAGATTCGATAGGCTGTATTGATCCCGATCGAAAAAAGCACCAAATTTCGTTGCCCATATTTTCCGGAAGCCAAAATTGCCTTCATGGCATCGATCTTTTTTTTGTCGCGAATCGGTTCCACGCTCTTCATTTTTAGCCGCCTCTCAAATGTTACTTAATATGATTATAACAGATAATAAGTCACATTTAAACAGGCTATAGAAAAAAGGCCCTAAAAGAAAAGTGATTTCCTCTTAGAGCCTCTAAGGATGGAGCGATTTTAACGAATGTGACAGAATCGGATTGTGTCACATTGGACTTTTGATATTTTCGGTAAGATTTGATTATCTCAGAACATTAATATTGCCCCTTTAAAAAATTTTGTCAGTACTTTTAAGATATTCCATTCTGAAAATTCAAAATTTTAAGTCTATATAATTAACTTATATTCAGTTTTACCAAATGATAAGCTTTAAAAAGTATTCAGAATTTAGTCATGTTATGGATCCAATAAAGTAGATATGGAATATTTATTTTCTCTTGTCTAATTTATAAGAACTAAATGATTTCATCATTGTTTTGACACTCTCATCAAATCATTAGAATCGTGATAAGACATTGTATTAAATCTAATCCTTTATCCATTTTTTATCAATCTTACTTCGCACCATCTCCAATACTTATTAGTTGCCAGGTTAACTGTTATCAGATCATCTTGCCCGTCTCATTCTCTTTCTCACATTATATTCTCTTCATTTATCGGTAGCTGCTAAGGAATTTACTGATAGTTCTTTCAATATTAAAGTGGTAAATCTTTCTTTGTAAAGATAACATTTGACGCTGCATATAGAACGAAAGCAATGGTTCCTAAAGCAACTAATCCCCAACCAAACTCGCCACTAGCTAATATCGCATCTGTATCAAATAGAGTTGTTATCGTTAGATACTCGAGTATAACTGGAGCATCGTCCATCAGTTGCTGAACCATAGTAAGTAGGAAGAAAGCAAATGGTATCCCCCCACCGATAGCTAAAGCTAATCCTGAGCGGTTAAATAGAGTTGATGCGAAGAATGAAACAGAGCTTATGGCTAGGATTAAGATGAGTAGACCAAG
>CAYJFP010000057.1:0-3083 GCA_964369415.1 uncultured Eubacteriales bacterium | reverse complement strand
ATACACCAAATAAAACTTCCTATATCAAAAATTGATATAGGAAGTTTATTTTTTGTCCTTTTTTGTGAAAAACTTGACAATGTTCATGGCTTTTCTATATAATATGTAATCGTGTGAGTTGTTTTCACAAAATAAAGAGGATAAATGGTGATGAAATGCCAAGATATTATATAGAGATTAAGACGGAAAGATTGTTAATAAGGCCAGTGTGTATGGCTGATTTAGAGTGCGTGCATAAGTATTCAGTGGACAAAGAAAACTTGAAATACATGAGATATCTTCCTCATGAAAGCAAGGAAGAAACGATAAATTACATAAAAGATTCAGAGGCTATGTGGGAAAAAGAGAAGCAAACTGCCTATGAATTTGTGATTGTGCTCGATGAAAAAATAATCGGCTGGATTTCACTTATTTGCTGTGAAAATGAAGATGAAATAGAGCTTGGATGGCTACTTAATAAAGAATATCACGGAAAAGGTTACGCAGTAGAAGCGGCAGAGGCGATTAAAGATTTTGCCATTAATAAATTGGGTTTCAAAACCTTGATAGCCCACTGCGACTACAGAAACATAGGCTCGGCTAAACTCATGGAAAAAATCGGAATGACGCTTGAGGATGACACTGGAACAAGGATAAATAGGCTAAATAATGAAGAAAGCCGAGAGCTGTTTTATATTTTTAAGGCGTGATTTTAAGCTAAAGAATGGAGCAAAAAGCATGGAAGAGATATACTTTGCCGGCGGGTGTCTTTGGGGCGTACAGGCATTTATAAAAACGCTTAAAGGCATCGTGACTACCGAAGCGGGCAGGGCAAACGGCTCTACTGATACGATAGAAAGCGATTATGACGGATACGCAGAATGCGTCAAAACTATTTTTGATGAAAAAAAGGTTTCGGTGCATGAACTGATGGACTTTTTCTTTGAGATTATCGACCCGTACAGCGTTAATAAACAAGGGTGCGACATAGGGGCAAAGTACCGAACAGGAGTGTATAGCAAAAACCTAAAACATTTAGAACAGGCGAAAAAATATATAGACGAGAGAGACGACAGTGACAAAATAGTTGTCGAAGTTTTACCGCTGAGCAATTATGTAAAAAGTGCCGACGAACATCAGGATAGGTTAGACCATTTCCCGAACGACTACTGCCATATACCAAAATCCTTACTGCAAAAATACAAATAATTTTTAGAAAATATATAGGCACTTGCTGTTTAATAGCAAGTGCCTTGTTTTAATTAAAGCTCGTGAAGCCAGTATTTTCTATCAAGACTTCTATATCTAACCGCTTCTAGGACGTGCTCGAGCTCGGTGCTTTCACTACCCTCAATGTCGGCGATGGTTCTTGAAACTTTCAAAATTCGGTGGTATGCCCTTGCGGACAAATCGAGTTTTGAAAAGCTGTTTTTGATTACATCCTCGGCTTTGTCGGTAAGTTTAAGATACTCGTTTATCTTCTCTGCGGGAATAAGGCTGTTAGAGTGTATACCCGTGTCCTTAAACCTTGCTTCTTGCATGCTTCTTGCCCTGTCGACACGTTTTTTTATCTCCTTAGAGCTCTCGTTTTTTTCTTTAGAAGAAATTTCATCATAGCTTAAAGACGGCACGTCCACATGAAGGTCTATCCTGTCAAGAAGTGGCCCCGATATTTTAGAAAGATATTTTCTAACGGCAGATGAAGAGCAAATGCACGCCCTTGTTGGATGTCCGAAAAATCCACAAGGACATGGATTCATTGCGGCGATAAGCATGAAGTTGCACGGATAGGTCACAGAACCCGACACCCTTGAAATAGTCACTTGTCGCTCTTCAAGCGGCTGACGAAGAAGCTCTAAAGACACCTTTGGAAATTCGGGAAATTCATCGAGGAACAAAACGCCGTTATGCGAAAGTGAAATTTCACCCGGAGTTGGGTTAGTTCCGCCTCCGCCTAGACCGTTTGGAGAAATATTGTGGTGTGGAGACCTAAACGGCCTTATGGTAATCAAAGAATTCACACGGGAAAGTTTTCCGGCAACAGAGTGAATCTTAGTCGTTTCGACAGATTCGGAAAAACTCATGTCGGGAAGAATCGACGGAAGCCTTTTGGCGAGCATGCTTTTACCAGAGCCAGGAGGGCCGACCAATATCACATTGTGGCCGCCCGCTGCCGCAATTTCAAGCGCTCTTTTGGCTTCCTCTTGACCCGCTACATCGGAAAAGTCAAGGGCGGTTTCGGTTTTTTCATAAACTTCTGGCACTGCTTTTTGGATAATTTTATCGCCGTTTAAATGCTCGATAACATCAAAAACCTCGTCGCATGGATAGACATTTATACCCTGTATTACTGCGGCTTCGGCACTGTTTTCCTTTGGCAAAAAGATGTTTTTAAAGCCAAGCTCAAGAGCCTTTGCCACCATGGGCAAAATACCCCTTACAGGCCTTAGTTTACCGGCAAGTGAAAGCTCGCCGACAAAAATGCAGTCATCGGTAGAAGCGTTTAACTGCTTTGTCGCCTTTAAAATAGATATGAATATGGGAAGGTCGTAAATAGAGCCTTCTTTTTTTGTGCTAGCAGGTGCAAGATTCATGGTGATTCGGCTAAGCGGAAACTTAAATCCGCAGTTTTTAATAGCTGCCCTTACTCTGTCCCTCGACTCCTTGACGGCTATGTCGGGAAGTCCAACAAGTTCAAAAGAGGGCATACCGGCACTGATGTCGGCTTCAAGCTCGACTAAGAAGGCGTCTAAGCCCCATACACCCATACTAAAACAGCGATAAACCATAAAATTCTCCTTTTAAAACGAACTATCCTTTAAATGTGTGTGAATGAATAAAGTGCTAAATTAGAAATATGAAATAAGTTTATTGATGTAGGTAGAGATTTTGCTGTACGGGCAATGCTCACAATAAAAGTTACGTATCTATTCTCCTTAAATCAGAGATTGCTTTATTGCGGTAAACTAAATCTGTTCTACTGTCAAAACCTTGCTTTTCCCAAAAAGCGTTACCTTTTTCATTTTTTTCGAAAACCACAAGAAATACTTTGCTAATTCCTTCATCTTTTAGAGAGTTCATTGCTGCATCTAGTAATTTTTCTC
>CAYJFP010000056.1:0-3108 GCA_964369415.1 uncultured Eubacteriales bacterium | reverse complement strand
TAAATATTGCAGACAGCCTTAAAATTTCACATCAAAACTTTAAATGGTATGCTGCGTATCACGATGACGAGGAACACCCTCATGTTCATATGATATGTTATTCCACCGACCCAAAAGAGGGCTACCTAACTAAAAGAGGCATAGAAAAAATAAAGTCTAAGCTTACAAATGAGATATTCAAGCAAGAATTAACTTCACTATACAGAGAAAAAACTATTCGCAGAGATGAATTAAAAGAGCAATCCAAAATAGCTTTAGAAAAGCTGAAAGTTGCAAAGGCAAGTCCTAAGATAGAGAATTTATTAAATGAGCTTAAAGTTAAATTATTAGAAACAGGTGGTAAAAAAGTATATGGCTATTTAAAACCGAATCTCAAAGATTTAGTTAACAAAATAGTTGACGAAATTGAAAATATTGATGAGGTAAAAACTTGCTATAACTTATGGCAAGAAACACTGGAAGAAATTATACAAAGCTATTCAGATAAGGAACTAGAAAAACTTCCTCTATCACAGCAAAAAGAGTTCAACTCAATTAAAAATATGATTGTTAAGGTAGTCTTAAATAATAATGTTATAGAAAATAATATGGCTGAAAACTTTGCTCCGTCAGCTTTAGGGATATTCAAAAATATATTTAAGTTGTTTGAAAACAAGCTACCTTGTGAGCAAAGCCAAGACAATAAAATTGACAGCAAGTTAATTCAAAAGATGAAGGAGAAGAAATTAGCCATGGGGCAAAAATTAGATGTGAAAGGACTGAAACTTTGAAGTATATTCATTTTACAGATGAACAAAAACGACAAGCAAACAGTGTGAATTTAGAAGACTTTTTAAGAAGCAAAGGTGAAAAACTCATTAAATCAGGTCGAGAGTTTAGGCTCGAAAGTGATAAAAGTATAACTGTCCGTGGGAATACTTGGTATGACCACAGCAGTGAAAAAGGTGGCTATCCCATAGATTTTATAAAATATTTCTACAGCTTGAATTTTGCAGAGGCTATGGAAGAACTACTGGGGAACAGTCATTTTAATTATGAAGCTAAGGAAGAGCCAAAAAAAGAATTTGTAGTGCCACAAAGAAATATTAATAACAAGAGAATATTTGCATATCTAACAAAGCACCGAGGAATAGACCCCTCGGTGCTAAATTTTTTCATAGAGAAAAATTTAATTTATGAAAGCAAAGAGTATGGCAACGCAGTTTTTGTTGGACGGGATAATGAGGGTAATATTTTTCATATCCACAAAAGGAGTGTGAATTCGTATGGGAAAAGATTTGTTCAGAACATCGAGGGGAGTAGCCCTGAGCATAGTTTTAATTATCTTGGTAGTTCTGATAGGCTTTATGTTTTTGAAAGTCCTATAGATTTGCTGTCGTTTATTAGTATGAATGTTGATACCAACTGGCAAGAGCATAATTATGTGGCATTGTGTGGCGTTTCATCAAAACCAATGATGTATCAAATTAATAACAAAATAAATCATGTTGTTTTTTGCTTGGATAATGATGAGGCAGGGCGAAGGGCGACTATAAGACTACAAAAACTTGCCGAAGAAAAAGGAACTACAACAAGCGTTATAGTTCCTAAGTTTAAAGATTTTAACGAGGATTTAGTTAACCCACCTATTTATCACGATAGTGAGAGCCACATTGTAGGATTTTAATATGATTACCCTCAATTTTAAAAACAATACGATTTTTCTCGTCTATTCGCTTGCTCCAGTATCCACTCAGTCTACCTTTTAATGGTTCGGATTTTGCAAGTCCGTCATAGCCGTTGCGTTCAATGTCCGAAATTAATTTGTTTATCCTCTTTAAAGTTTTCTTGTCCTGTGTTTGCCAGTAAAGATAATCTTCCCAAGCATCGTCGTCAAATGATTTAATCATCTAACACCTCGATTAGCTCATGGGGAGTTCCGCCACTTTGTTCCATTCTTCTGGCAGCTCGTAAAAGGCGAGCTTGATTTTCCTCGCTATAAAAAGGGTCGTTATTTAATGCAATTTCAAATGGTATGCGTTGTTCTCTAATAACTGTTTTTGCAAACATATTTATAGCGGCAGAAGTATTGATTCCGATTTCATTACAAAAAGTATCAAATTGTTTTTTTACATTTTCATCAATACGGATGCTTAGAGTTGTTTGTGCCATAGTATAACCACCTTTCATTAATAGTATATACATTGTAACACATATTATGCAATATTGCAATACCGTGTTATTAAAAAGGAGTGATAAAAATAAATTCAATACAGATAGCAAGCAGTTCAGTAACCACCCTAATAATCGTAGTGACAGTAATGTTCTTAATAATCGGCGGAATTACGATAATATCTCATCACTACAATTTAAACAATATCAAGTCAAAGACTGTGGGTGATGGTCAGCACGGAACTGCAAGGTTTGCGACAAAAAGTGAAGTCAAGAAAACGTATAAACATATTAAGTTTGATGTGAAAAGTTGGAGAAAATCACCTCAAACAAACCTGCCTCAAGGAATAATAATCGGCTGTAAAAGCAAAGGTAAAGATACGATAGCCTTGGTAGACACAGATGACGTTCACTGCCTTATGATTGGCGCATCTGGTGTCGGAAAAACCGCCTATTTTCTATACCCGAACCTCGAATTTTCATGTGCAAGTGGTGTCTCGTTCATATGTAGCGATACCAAGGGAGATCTGCTAAAAAATTATGGAGCAATCGCAAAAGATTATTATGGCTACAACATTTCGGCGATAGATTTAAGAAATCCTTTAAAGAGCGATGGGAATAATCTCTTGCACCTTGTCAACAAATACCATGACATTTTTTTAAAGGACAAAAAGAATATATCTGCAAAGGCGAAAGCCGAGAAGTACGCAAAAGTAATTGCGAAGACGATAATAAACTCTAAGGGGGAAAGTTTCGGTCAAAATTCATATTTTTACGATAGCGCAGAAGGTTTGCTCGCAGCCGTTATATTGTTAGTTTCAGAATATTTACCACCAAAAGAAAATGAGCCTGATTGTCGGCATATAGTTTCAGTTTTCAAGCTTGTAAATGATTTATTAGAATTAGAGTCACCTGTAAAAGGTAGACCAGATAAAATAAGGTTTCAAACGCTTATGG
>CAYJFP010000055.1:0-3308 GCA_964369415.1 uncultured Eubacteriales bacterium | reverse complement strand
TTTCTCCCCCAAAATCCACCCTCTTCTAACTGCAGGTGTCAGTGGGTGTAAAGACTCTCTTCCCGAGCCGTCCGATATATGAAACAGCTTTGAGGAGTAAGGTTCAAGCAGTTTAAGCACTTCTTTTTCACGCTCTGAGAACTCTTTTTTTACTTGGGAGAATTTTCCCCATGCAATTATAACCTTGTCGGCCTTTTCTGCCAAATCTGAAATATACTTATCGGTGTCGGCGTTCCATAAATCGGATGTGCCTTTGAGTTTCTTCACGTCCACACCAATTTTTGAGATTAAATTAGTAAGCGTAAAACCGCCCATTCCCAGTAGATGAACGTTGTTAGAAATTATGTTTGTCGTCATGTCGCTTGATACATTGTAGTCCTCTGATGGTGCGATGGTGATGATATTTGCTATGGGAAGGGTTTTGTCCCAAATCTTCGATAAAGAATAGCGGTGCATGCTGTCGTCCGAAAAAACCGCCTCACATTTTATATTTGCTCTTTCTGTTGTCATTTTAATTATCCTCTCTGATTTTTATTTCTTTAGTAACCGAATCACTCAAAAGATGTTCTTCGGTAGAATTTTTAAGTGTGCCAATCTCTGCAAAAATAGAAATTGCATAGCTGTTCGACATTACAAAACAGCTATGCAATATTTTTTTATTTTCATTTAGTTTCTTTAGAATTAACAGCTCCGAAAACTCGGGGAATGACTGTTCTAAAGGTTTTGTAAGACCCATAAGGCCATAGTTCTCTTCGTCTTCAAGCCGCTCTAAAAAGTAAATAGCGCCTAGCTCCGTTAAATCTTCCGTATGGTTTTCTTTTGTTAAAAGACGGAAGTAATCACATATGTACTCTGCGATTATCGGTGAAATTTCATGTTTCTTAAGTAAAATCAAGTCCTTTTTATACTCTATTTTAATCATCATCTTTTCCTCACTTTCGAGCCTGTGCAAAGAAGAGTAATCGCCGCCGCCGCTCCACATGTGAACATTTCCACCGCTACTTTTGCAGTAGCCGCCGCTAAAAACGTCAATATCATAGTATCAATCCTTTCATTATTTAAACCGCCTTTTGTTTGGGGCGTAAAATTTATTTGCTAAATTGTAACATTACTTTTTCTTTCCATTTACCATGCTTTCAGTGACTACCACCGCCACAGTCGTAAAGACAAACCCCGCTATAAACCAAACGGCTTGCATTGTTTCACCTCCTTTAAAAGTAAAAAAGCAGACTGTTATTTCAAGTCTGCTTTGATTAATATACTTTCATTCTTGTTTTTTTAATGTTTAGTTTCGTTCCAACTGTTTATTTCATCCTGTGTAGGAGTCATTTTCTTTTCTAACCAATTTGCCATTATATAGAATAATACTGCTCCTATGGCAAGTCCAATTAACGCTTCTAATAAGAATATGCCTAAAAATATAGCACTTGCCACTATAAACCACAATAAATCTTTTAAACCTTTTAGACTAAAAAACACATGCCAACGCATAATATTTACTCCTTTCACTCAATTTTTCTAATGATATTACTATTTATACTTCTTATAACAATTCTGGTAAGAGACATTACTGATTAAGATTATTTTCATCAGTATTTTCTGGTTTCTTTTCTTCTGTATAGAAAGCAAATGGCCCATATTTGGTTTTT
The DNA here is from genome assembly GCA_964369415.1 of uncultured Eubacteriales bacterium. Taxonomy (GTDB): domain Bacteria; phylum Bacillota; class Clostridia; order Oscillospirales; family Acutalibacteraceae; genus SIG603. Next base: position 1,659 of record CAYJFP010000055.1, on the reverse strand, counting down.
ATATGAGATATCCAATAATGAAGAACAATAGCAGATATACTCCAAAAAACCAAAAATAAGATTAACGAGGTTATCCAGTTCTCTAACATATTTATTATACCTATTGAAGCTACCGCAAAAACCCCTGCTAATATTATAACTCTTGTTACATCTAAAGTTATATGCTTATTGCAGTCGGGAAGATTTTTTTTAATGCTGAAAACTCTACTAAATGCAAATATACAAGTACAAGCTATTATTAACCATACAGCGATTAAAAAGAAAAAGCTAATGTTAATTAACACGATTAAAATAATCGCTACGGCTATAATGATTTTTGGCATACTCATTATAACAATCTCCTTTCTTTTTTAGTGATAGATAAATATATAACATTAATTTTTTTCTTGTTTGTCCGAAGCAATTAAGTATGATTCATCCGAGGGCAAGTTTTCAAACCAAATTTTATACCATTTTAAAGGGTCTAAATCTTGAATCAATGCACTGTATTCAGACTCAAATTTTGTACTGTATACTTTTTTCGGATTACCGACTTCTGAAACATAAATATTAACGTCTGACAGGTCTTTTGAATAATTTTTTGCATTGTAAATATCTATGTAAACATCGCCCGTTTCTGTTGCGAAAAAAACTATTTTATCATTAATAAATGATTTTGTAGTATCAGAGCGTTCATATCCTTGCTCATCAAGTCCAACCAAAACAGTATAACTATAATCAGCACCTAAAATTGAACCCTCGGGTATTTCGTCAAGGTAGCCTTTTCCAAGTATTTCAAGCAACGTTGCCATATCTAAATAGGGGTCGTTTAAAAATCTTTCTCGTTCCTCTGCTTCTGATTCTTCACGTTCTTTATCAACTCTTTCTTTAGCCTGTAGGGATAATTCTACTTGTTTGTCCAATTCCGAAGCACATGAGCAAAAACATATTACTAAGAAAGTCGAAATTAGTACTGTCATAATTTTTCTCATAAAAAACCTCTCCTTAAATTAACTTATTTTTATCATACCGAATCTAATTGATTCTTTAAAAGTTTTCTGATAGTCCTTTCGGAATACGAGTATTTAATTGCTATAAGGTTAATTGATTCTGTTGTCCCATCGTAGTATTTTATCGCCTCCTGTAGTACAAATTCTTTGGAAAACAGCCGTGTGGGGAAATTGATTTGGCTTCCACGGAAATTTTCATAAAGTTTTACTGCGTTTTCAAATCCGACAATTTCGCTTATGGTTTCGTATACGCCGTTAAGTACCGTGGTGTTTGTAATAGAGTTTTCTGTTTCGTTCACTTCTTTTTTCGCCTTCTTTCTATTGTAATCTTAATTATATTCCCATTTTTTAGAAAAATCTTTTGAATTTTTCCACGCAAATTTCCAAAGAAAAAGCCATACCGCAAACTGTTAATTTGCGGTATGACTAATATAATTCAATATTATAATATGTATTTATTTTTTCTTGCTTTTTCATTTGAGGTAAATTATAATTTAAGTATAGTATATATAGAAATTTTAAGAAAAACAAGTTTAATCATGCTGCATTTAATTGCAATATAGGTTGTGAATCAATGTTAAATGTTCATAGGTCGGTAAACATGTCAAAGTTGATATAGCGCCCCAGTTTGAAAAAACATTACAGAAAATATAAGGAGAATTAATATGAT
>CAYJFP010000054.1:0-3340 GCA_964369415.1 uncultured Eubacteriales bacterium | reverse complement strand
GGTGCTGTAAATTAACTTTTTTGCTGTGTTAGGTGCTGTGCAATTATTAAAATAGCGAAAACATGAGAAAAAACAGATGCTGTAATAGGTGATGTAAGGAGAATAATGAGAAATAAGAATATTAAAGAGAGAGTTGTAGTATGGTTAAAACCTGATATTATAACTAAAATGAATAAGCATATTTTAGCCGAAGACCTTAAAAACGAAACTGAGTTTATAGAAAAAGCAATTGACTTTTATTTAGGGTTTATTGGCACAAGTGATAGTACAAGTTTTTTGTCAGAAACTTTATTAACAGCTATAGAGGGGAATTTAAAAAGTACCGAAACCAGATTTGCAAATAACCTGTTTCGATTATCAACTGAAATGTCAGTTATGGCAAATATTATGGCCTATGGTTTAGATATAACAGATGAACAATTATCTCAAACTCGTGCAAGATGTATTAATGAAATAAAAAATAACAGAGGGAGAATTTCGCTTGAAGATGCGATGGAGTATCAAAATAAGTAATGGCTAAGTTAATATTTAAGTGTCCGTATATTAAAAGCGGTTCAAAAAATTCCCATAAATCAAATTTAGTAAAATATATAAGCACAAGAGATGGAGTTCAAAAAGTAAGCTTTGATAAAAAAGAAAACTATGTCGGATATATTGCGAATCGTCCAAAGGTAGAGAAACTCTCTACCCACGGGCTTTTTAATGGTCAGAATGGGGAAATAAATTTACAAGCAGTTACAAAAGAAATAACAAAGCATAAAGGGAATGTGTGGTTGCCTATTATTTCTCTCAAAAGAGAAGATGCAGAGCGAGTGGATTTTTGTAATGCAGATGCGTGGAAAGATATAATTTCAGCAAATATATTAGACATTGCAAAGGCGATGAAGATACATCCTGATAACTTCAAATGGTATGCTGCATATCACGATGACGAGAAACACCCTCATATCCACATGATGTGTTATTCCACCGACTCCAAAGAGGGATATCTAACTAAAAAAGGCATAGAAAAAATAAAGTCTAAGCTTACAAATGAGATATTCAAGCAAGAGTTAACTTCACTTTATAGAGAAAAAACTATGCGTAGAAATGAATTAAAAGAGCAATCGAAAGTAGCTTTAGAAAAGCTTAAAAATGCAAAGGCAAGTCCTAAGATAGAAAATTTATTAAATGAGCTTAAAGTTAAACTAGCAGAAACAGGTGGTAAGGAAGTATATGGTTATTTAAAACCGAGCCTCAAAGACTTAGTTAATAAAATCGTCGATGAACTTGAAAATATTGATGAAGTGAAAGCTTGCTATAACTTATGGCGAGAAACACAGGAAGAAATAATACAAAACTATTCAGATAAAGAATTGGAAAAGCTTCCTCTATCACAGCAAAAGGAGTTTAACTCAATTAAAAATATGATTATTAGAGAGGTTTTAAGTGATGATGTTATAGCAGAAAACAATATGGCTGAAAACTTTGCTCCGTCGGCTTTAGGGATATTTAAAAATATATTTAAGTTATTTGAAAACAAGTTACCTTGTGAGCAAAGCCAAGACATTAAAATTGATAGTAAACTAATTCAAAAGATGCGAGAAAGGAAATTAGCCATGGGACAAAAATTAGATGTGAAAGGACTGAAACTTTGAAATATATTCATTTTACAGATGAGCAGAAACGACAAGCAAATAGTGCGAATTTGGAAGATTTTTTAAAGCTCAAAGGTCAAAAGCTAATAAAGTCAGGTCGAGAGTTTAGACTTGAAAGTGATAAAAGTATAACTGTCCGTGGGAATACTTGGTATGACCATAGCAGTGAAAAAGGTGGCTATCCCATAGATTTTATGAAATATTTTTATAACCTAAATTTTACAGAGGCGATGGAAGAATTGCTTGGGAACAGTCAACTTAGGTACGAAGTTAAACAAGAGCAAAAAAAAGAACTTGTAGTTCCACAAAAAAATATTAACAATAATCGAGTATTTGCATACCTAACAAAGCACCGAGGAATAGACCCCTCGGTGTTGAATTTTTTCATAGAAAAGAATCTAATTTATGAGAGTAAAGAATATGGCAATGCAGTTTTTGTTGGCGTGGATAATGGCAGTAACATCTCGCATATTCACAAAAGGAGCGTGAATTCGTATGGAAAAAGATTTGTTCAGAACATCGAGGGGAGTAGCCCTGAGCATAGTTTTAATTATCTTGGTGGCTCTGATAGATTGTATGTTTTTGAAAGCCCTATAGATTTATTATCATTTATCAGTATGAATGTTGGTACCAACTGGAAAAGTCATAATTATGTGGCGCTGTGTGGAGTTTCATCAAAACCTATGTTGTATCAAATTAATAACAAAATAAATCATGTTGTTTTTTGCTTGGATAATGATGAGGCAGGACAAAAGGCGACAGAAAGGCTTGCTAAGTTAATTGAAGAAAGAGAACTAACATATAGCGTGATAGTTCCAAGCAACAAAGACTTTAACGAAGACTTAGTTGAAAGTTTAAAACCGACAGAAAGAAAAATTAAGATGGTGATGCAATGGGAAATGTAGCAACCCTAATAATCGTAGTGACAGTAATGTTCTTAATAATCGGCGGAATTACGATAATATCTCATCACTACAATTTAAACAATATCAAGTCAAAGACTGTGGGTGATGGTCAGCACGGAACTGCAAGGTTTGCGACAAAAAGCGAAGTCAAGAAAACGTATAAACACATTAAATTTGATGTGAAAAGTTGGAGAGCGTCACCTCCGACAGACTTACCCCAAGGGATAATAATCGGCTGTAAAAGTAAAGGCAAAGATACGGTAGCCTTGGTAGATACAGACGATGTTCACTGCCTTATGATTGGTGCATCTGGTGTTGGGAAAACCGCTTACTTCCTCTATCCAAACCTCGAATTTTCATGTGCAAGTGGTGTCTCGTTCATATGTAGCGATACCAAGGGAGATCTGCTAAAAAATTATGGAGCAATCGCAAAAGATTATTATGGCTACAACATTTCGGCGATAGATTTAAGAAATCCTTTAAAGAGCGATGGGAATAATCTCTTGCACCTTGTCAACAAATACCATGACATTTTTTTAAAGGACAAAAAGAATATATCGGCAAAGGCGAAAGCCGAGAAGTACGCAAAAGTAATTGCGAAGACGATAATAAATTCTAAGGGGGAAAGTTTCGGTCAAAATTCATATTTTTACGATAGCGCAGAGGGTTTGCTCGCGGCAGTTATTTTGTTAGTTTCAGAATATTTGCCACCAAAAGACAATGAACCAGACTGTAGGCATATAGTTTCAGTCTTTAAACTTGTAAATGATTTATTAGAATTAGAGCCACCTGTAAAAG
>CAYJFP010000053.1:0-3507 GCA_964369415.1 uncultured Eubacteriales bacterium | reverse complement strand
TGACCCAACTCCAACTCCCGTGGATCCAACTCCAACTCCTGTAGCGCCAACTCCAGTGCCAACGGTAGCTCCAACCGCAACACCAAACGGCGGCACACAAACAGGCGACGACAACACTGTAGTGTATGTGTTTGCCGGTGCGATGTTAATAGCTGTTTTAGCAGCAGGCCTTCTTATCTACAAAAAGAGAAAACTTAAAGATTAATTTAATAACTAATTTTAAAATTAGTTAAAGCTTAAAGAAAAATAATATAAAAACTCCGCCCGGTAGTGTCGTTCTACAGGGCGGAGTTTTTGGATGCAAATTGTGTTTTGAGAGCTTGTTACTCGCTGTTTTGCTCTTGTTTTAAAAGAGCGAAATTTTTAGATGTGTTTTTTTGGATGTCATTTGTGTTTTAGCGGGTTTGAACTCAGCCCCGACAGGCTAATTCACGAGGAAGATTTATATAATGACAAATTTTGTGCCGCGTGGGAAAACTACAGCGCAAGCAAAACTATCCCGTGACGAAAGCATACTTGTATGCCATAAAATCAAATTTAGGGCGATAATTTTAAGATTAATTTCTCAAAGTTATCGCCCTTTTGTTTTTAAATATAAAATTAAAGGAGTGTTTACACATTAAATGAAATGTAAAACAAAAAGTAAGAAAAGCAAAATTAATGGCAGAAAAACTGTAAACGAGTTCAAACCCACGTCGGAAGTTCCAAATAGAAATATATTTTTAAGTAGTGAACATGAGCGCATCTTTGATATTGAGGACGAAGAAGATTTTTGAAGCTTAACGACATATCAACTAATATTAGTAGTGCTACAAAACAGTATGATAAAGACAAGCTTTCGATATATTAGTCGATTAGCTAACACGTTAGCTGAAGGACTGAGTGAATTGGATTAATAATCTAAACTACGAGTTCAAACCCCCTATAAAAACAAAACGATAACCAAACCCTATGGACACTCATCAAGAGAAATATATATCTGAATACATATGCCATTTTCAAATCTGATGGAAGCAAATTTTTATTTGATAATATAGAAGATGAGTTTCAAAAGGAAAATTTAGCATTAAGTCCATATTTAACTATGCAAAAGAAAAATTAAAGAAAATAATGTATGATAAGATGAAAAAAATAGGAGAGGGCCTTAATAATTTGTAATAGCTTCTCTTAACTGTCGGGTTCTAATTTAATGTTGTATAGGGCCTTTTAAGAAACAATAATTGCCCTTACGTCGCAAATATGTGTTCCGTCGTTATCACTGCTCGATAAAATTATGTCATTAAGACCTTTTTGAATTTCAAGTTCTCCTATATAAAGCTCTTTGAAGGCTTTTGTATAAGATTCGACCCTCGGTGAGTAGTCAAGGTTTTTGTCAAGACTTGGATCAAAGGATTCCTTAATTATGGTCATGCATGATTTGTCTTTGCAGCTGACAATCAGTTTTTTACCGACAGAAGATTCTTTGCAAGTGTAAAGAATTTTCACTTGGTATACTCCGCTTTCGTGAGTGTCGACTGTCCACTTAACCGTATCCTTATCGTCATTCCAGTTTATTAAGTACGAACAGTTTGGATGGATACTGCTCCATGTGATTTTTCCGTTTGGATTTGAATCTTGAACGTTTAAATAGGCTTTTCTGCCCTTGTATCCTATTGGTAAATATCTTGTTTCAAAAGTTTTTGGCACAAAGTTTTCTAAAAAGTCTTCACAAGAATTTTTGAGCTTGTTGGTGATTTCTTTTTCTGAGTTTGCTATATTTACCTTTTGACTTCTGTCATTTTCTATGTCGTATAGCTCATTTTCGTTAAGAAGATAGCGGTATTTTTGAGTTCTGACGGATATTCCGTTAATGTTTCCGTTTTGAAGTGCAAAAACTTCTCTGTCGGTGATAGTTTCATTTTCTCCTAATAAATGTTTACTTAAGTCCATTCCGTCCATAGGATGAGGCGTTTTGCAGTCTATGCCACAAAGTGAAGCCATTGTAGGCAATATATCCATGGTGGAACTTAGCTGATTTACGACAGTTCCAGCGGTAAAGTGACCTTTCCATGTAAAACTACAAGCCGTTCTGACAGAGCCTTCATCAATTCCGCCTTTCATGCCTTTAAGAGAGCTGTTATAGCGAACTGTGCCTGTCGGTCCGTTATCAGATAAAAACATTATAATTGTATCGTTTTCAAGATTTTTTTCCTTTAGTTTGTCCATGATGCGTCCGACATTGTAGTCGATATTTTCACACATCGCCATGACTACCTTGGTAATTTGAATATCCTCGTCTTCGGGGTTATCGGCACGGGAGACAAGATTCATATCCTTAAATTTGTTGAAAGATTCTTCAGGCACTTGATAAGGAGAATGTGGGGTATTGTAAGGAATATAGCACAAAAATTCCTTGTCAGTATTTTCTTCTATGAAGTCTAATATGTTGACTAGACATTTATGAAGTTAAGTTAATTTGGATGAAGTCAAGGATACACTAGAGATTGTAAAAAACAAGAGATAATACAAGTGTAATTAAAGGTTAAAGAGGATTGAATTAGGTGTTAGAATTTTTCTCTAAAAAGTTGAGGTGAAGTACCTACGTATTTTTTAAAAACTTTTAGAAAATATGTGACGTCAGTATATCCAGTAGAAACAGATATCTCATAAATTCGTTTGTTTGTATTTAATAGCATATTCTTTGCAATCTCCAAGCGATATTTACTTAAATATCTAGAAAGTACATATATGAATTTTATATCAGATGAATAATATCACCTTACAGCAAAAACTTATGTATTTAGAGGCTTGTGCTTTTCAGGATTGCACTTAACTTGAAAGTATTCACTTGCCTGATAGCATAGAGGCACTGAAAAATATTAATAGTTCTATAAAACAATATGGAGAAGGCTTAAGTAAATCAGATGAATAATCCGAGCTACGAGTTCAAACCCTCTTTTAAAATAAGATAATATCCAAATCTGTTACACCTTCCAGTCGAGAGCCTCGACACGCATTTTGCACTCCACATTTTGTGGGGTGCGTTTGTTTTGTGCCTACATTTAAGTTGCGCCTGAAAGCAGCACACTTAAATTGTGTGACACATCTGGATGTCACCATCTTAAACAAAAGTTTGCTTTTGAAAAAGTGCCCAAAACTACCCTTTTTAGGGGTGTTTTCGGCACTTCTCTTGTTTATAAAAAGCGAAATTTTTGGTGTTATTTTAAACGCAAACATAGTTTGCAATGATGTCAATTTGTGTTGTACGGGCTTCGAACTCGGTTCATATAAAAACAACCCAAAATATCTTAAAATAAATACAACAAATATTTTCCAAAACACCACCTTTAGTATTTTATTGTGCAAGTGCAAAAGTGAAAAACTATTGTTTCTTTAATGTAATTTATTATGTTTTTTAAAATAAATTTATTGATATTCTCACAAAGTGACCACATTAGTTTTTAACTCGTCATTCTTAGTTCTTCACTTCACGTGTTTTGCACGTGGCTAATTTTATTATTACGCATA
>CAYJFP010000052.1:0-4219 GCA_964369415.1 uncultured Eubacteriales bacterium | reverse complement strand
TTTCGGGTGTAAAGTGTATTTTAGGCCTTAATTTTTTTTCTTTATTTTTCATTTTATTCAAACCTTTCATATTTTTATACTTCAAAAGGCAAATTTTAGAATCAACTAAAAATTTGCCTTTTAAGTTAGTAATTTAATTTCTTTGCATTAATAATTATGCAGAAGCTCTGTCGATAGCAGCTTGATAGATAGAAACTAGTTCTTCTACGCCAGCAGCTGCAAGATCAGATTTGTACATTTCCCATGACTCATCTGTAACACCGTTTAATACCCAATCAGTGATATAACGGTCAACTATATCAGAAATAGGAGGTTGAATTTGAGCTAGACGAGAAATTTCGTCACCTTGCATTAATACTTTAGGAATAGTCTCATATTCTTCCATGATAGCATCTTTACCATTTGTTCTTTGATTTTCAAGCAGTTGAACTGCATCGTATGCATAACCAGCTACAGTTTCATAATACTCATTAAGAACAATCATAGAACCACGAGCAGTTGTTGTGTTACTTCTCATTTCACCAAAGCTTGTGTAAGGTTCTACTGCGATGATATTTCCATTTTCATCAAGAGGAGTTCTTAAAATGCCTTCTTCATCAGCAATATAGTTATAGCCTTCTGCGCCCCAGTTAGATGTGATAGAAATCACTGGGTCCGCTACCATATACTCAACAAAGCTAGCAATAACCGTTGGGAAATCTGCATCTACTGTAATAGCTGTATTTGAAGAATCTTGAAGTTCTGAGAAGTTAATCTCAAAACCTGTCATGCCGTTTTCGCCCTCAAGTCTTGGAAGAGCTGTGTATTGATCATGCACTTCTAGGTTTGCAATTTCTTGATCTGTCCATACGCCAAATGAACCGATTCTTGCTACATCTTCTTTAATTAATGAAGATTGGAACGCAGCACTTGCATCTGCTTCAAAAGAGCCTGTCCAGATCAAATCTTCATTATACATTTCGTTAAATAGTTCTGCTGTTTCTTTAAATGCTTCGTCTAAAGCTGTAAATGTAACTTTGTCGTCAACTATAGCTAGGTGGTCAGCATATGGATTACCGCCGCAGTATGAGTCAGCCATGCCAAATGCACCTGTAAATCTGTAGAATAGGTTGTATGAGCCGAATGTATCATTGGCACCAAACCATAGAGCCATAGGAATTTCGTCGTCTTCACCGTTTCCGTTTAGGTCTCCTCCATCACGAATAGCGATAAGAGCATCAACATATTCATCAACAGTTGTTGGCATATCAACGCCAACTTGCTTTAACCAGTCTTCATTAATTAACCAAGGACCTGGTGTTAAAACAAGACCGTACATCTCTTCAATGTAAGGAAAGCCATATGTATTTCCGTCAGGCGCTGTAATTTCTTGCCAATATTTCGGATTATCATCTAAAATGCCTTTAAGTGTAGGCATGTAGTTTTCAATTAAGTCGTTTGTAGGGATAAATAATTCTTGGTCGGCAAATTGAACCACTGTATTTCCTGATAAACCGTCGTTACCAAAGTTCCAGTATGCATCAGGTAATTCATTTCCAGAAGTCAATTCTAGGTTAATTTTTTCAACTGCACCTTCACGAGGAATTGTAAGCCACTCAAATCTTACACCCGTGTCAGCTTCCCATTTTTTAACCATCTCAAGCTCGCCTGTCTCGACAACTCTGTCAGGATATGTAACAAAATTCATTGTAATTTTGCCATATTTCTCTTCGAAAGCCTCAGGGTCTGGAATAATCGGAAGCGAACCGTCTAAGTTTATTAGTCCTAATTCTAATGCTTCTTTTTCCATATCTGTAATTCCCGGATACATAGAAGTATCTACTGTTGCCGAACCGCCCTCAGACGCAGAGCTATCGCCGCCTTCAGCAGAACTTGTCGCAGATGAGCTACTAGAACCCGAACCGCTTGAACATGCAGCCATGCTTACGAGCATTGCCGCCGCCAACAAAGTGGCTAAAAGTCTTTTTTTCATAAAACATCCTCCAGTTTAATTTATATTTAACTCTATTTAGAGTTAATTCCATTATTTTACCCTTTAACTGCACCGATTGTAACGCCTCTTGCAAAATATTTTTGTAAAAAAGGATATACCGCAAGTAAAGGTGCTGCAGATACAACTATGATACAATATTTTAATTGCTCTGCCATTTTTTGTCTTGTAACTAAATCACTTGCACTACTACCCATTTGATTTGCTTGATTCATTAGAATCAAGTTTCTAAGCACAACTTGAAGTGGCATTTGGTCATCATCTTTTAAGAACATTAAAGGATAGAAAAATTGATTCCATAGTGCAGTTGCATAGAACAAGCACATAACCGCTATAATTGTTGTAGAAAGCGGAATTGCAATTTTAAAGAAAAATCCTAAATCTGAACAACCATCAATTTTTGCTGCCTCTAAAAGAGCTATTGGTAGTTCGTCAAAGAAAGAACGACATACAATTAGGTTATACGCAGAAACAGCGATTGGAAGTGTTACTGCCCAAATAGTATTATATATGTTTAGCTCATTAATTGTTAGGTAAAGTGGGATAATACCACCGCTAAAAAACATTGTAAACGTAAACAAAAACATAATAATTCTTCTTCCAGCAAGGTCTTTTCTTGAAAGTGCATATCCAGCTGGAATAGTACAAAACAGCGAAACTGCTGTACCTACTAGAGTTTGTGCTATTGTATTTCCATAGCCTTGCCAAAGAGGCGCATATTCAAATGTTGTTATATATCCTTCAAAAAACAGCGCCTCCGGGTAAAACAACGGTTTACCTGTATTAACAATTACAGGGTCTGTAATTGATGCCAAAAGAACATAATATAAAGGATATACGATTATCAAACAAGTTATTACCATAAAAACAGCAGTAACTATTTTAAAGACCCTATCCGCCGATGAATCTTTTATTTTAACACTAGTCTTAGCCATAACTACCTCCTATATTATACTAATATCGCTAACTTTTTTAGAAATCAAGTTTGCGATAAACAGAACTACAAAGTTTACTACTGAATTAAAAAATCCAACTGCAGTTGCAAAACTATATTGTGCTGTTTGAAGTCCTACTTTGTAAACATAGGTAGAAATTAATTCACTAACCTCAGTATTAGTACCGTTTTGCATTAAGAAAGCTTTCTCATATCCTACGTTCATGATGTTACCAACCGCTAATATAAACATCAAAATTATTGTAGGCCTAATAAGTGGAAGCTCAATATGCCAAATTTGTTGAAGTTTTGTTGCTCCGTCCACTTTCGATGCTTCATAGTACTCAGGGCTTATTCCAACCAGTGCTGCAACGAATATAACCGCATTAAACCCCATAGTCTGCCAAATTGATGAACCTATGTAAAGCGGCCTAAACCAATCTGCACTACTCGTAAAGTATGTAATCTCACCGCCTAAAGAAGTAACAAAATTATTTACAACACCATTTGCTGAAAACAAAACTGTAATTAAGCTTACAATAACAACACTTGACAGAAAGTATGGTGCATAAGAAACTGTTTGAATCAGTTTTCTTTTTTTATTGCCTCTTACCTGATTTAATAGAAGTGAAAAAATAATAGGAATCGGAAAAGCAAATATTAAAGAAAAAACACTTAGTAATAAAGTATTGATAATAACTGTCGGTGCTATGTTAGTGCTAAAAAAATCTGTAAAATGTTTAAATATCGGATCAGCCCACGGACTATCCAAAATACCCTCTCTTATACGGAAATCTTTAAAAGCTATTAATAGTCCGTACATTGGATAATACGCAAATAATGCAAGCCAAGTTAATGCAGGAAGTAGCAAAACGTATAGTTGCCAACTTTTAATTGCATTTTTCACTCTAAGGCTAAAAGGCTTTTTAATTTTTGCTGCGTTATTCATGAAATACCTCCAAATTTTTATTGCCGTTTTAATCTTTCAATGGATAAATGTTTTTATTATTTAACTTGATTAAGCAATTAAACTATACACTACTTATACAAAACAGTCAAGTGTTATTAAATAATTTTTAAATATTTGTGTTTATTTACAAGAAAACATTAGAATATTTGTCAATAAAGACGATAATAATCATATGTATCTATTTCATAAGTTTATGTATTAAAAATTTATTCATAACAAAAAAAAGACTGAGATAAAAAAATAAATCTTATCTCAGTCTCCTTTTAAGTAAGCACATTATGATTTTTTAGGCAATAATCCATTGCTGCTGCAGCTGCTCCGTAAA
>CAYJFP010000051.1:0-4409 GCA_964369415.1 uncultured Eubacteriales bacterium | reverse complement strand
GTCTTTACACCCACTGACACCTGCAGTTAGAAGAGGGTGGATTTTGGGGGAGAAACAAACGTAAATTATCTTATAAATATGCATTTACTCTTTAGCGATACATTAACGTTAAAGAGTAAATGTACAAATTGCGAATATTAGAATAATTATTCATTATTTTCTATTTTAACATTATTATTACTTTTAGTAAGTATCTTTACTAATATCTAAATATTTATCTCTCAATGAGAGCAATATAAAAAAATTATTTAAATAAAAAAGTTAACCTTAATCCTAAATTAGAGTAATTACTTATGTTTTTTAAGGTCTAAAAAATTTTTTTCATAAAAATTTTAACCAGTTTTTTTAGTTATGTCAAACGAGTTTTACCAGCCAAAGTAAAGGGAATAAATTGTTTTGATTAATAATCACAAGTCAAAAAATCCAGTGATTTAGAGCTATTGAGCATTATACGCCTGTTGACTTTTAAAAAAATATATTGTATTATTGAACTGTTAACAAAAGAATTAGCTAATTAAATTTTTAAAAAATTACTCATTTTATTTTATAAATTTAATTTTTATTAAACGCGTAAAAATTATTTTTATTATAATTTCAAACCACTAAATTTATTTTGACCCAGTACTTAAAAGTGTATAAATGATTTTCTATAACATGAAACCCTTTTAAAAAGACAGCAAAAAACAAAAAAACACAGCGACTTGATTTTTTTGAATATTTATTCATTTGCATTTTGTAAAAACTTATTTTTTAGGAGACAATAAACTTATGAGCAGAGCTTTTAGAAGAGAAACACCTTCATCAGATACTGCAAGCAACATTAAGGTGCTTGCAAAATATCTTAACATAAACACCAGTGAATGTTATCTGCGATTAGAAGCAACGCATTCACCATCATTAAGTACAACACATAGATTCTTGAGGAGCGAGGTATATAACGACCCTAAAACTTTACTAAACTTTGGCGCTAATCGAAAGAATATTAAAGAAATTATGGACAAGCTTTCACTTCAAGAAGACAAACTAGAGGCAGTCTTTGTTCATTCTTCCCTCGGTTGGAGTAGCATTCAATCTGAAAAAATTTTTTTAGCGCAAAAATCTGTCCCGACTCTATCAATATACCATGGAAGTTTTGATTTAAGACCTCGTGGAACTTTTGAAAAGTGGAAAGAAACAGTAGAGGACTATGCCATGAATAGAACGGAGTTACAAATGGCCATCATCTTAGGTTTAAGTTCGGTGGTAGTAGGTTTTCTCAGAACCCATATGGACAGCAGTTTATTTGTAAATCTCTTCGGAGAAAGTTCTTCTGGCAAAACCACTTTTGCACAATTAGCTGTCAGTACAGCGGGAAACCCCAATAATAACACTCGTAAGAATGGATTGATTATGGATTGGGGCGATACAGACAACTTCAAAATAAGTTCTCTTTCAAACAATTTTGGAGTACCAGTAGTCTTCGATGAACTTTCGAAAGCAAATTCTAAAAATTTATCTGAGTTTGTATATAATGTCGCAAATGGCCGAAGTAAGGGAAGATTGAACTCCAATGCAGAAATTAAAAACACCACTTCGTGGGCAACCACTATAATTTCTACAGGAGAAACTTCATTATTGTCAAAATGCAATAATAATAGCGGCTTATTAGCTCGATTAATTGAGTTTAACTTCGACAACATTACTGGTTCAGCACAGGCGGCGGAAAAACTTAAAAATGGAATCAGTAAAAACTATGGCTTTGCAAATACGATATTAGCCAACTATATCCTTGATAATGAAGATATTATTGTCGAAGAATATAATAATTCTCGTAAAGAGCTTGAAAAAGCAGTCCCCATAAAAAACAAGCTCGTATCACGACTCATTAAGAAAATGGCAATAATTACGACTACTGCAAAATTAGCCACAAACGCTTTGGATTTACCTATTGATATTAAAGGCATAGAAAATCTTCTTGTTGAGGCCGTAGCTAAGCAAAATGCTTTTCACTCGTTCGACATAGAATCCTCTTTAGTAGAGTATCTGCTTCAAGATATTGCGGCTCACCCTGAAAAATACAAAAGGGAGGCTAAGAACACATTTGACGATTATGAACATCGCAACTTAACCGCACTGATAAAAAAGACAAGGCGTAAGGCATTATCAGAAGATGAATCGTTCAAATATGAAGTAATATATATTCCTTTAAAATTTGAAGAACTCCTCAAAAAAGGAAACTTTACAGATTCTGTTCTTGTATTAAACTGCCTCAAAAAACTTAACTATTTGGTTATGGACAAAGACCATACAACCGTTAAGCGCAAAGTTGGCTCGGCCAATATAAGGACATATGTCGTCCGCTTTCCTGAAAGATTATTACCTTAAAATTTAAATTTAAAAAGGAGAACGCCCCCATGATTTATAAAGCTAAATTTACAATCACAAGAACCAACCTTAAAGAAAAAAATTATAGCGATTATCTTAAAAATACTATCATTGATGATACATCTTTAGATTCTGAAAAATTTTACACTTCAGCTTCTGAAGTCGTATATAGAATAATAAGGACTCAGCGCAAATAAAAACATTTGAGTTTAATATTTTACTACCGTAAATAAAAAAATATACTACTCCCCCTTATCGGGGGTTAAAAATAAATTAATAAAAAGGAAGATTATAATATGAACAATTCAAGAAAAAGAATAGCCGCTTGCTACATGAGATATAGCTCACACGCACAGGACGATGGTTTCTCTATAGAAGCACAAGAAAAAGCCATCAAAAAATTCGCCGAAGAAAACAACCTTGACTTACAATACATATACTGCGACAAGGCTAAAACGGGCACAAATGCAAACAGGCCAGAATTTCAGCAGATGATGAGTGATGCAAAGAAAAAAGCATTTGAAGTTTGTATCGTTCACAAAACCGATAGATTTGCACGCTCAAGGCTTGACTCCGTAGTCCACAAGGCAATATTAAAAGACAACGGAGTAGAACTGTTATCTGTCACTGAAAAATTCAGAGATGACCCCGAGGGGAAAATGTTGGAAGGTATGGCAGAGTTATTTGCTGAATATTATAGTGAAAACCTTGCAAGAGAAGTGCGAAAAGGAATGGATGTAGTTGCTTCTCAAGGACTTCATACAGGCGGTACACCACCGCTTGGGTATAATGTAAAGGATAAAAAGCTTGTCATTAACGAAGCCGAAGCTGAAATTGTAAGACTTATTTTTGATTTTTACTCACGAGGATATAGTTATAACGACATCGCAAAGGAACTTAACTTGAGAGGTTATAAGAATAAAAAAGGCGACAATTTTTCTGTATCGTCCTTTCATTCGATTCTTAATCAACGAAAATACATTGGAGAATATGTATATAACCGCCGTGCTTCCAAAAAATCTAACGGCTCTACAAATTCCCATCGGAACAAACCCGAAGAGGAGATAACGAGAATTCCGAACGGCGTTCCTCGTATTGTTGACGATATAGTTTTTAACAACGTTCAAAGAAGACTTGACGAAAATCGTAATAGAAGAGGCACTTACAGGACAAAACACCCAAGCTTACTCTCGGGAAAGGTCAAATGCGGTAAATGCGGGTTTCATTATCAGTCGAACACAAGAGCCGCTGGCGGTAGAGCGAATAACATGTATTCCTCTTTTAGATGTGGCAGAAAGCAGAATAAAAAAATAGGCTGCGGAAACAGCGAAGTCGAAAAAAATCGCCTTGAAACTTTTGTTTTAGAGCTAATGGAAAAACACCTATTTACCGATAATGGGATAAAGACCATATTAAAGCTAATAAATGAATATAACAAGACCCTATCAAGCACCAAAAGTACTGATTTAGAGCTGTATGAAAGGCAACTTAAAGAAATCGATAAAAAGATTAAAAATGCGAGTAATGCCATACTAAAAGGCTTAAATCTAGAGCTAATGATAGAGGAAATGAACCAGCTCGACTTAGCTAAAAAGGACATCCTAAAACGTATCGAAGAAAGCAAAGTTAATGCTATGCCCGATATTGTAGAAGAAGATGTACGAAAAGCACTTCTAAAATTCAAGGAATTCATGAAAGAGAATAATTTTATAGAATGCAAGAATTTCATCAAACAATATGTAGACAGTATTATAATTAAAGAAGATACGGTCGAAGTCACTTTTAAAGTGGCTTCGGCCATTTTTAATGCCCTTTTTCCCGAGGATAATAGCGGTATGTTACTAATAAAAAATGAAATACCCCGAACAGAATTAAAAAAACTGCCAAAACAAAGAAGAAAAATATCCTCAGTAGGCATGTTCGGCAAAAGCTATTTAAAGGGTTATGAAATTGTGAGGACATAATGTTTTTCTAAATTAAAAGTAGAACCCATATAAAAACCTTATATAACTTAAATTTAAGTTATATAAGGGATTGTTTGGGGT
>CAYJFP010000050.1:0-4743 GCA_964369415.1 uncultured Eubacteriales bacterium | reverse complement strand
TAGTTTTTCACTATTAGTTATTAGCTTTTAGCCAATCTTTCAACGGAAGATAATTCGCATAATTTACACAAAAAACTACCGCTATCAATTTTGATAGCGGTAGTTTTTTCTTAATTTGTAACCGTATATAATTTATTTAGATTAAATTATCCAAAGATATAATTATATAGTCGGCTTGATCTTACTAGTGCTAATTTTACAGTAGTGTTTTCGTCTGCGCTATAAGCGTTTTCATCAGAATCGTTTATGACCGCTAAGTCCTCAAACTCGGCTATCATATCTTCTGTAGTAAATTCGATTTCATCGCCTTGTGCGGCTAAAACAGTTCCGTAAAGAACTTTTAAAGCTTCTTCTTGTGTGATAGGTTTATTAGGCTCAAATTTTCCGTCAGGAGCTTCCATTAGGCCTAAGTTAACCATTAGGAATTCTTCGTAATCTTCGTTGCCAGCATCTGTTACAACGCCTTCTTCATATTCTGGGATTTCAGCATTCTCATCGTTTGTATATACGATGTTTGCATACATCATGTACATAAAGTTAGCGTATTGTCCACGAGTGATTCCGCCATCAAGGTTGCTAAGTGGAGCGATAAATCCGTTTGCAAGTGCGTTTTTGATGTCGTCAGAAGCCCAGTCGTCAGGAATTGCAGATTCATCATTTTCAATTACATAAGTGTAAGTTTTTTCAGCACTTTGACCTGCTGAGTTTGTCGCTTTAACGGTGAATTGATGTTCGCCTGGAGCAAGCTCGTATGGGAAGACCCAAAGCAAACTACCTGTTAGATATTCGTTTCCGTTTCCGTCATACCATACAACTTCGTCTTCTTCGAAAAGCCAGCCGTCTTGCATATCATAGATGTCTGCATCAAATACTATTTCATCTGTAATTTTGAAATTTAATTGTTGGTCTTTAGCTTCAATAATTTCAGGAGCTTTGTATAAAACGTTCATGTAAGGGCTGTCAATTTCACCAGTGCGTGTTCCGTCAGAAGCATATAGATATAAGTAAGCATTTTCGCTTCCTGGATAGTTATCAAAGTTAACTTCATAAGAAGTTTCAGAGATACCGCTTGCGATGTTTGAAAATTCGCCTTCATCTGTTACATACCATAGTTCATAAGTTAGTGCATCGCCGTCTGCATCGCTTCCTTCCCAAGAAATAGTGTTTGTTCCTGAGAATTCTTGATTTTCTTCAATTCCTACAAAGCTTACCTCTGGTGCATTAGCAGAAATTTCTACAGAATAAAGCTCTGTATCGCCTTGCTTTAGGGTGATTTTAGCAGTTTCGCTAGGATAAACAACAGTTTCGTTTACAGTGTAGAAGTCGACAGCTTTTGGTGGGTTTGAAGGCATAAAGAATGAAGCATCAAAATAGTGAGTAGAAATTACTGCACCCGCTGCATCTAATAATTCGATAGAATATTCGCCACTGTTGGCAGATTCGAGCCAAGCGCTGTCTGTTTCATAGCCGAAAATTGGTTTTGCTTCAAAGCTACCGTCTTTGTTTAGTACACCCGCAAAATCCATTACATAGACAGTTTCGCCGCTTTCTTCCATTTCCTCTTCGTCTTCGGCTGCTTCAGTTTCGCTTAAATCTGCAACTTTAAATGAAGCGTTCAAAGACATATCTTCTTCTGAGTAGTCTTCGTCTACATAGTATTCGTCATCTTCTAGCCAATCATCTTCAGTGTATTCTTCTTCCTCGGTATATTCTTCCTCAGTATCTTCTTCCTCTGAGTACTCTTCTTCAGAAGATGTATTCATCATGCCGCCATATGGGCTCATGTCAAATCCAGTGAACTCTTTGTATAAGTGTTCCCAAATTGCAGAAGTAGTCCAGTAATCTGCCATGTTTACGCTATTACTTCCCATATAACTTGTTACTGGGAATTGCGTAAACGCACCGATAGATGGATTGTACGGCCATTGTTGAGCGGTAATAGCTGAACCTGTTGCGATCAAGCCAAATACTTCTCCGCCGTCAATATATTCTTTTTCAGATCTAATGGTTTCTTCTCTGTTGTTGTAGTTGCTTCCTTCCATTCCGTAAGGAGCAGGGTTAATATCTTGGTTAATCGCACCGCCGTGGTATTCATCGCCTATGTGGTAGCAGTGTGCGATTTCATGAGCAACAGTAGCTTGCATATCGCCACTTTGTTCAGTTACTATATTAGCAGGTAGTCCGTATGTATAGCCCAAAGTGTATCCTTCACCTTGTGGGTCACGCACATAACCGATGATTAATTCATAATCATTATTTGGAGTTTGTAGATGGGTTAAAGCTTCCCAAACGTTGTACATTCCTTCATCGGTGGTTAAGTCGTACATTGAATCGGATAAATCAAGTTCAGCACCTAAAACGTATTCAAGGTCGGTTCTTGCAAGTGGATAGGTAACTTGAGTAAACTCAATACCTGTTTGCCAGTCGCCACCACATCCTACAACGTTTCCAGCGTAGTTCGCTAGAACAGGAACTGCCAGGACTTTTATGTCTCTTGCATCTCTAAATACCACGCCTCTGCTTGCAGTGCCATTTGGACCTGAGAATTCAAGTGTGTATTCACCTTGTACCCAGCCACCTATTTCGTCAATAGATTTTGGCTGGAATAGGGCATAGGTAAGTGTTCCTGAGTTAGATGGTAAAAGCTGCGCTATGTGTCCATCAGAAGAATAGATATCTAGATACATAGAGCCATCTTGGACAACTTGTACTTCAGAATTAAAAGTAACAAAAATGCCAGTTTCTTTCCCTGAAACAAAAGATTCCATAGGATAATATGAACCATCGAAAGGATTTTCACCATAACTCATGACTTGATTGGCACTGATATAGTGAATGTTCTCGTCAGAAGTTTGAAATGGAACTGTATTTAATTCTTCTGTGCCAGTTTCTTCTTCTGTATATTCTTCCTCTTCCTCGTATTCATCTTCAGTGTACTCTTCTTCGTCTTCTTCTTCGTCTTCTTCTTCCATGTATTCCTCTTCGGAATATTCCTCGTCTAACTCATCTAAATCTGTATCATCGCTACAAGATACAGTGAAAAGTAAAGTTAGCATGAGTGCAAATAGAACTAATAAACTTTTACTAATTTTCATTTTTTTCCTCCTAAAATTATTTTTGTTAATTTGAAATGTTGTAGCATCAAAATTAACCAATTAATATTTTATTAAAGAAATATTAATAATTCAATCGTTCTAAAGTATGATTGAATTATTTGAGAATTTAGAAAATAAAATTTGTTTTTATTATACTCTATATCTAAATATAAAATGCTAAATATAGTTAATAATAATTGTGATTGTTAAACAAAATACTTATTTATTTGTGAATTTGTATTAATTTTAGAAAATAAAAAAGAACCAAAAAGAGTTGGTTCTTTTTTTTATTTTAAACAGTTATTTTTTATATCCACATTTTGGGCATACACCATTTTCATTCAGTGAAATTCCGCAAAGTGGACATCTATCGATGTGGTTGTCAGTAACATATTCTTCGCTTGCAGCATTTACTCCGCTTGTAAATGTGATTTTAGCGATGTTTAGCTTGTCCTTAAGTAAATCGTAAACAATTTTAATCATGCCTTCAACCGTCATTGTTTCCTTAGTGACAACTAAGCGGCAATCGGGATATGCACAGGCAAGCTCAGTTTTAAACGCTTCACCTTTCATTGTGTTTTGAGGAGTACCGTCTTTAATCCCTGTGTCTTCATATACTTTTAAGATGGCAGGAAGTAGGGGGTCGTCCTCTCTGAGAATCAAGGCATGGTCAAAGTTTTTGAGAACATCCCATGCTGTTTTTTGGATCTCATTACATGGGAAAACCATGTTTACACCGGGGTTTACCGTGTCTAGGACTTCAATGGTCAAAATTCCAGTGTGTCCATGGAGATATTGTGCTTCGCCTTTGAACCCATAAAACCTGTGTGCGTACTGCAAATCAAATGTTGTAAAACTTTTCATAATAAACCTCCGTAAATAAATTTAAATAATAATAATCAATATTATTAATTAGTTTTAGTATACATTGCTAAGTTGAAAATGTCAATGTATATTTACGAATTTTACAAAATTGGTTACAAATTCACATTTTTGCACTTGTTGTTTTGTATCTATGACATTAAATCTTTATACTCTGATTTATAGTTACTTACAAAGTCATTGATTTTGGTCTTAAGTTCATTATGAAGTGCTGAGTTTTCATTAATGAAATCAAGCTCACGACCCTCATTATCTATAACCACAAATGCACATATTTCACTTAAATCATTATTCATGTTCATAAATAGCTTTAAGGCATCTTCTTTCATGTTGTCGTTCAAATTACCATTAACTATATCCTGTAACAAAGCATCATAGCAGACTCGCAAGAATCCGAACTCAGCCTCGTTAAAACTTGGTATAAGTAAATCAGAAACGTTATAAACAACGCCGTTGTGATATGGATAATTGTCAAAGTCTTCCACGTTTTCTATTGAGCCTATTTGCTCGGAAATTCGGTAAATGCTTGCCCAGTTTTGACTATTGATGTAAGCAAGACTTTCCTTTTGTGTGTTTAGATTTGAGCTTGTATTAATCAATAAGATCGTAACAAAAATAAGTGCCAATAATAGAACAGCTACCATTATTTTATATATTGAGTTAGTTTTCATGCAAAATCTCCATTTAATTCTTAAAATTTAATTATAGCCCCATATTATCACACAAAATTAAAAAACACAACCGAAAAATCGATTGTGTTTTTGGC
>CAYJFP010000049.1:0-4980 GCA_964369415.1 uncultured Eubacteriales bacterium | reverse complement strand
TGGAGCTGCTAAGCGGATTCGAACCGCTGACCTCGTCCTTACC
Source organism: uncultured Eubacteriales bacterium (assembly GCA_964369415.1). Lineage (GTDB taxonomy): Bacteria > Bacillota > Clostridia > Oscillospirales > Acutalibacteraceae > SIG603. The sequence continues at coordinate 4,937 of CAYJFP010000049.1, read as the reverse complement.
AAGGACGTGCTCTGCCGACTGAGCCATAGCAGCATTTTAACGACAAATAATATTATACATATTTTATATTGAAATGTCAATTATTTTAATTATTAAGTTTTTATTTTTTATAAAAAAATTTAGGACGGCAAATCACCGCCCTAAATTTAACGTAATAATCAGATTTTACTCTTAACTTCTTCTATTGTAAGCATAATTTCTTCTACTGTTTTTGCTATTTCTGCTTTCTTAGAAATAGTTTTATCACGGCTAGTTATCTCTACGCAGTCAGCTTTAAGGTTTCTTGGACTGATGACCGCTCTAATCGGCACACCTAACAAGTCAGCATCTGAGAACATAACGCCAGCACTTACGCTTCTATCGTCGTAAATTACCTCTACACCTTTGTCTAAAAGCTCTTTGTACACGCCATCCGCAATTTTTCTTACTTCTTCATCATCCGCTCTAACTGCACAAATATGAACTTGCCATGGAGCTATAGAAATCGGCCAAATCGGACCCCAATCGTCTCTTTTAGATTCACAAACCGAAGCTGCAAGTCTACCTACACCGATACCGTAACATCCCATAATAGGGTTTTGACTTTCGCCCTTTTCGTCAAGATATGTCATGTCCATAGCCTTAGTATATTTTGTTCCTAATTGGAAAATATTTCCGACCTCTATGCCACGGTTAATTTTAAGTGCCTTTTCGCCGCAAACAGGGCAAATTCCACCTTCAAGAGCCTTTGAAGCATCAACATAGGTGACATTTTCAATGTCTCTTTCTAAGTCAAGACCTGTAATATGATAGTCCACTTTATTTGCACCTGTAACTAAGTTATTGGTGTTTTTTAAGGATTCGTCAAATAGCACGGTGATGTTTTCATCTAGGCCAAAAGGTCCTACAAATCCCGCTGTTATGCCTGAATTTTCATCAATCACCGCTGGGAAAATATTTGTGCCTAATATCGCCTTAACTTTAGCTTCATTCGCCTCTAAATCACCTCTGATAAAGAGAATTACATAGCTTAAGTCGCTCTCTTTTTGGTAAATAACCGCCTTACAAGTCTTAGTTTGTGGAATCTTTAAAAACTCGCACAAAGACTCAATCGTGCTTGTTTTTGGAGTGTGTACGGTTTCCATTTCTAGGCTCAAATCGTCTTTTTCATTTATTATTACACTTTTTGCCGCCTCAGAATTCGCCTTGTAATCGCACTTATCACATGTTACTATAGTGTCTTCGCCTATTGGTGTGAGAAGCATAAATTCATGTGAAACGCTTCCGCCCATCATGCCAGAATCAGATGCTACAGAGATAACCTCAGGAAGTCCGACTCTTTTGTAAATTCTTTCGTAAGCCTCGTGACATTTTACATAGTATTCTTCTAAATCTTTTTGAGATGTGTGGAAAGAATATGCGTCTTTCATTGTAAATTCTCTTACTCTTATTAGACCACCTCTTGGTCTTCCCTCGTCTCTGAATTTAGTTTGAATTTGATAAATCATGAAAGGATATTTTGTGTGGCTTTGTCCGTATTCTCTTACTAAATGAACCGATGGCTCTTCGTGTGTCATTCCGAGGACAAAATCTGCATCGTTTCTGTCTTTAAATCTTAACAGCTCACTTCCGACACTTTCGTATCTTCCCGATTCTTTCCAGAGACTCGCTGGAATTACAACAGGGAAACTTACCTCTTGTCCGTCAATTCTGTCCATCTCTTCTCTGATAATCTCTTCAATTTTTCTTGCAATTCTTTTCATCGGTGTGTACGATGAAAAAATTCCGTTTGCAACATTTTTAATATATCCGCCTCTAATCATTAGTGCATGACTCTCAATCACACAGTCAGAAGGTCTTTCTTTAAATCTTTCTCCAACTAATTTTGCTAATTTCACCTTAATCTCTCCTTTTATAAAAAATAAAAAAACGTCCTAAACAATTTGTTTAGGACGAACTAGGCCACTCACATATAAATCCGAACACGCCTTAAATTATCGTATTCACGCCTTAGACTTTGTCATCCTCTTCACTATAGGTAGTGGATGCTTTCATCGTCTTTCGTGTCTAAGACATAAATACGATGATTTAAGGTTGAAGATTTTTTAAGTATCAAGGGAGATGATATCAAGAAAAAGACTTGCCGTAATGCTTTCGCCTTACAAAAGGCTTTAACATAGATAGCAGTTTCTTTGATGCTTAAAAAACGTATTCGGATTTATATGTGTGTGGCAGTCCGCGGTACCACCTAATTTCGGAATATCCGCACTTAAAATCTCTATCACGGGAGAACCCGAACCGCCCTATTTACTTAGGAGGTCAGCTCAGAGACGGGTTCAGTAGAGTCGATAAGAGGTTTTCACCAGCCACCTCTTCTCTAAATATCGAAAATTACTTACTACTTCTCTTCATAGCTTTTATTAAATTAACACAATTATAGTATTATTTTTATTTCATGTCAAGAAAAATCATAAATCCACTTGATTTTTTGAGGATTTTTCGAGTATTATGTCGTGATTTTCATCTACAAAAGCCACTATCTGTTTTCTTTCGTATATTTTGGTTACTAAAGTTACCACAGCATATAAAAACGTAAAAATAGCGATTAAAAGATTTGGCATGACTGATTTTTTCTTCTTAGACATAACTTTTCTCCTTATTTGCTTCCGTATTCTTGCTCGCAGTATATACAGCGGTATTTGCTTTTTTCTTCATCACATAGATAAAAAATATTATCAACGTCGGTTTCTGTAGATGTAATGCACCTTGGATTTTTACATCTGAGCACATTTTTAAGATTTTTAGGAAGAACTATCTTCTCTTTTTTTAGTAACTCTCCGTCAACTATCGTACACACTGTTACATCTTTATCCACAAAGCCTAAAACGTCTAAATTTATATTGCACACGCCTTCAATCTTTATTATGTCCTTTTTGCCGTGTTTTACACTCTTTGCATTTTTAATAATCGCCACACAACATTCAAGATTATCAAGCTCTAAAAGCTCGTAAATCTTCATGCCTTTACCTGCCGTGATATGATCAATAACTATACCATTTTGTAAACTATCTATATTAAGCATTGTCTACCTCCAACTCAAGCAAGGTCATAATCAGCGCCATTCTGACATACATTCCATTTTTTGCCTGCTTAAAATATACACATCTTGGGTCTTCATCAATTTCAGTTGCAATTTCATTGACTCTTGGAAGCGGATGAAGCACCGACAAGTCTTTTGAAGCAAGCTTCATTTTACTCTTATCAAGTATAAATGAATCTTTAAGCCTTATATAATCCTCTTCGTTAAAGAACCTCTCTTTTTGAACTCTTGTCATGTACAAAACATCAAGCTCGGCTATGACGTCTTCCATTTGAGAAACTTCTTTATATGGTATATTTTTGTGCTTAACTATTTCTTCAATTATATAATCCGGAACTTTTAGTTCTTCAGGAGAAATAAAAACAAAATTAATGTTCTCATATCTTGAAAGTGACTTAATAAGCGAATGGACCGTTCTTCCAAACTTTAAGTCTCCACAAAGACCTATGGTAAGATTTGACAGTCTACCTTTTTCTCTTCTTATAGTCATTAAATCCGTCAAGGTTTGTGTCGGATGCTGATGTCCGCCGTCACCTGCATTTACAACAGGAATATCGGAATATTTTGACGCTACAAAAGGAGCACCCTCTTTATTATGTCTCATAGCTAAGATGTCAGCATAGCAAGAAATCATTCTTGCAGTATCGGCAACGCTCTCGCCTTTTGAAACCGAACTGCTGTCTGCACTTGCAAACCCAAGGCAGTTTCCACCAAGTCTCATCATGGCACTTTCAAAGCTAAGTCTCGTTCTTGTGCTTGGCTCGTAAAAAAGCGTCGCTAAAATCTTACCTTTGCAAACTTCACTATATTTCGATTGATTTTCGGTTATATCATCCGCCAAGTCTAACACTCTATCGGTCTCTTCTACCGAAAAATCTAAGGGGTCAATCAGATGTCTCATATATCCTCCTTAAAACTCACTCTTCGTCAGGCATTTCCCAGTTATGCCATACGTTTTGGACGTCGTCGCTGTCTTCAAGCATATCAAGTAATTTCTGCATTTTTTGAATAGCAGTTTCATCTGTAAGTGCTGTATACGTATCTGGAACCATCTCAACATCGGCTGATTCAAACACATAGCCTTTTGAAGAGAGCTCATCTCTAACTGCTGAAAAGTCTGATACATCTGTAAACACTTGGAAAATTCCATCTTCTGCAACAAAATCGGAAGCTCCACTCTCAAGAGCATCGTCCATAGCTTCATCCTCGTTTTTTCCATCTGCGTCTATAATAATAACACCTTTACGATTAAACATAAAGGAAACACAACCAGATGTTCCCAAATTTCCACCATACTTATCAAAATAATGCCTTACGTCAGAAGCAGTTCTGTTTCTGTTATCTGTCAAAGCCTCAACTATAACCGCAATTCCCATAGGGCCATAGCCCTCATAGGTACAGTTTTCAAAATTATCGGCATTTCCCTCGCCCGCTGCTTTTTTGATTATTCTTTCAATATTGTCATTCGGAACATTATTAGCCTTCGCTTTAGCGATGCAGTCTTTAAGCTTGGCGTTTGCATTGGGGTCTGCACTTCCACCTTCTTTAACCGCAACAGCAAGCTCTCTACCTATTTTTGTAAATATCTTTGCTTTTGCTCCGTCTGTCTTCTCTTTTTTTCTTTTAATTGTGCTCCACTTGGAATGTCCTGACATGTACTCAACCGCCTTTTAATATATAAAATTAACTTAAATAAAATTTTATCATAAAATCTTATTAATTTCAACTTGATTTTTTTATTTTTTTGTATTATAATAGCTTAGTCACATGTGCCGGTGTGATGGAATTGGCAGACGTAGTGGACTCAAAATCCACCGGTAGCGATACCGTGCCGGTTCGAGTCCGGCCACCGGCACCA
>CAYJFP010000048.1:0-5194 GCA_964369415.1 uncultured Eubacteriales bacterium | reverse complement strand
TATTAGCTTTTTGCCAAATCCCCGGCGCTTTTGCTTCTTTTCACGCTGAAAAGAAGAAGGTTTCAACGCAAACAGCCTTGATTATTTACATCTGCTTAAATAACAAATTACTCACCTTGCCCAAAAAGGCATATTAGCTTTCGCCAAACTCCAACGCTTTTGCTTCTTTTCACGCTGAAAAGAAGAACTACACAATGAAAATAGTCTTTTAAGGAAACAAACGGGCGGCCACTGGCCGCCCCTGCAAATAATTTATATCTTTGTGCATTATTCGGCTAGCATAAATAAGCATTGCCAATATTATATGTTTTTATACAAACATGCTTTGTTCTATGTCATCAAAATAATCTGCTTTTTTATAATGGCTTTCACCATGTGCTTTTCTGTATTCGCCCGGCGGTATTCCAACATGCTTTTTAAAAACTTTGCAAAAATAATTTGCACATGAAAAACCACACAAACCAGCCACTATCTCAAGGCTGTGTTCGTTTTTTATAAGCAAATTTTTTGCATATTCAAGCCTTAAATTGGTTAAATAAGCGCCGGGCGAAACGCCTATGCTTTTTGAAAAAACCCTAACCAAATGGCTTTTGCTAACGCAAAGTTCGGCGCTTAATTCCTCTATGCCGTAAAGCTGTGAAAAATGATTTTTCATGTGAAATATAGCCTCTGAAACAAGGCCCGGTAAAGCGTTTTGTGCGGCACTTTCTTTTATATCGCCAATCTCACAAAGAAGTTTATACGCTTGTTCGTTTTGCGTTTTTACCCTTGTTTTTTCACGGCTTATATTATAAAGCGTCTGCGCTGTGTTTCTTGCGCTTGTGCAATTGTTTTCGTGTGTGAATAAAGGCGAAGTTAGCTTTTGTGCCGCAAGCTTTGGCGCAATTCCATTAAGCCCAAAACAAAGCAAAGTGCACTCGGGCGTGGGCATAATATCAATTTCGCCTTTTACCACAAGCATATTGCTGTTGCTTGTAAGCATATGCTCTTCACCTTGCGTGCTAATTGCCGCTGTGCCGCTTTGCAAAATAATTAAAATTATATCTGCCTTTTGCAAAGGTGTGCTAATTGTTGTAAGCTGTATTTTTTCACAAAATGCCATATTGCAAACTTGTGAGCTGTCAAATATCAAAAACTAACACCTCATATCAATATTTTACCATAGATTATTGCTAAATTACCTGTTATTATTATATTATTAAAAAGATAACTCGTCAAGAGTATCAATAAAATACACAGGAGGCTACTATGGCAAGCATTAGTTTAAAAAACATTTACAAAATTTATCCGGGCGATGTAACCGCTGTTTCAGATTTCAACCTTGAGATTGAAGACAAAGAGTTCGTTATCCTTGTTGGCCCATCGGGCTGCGGCAAATCTACAACACTTCGTATGATTGCAGGCCTTGAGGAAATTTCAAAAGGCGAATTATACATTGGCGATCGCCTTGTAAACGACGTTCCCCCTAAAGACCGCGATATCGCGATGGTTTTCCAAAACTATGCGCTTTATCCGCATATGACAGTTTACAAAAACATGGCTTTCGGCCTAGAACTTCGCAAAACACCTAAAGACGAAATTGAAAAACGTGTTCGTGAAGCTGCACGTATTCTTGATATTGAGCACTTGCTAGATCGCAAACCAAAAGCGCTATCTGGCGGCCAACGCCAACGTGTTGCTTTGGGCCGTGCTATGGTTAGAAACCCTGCTGTTTTCCTATTAGACGAACCTCTTTCAAACTTAGACGCAAAATTGCGTACAGCCATGCGTACAGAAATTATTAAATTGCACCAAAAACTTGGTACAACATTTATCTATGTTACACATGACCAAACAGAAGCTATGACAATGGGTGACAGAATCGTTGTTATGAAAGATGGATTTATCCAACAAGTTGATACACCACAAAACCTATATGATATGCCTGTTAACGAATTCGTTGCTGGATTCATGGGTTCACCACAAATGAACTTTATCGATGCTTCTCTTTCTAAAGAAGGCGACGCTTACTTCCTATCATTCGGTTCTGCTAAAATTGCCGTTCCAAGTGACAAAGCTGCAGGTGCTTTAACAGACCTTAACGCTTATGTAGGCAAAGAAGTTGTATTTGGTATTCGTCCAGAAGACGTACATGACGAGCCAGACATCATTGAAAAATGGTCAAATGCTAAAGCTAGTGCTGAAGTTGAAGTTACTGAGCTTATGGGTGCTGAAACATACCTATACCTAAACTGCGAAGGAAATGCTCTTACAGCTCGTGTTGATCCAACATCTAAAGCTAAAGCTGGTGACTCTGTTGCTATCGCATTTAAAATGAACAAAATGCACCTATTTGATAAAGAAACAGAAGTTACAATTCTTAACTAATTATTACAATTTAAATTAATAAAAAAAGTGCTTCGCCTTTGAGGCACTTTTTTTTTAAAAAAACTCTTGTAATTTTTGTTATAATTGTGTAAAATAAAATTAGAACTTTATGAGTACTATACAAAATATTATTTTTATGGGGAAAATAAAAGAATAAAGGAGTTGTAGAAATGTCAAATAGATTGTTTCAGGGCGTTATCCATCAAATGAAGGATTCTATAGAGCGAGTTTTAGGTGTAATAGATAAGTCCACTTGTATTATTGCGTGCAGTGAACTTGGCAAAATCGGAGAGAATATGGAAGGCATAACGACCGAAGATTTTTCAGTTCAAACTCCTTTTGTTGTAGGTAGATATACTTTTAAAACCTTTGGAAGCGCTTCTAAATCTGAATATGCGGTTTTTGTTGATGGAACAGACAGTGAGGCTATAAAATATGCGAATATTTTATCTATTTCACTAAGTAGTATTAAACAATATTATGATGAAAAATATGATAGAAGTAATTTTATCAAAAATGTTATCCTTGATAACATCCTTTCAGGTGATATTTATTTGAAGAGTAGAGAACTACATTTTAATAATGATGTTGCCCGTGTTTGCATGCTTATCAAAATTTCTAACAGAACTGATATATCTGTTTATGATATTCTTCAAAATCTTTTCCCTGATAAGAGTAAAGATTTTGTTATCAGCATAAACGAAACCGACATAGTTCTTGTAAAAGAAATCAAGCATAACATCGACCCTAAGGATATTGAAAAGCTTGCAAGCTCTATCGTCGATACGCTTTCAAGTGAATTTTATACACACTGCACCGTCGGTATCGGTACGGTTGTAGAGGGTACAAAGGATCTTGCTAAATCTTTTAAAGAGGCTCAAGTCGCACTTGAAGTCGGAAAGGTTTTCGATACAGAAAGACCTATCGTTAGATACGATAATCTTGGTATTGCAAGACTTATCTATCAGCTGCCGACCACTCTTTGCGGAATTTTCTTAAAAGAAGTGTTCAAGAAAGGCTCTATCGAGTCCCTTGATCATGAGACTTTATTTACCATTCAAAAATTCTTTGAAAACAACCTTAATGTGTCCGAAACTTCAAGAAAGCTATTCGTTCACAGAAATACTCTTGTCTATAGACTTGAAAAAATCAAGAAAATCACTGGTCTTGATCTAAGAGAGTTTGAAGATGCGATTATTTTCAAAGTTGCTTTAATGGTTAAGAAGTATCTAAGCTCAAACCCAACAAAATTCTAATTTCATTTTCCACCTTGCTTTTGCGAGGTGGATTTTTTTGCCTAATTACTGTATTTTAGCGTTAATATACGTTTTATTTTTAACTATTTTTTATTTACCTATTGACAATAAAGTTTATATAGTGTATAGTGTGTATATTATAACAGCACATTAAAGGAGGTTTATCTTGAGAATTGTAATTTCAAATATGTCCGACACTCCTCTTTACATCCAGATTAAAGAGCAGATTAAAGAGGCTATTTTCAGCTCAGAGCTCTCAGAAGGCGAGTTGCTGCCCTCGATTCGAGTTTTCGCCAGCGACTTAAAGGTAAGCGTGCTAACCATAAGAAGAGTGTACGAAGAGCTTGAAAAAGAGGGCTTTGTAATAAGTCAGGCCGGCATAGGCACTTCGGTAGCCACTGGAAATTTGGAGCTATTAAAAGAGTCTAAAAGACGTGTGGTCGAAGAAAAAATGGAGGACATGATAAAATCTGCAAAGCTTCTTTCTATTTCTAAAGAGGAATTAAAAGAGATGATGGATATACTTTATGATGAGAGGTAACTACAATGAAGAATGCAATAACGGTTAAAAATCTAAATAAAAATTATAAGAATTTTTCGCTTAAAGACGTAAGTTTTGAGGTTCCAAGCGGTTTAGTCGTAGGTTTTATTGGGACAAATGGTTCGGGAAAAACCACTACCATCCGCTCACTTTTAGGGCTTTCGACCGATTTTAAGGGCGAGATAAGTTTTTTTGATAAGAAATTTAAGGGTAACGAAAAAGAAATAAAGCAAAAAATTGGCGTGGTTTTTGACGAGGGCTGTTTTTACGACCACTTTACGCTCGACGAGATGAAAGGCGTCATCGCTCCATCATATAAGAACTGGAACGAAGATAAATACAAGGAACTTTGCTCTACCCTATCTCTTGAACGCTCTAAGAAAATCGCTGATTTATCCAAGGGAATGAGGATGAAATTTTCGCTTGCTCTAGCACTTTCTCACGAGGCCGACTTACTGATAATGGATGAGCCGACAAGCGGTCTCGACCCTTTGGTTAGAAGTCAAATTCTGGATATTTTGAGCGATTACATGAAAAATGGCGAAAAATCAATTCTTTTTTCCACTCATATTACCTCGGATTTAGACAAAATCGCCGACTCCTTAGTGCTTATCAACGATGGTGAGATTATTTTCTGCAAGGACAAAGACGAACTTATCGAGTCGCACCGATTGGTAAAAGGCGACACAAAATATTTGACAGAAAACTTAAAATCCAAGCTAAAAAAATGCGATATCACAAGCTATGGTTTCAGCGGAATCACCAACGATTTCAGTGAATTTAAGCGAAATGTCCCAAACGTGATTTTGGAAAAACCCACGATTGATGACATTATGCTTTGCTATGCCACTAACAATTAGACTAAGGACTAAAAGTGAAGGGTGAAGGGCTGTTTTAGCGTCATCCACCATTAGTCATTCACCATTAGCCATTCACCATTAGCTATTCACCATTAGCCATTCACCATTAGCTATTCACCATTAGCCATTCACCATTAGTCATTCACCATTAGCCATTCACCATTAGTCAT
>CAYJFP010000047.1:0-6519 GCA_964369415.1 uncultured Eubacteriales bacterium | reverse complement strand
ATGATGTAGACGACCAAGACGACATGGACGACCAAGACGACATGGACGACCAAGACGACATAGACGACCAAGATGACATGGACGACCAAGACGACATGGACGACCAAGATGACATGGACGACCAAGACGACATGGACGACCAAGATGACATAGACGACCAAGACGACATGGACGACTATGATGACATAGACGACCAAGACGATATGGACGACTATGATGATGAAGAGGATGACGACTAAGATAAATTCCCACAATAGAAAAGAGGAGCTTTTTAGCTCCTCTTTTCTATATATAGTCCTTCATCATTCACCATTAGTGCTTAGCCTAAAAAAGCCATCCACCATTAACCTTTAGCCTAATCAGTCTACTATCCAGTTTTTGCTAGCGTTTACCGCCTTGTTCCATCGTTTAAGAGAAATTTGATTTTCCTCACCATTTTCGTTTGGAGTGTAAAGCACGTCGCATTCCCAAAGATTTTGGATATCGTCTTCACTCCAAAATCCTACGCCGAGTCCCGCCAAAAGTGCAGCGCCTAAAGCCGTAGTTTCAAGGCAAACAGGTCTTTTTACAGGCGTGCCAATTAAGTCGCACTGGTACTGCATTAAAAATCTGCTTCGGCTTGCCCCACCGTCTACCCTGAGTTCCTTAATTTTAATTCCGCTGTCCTCTTCCATGGTTTTGAATAAATCATAGCTTTCAAAGGCAATACTTTCAAGCACTGCTCTTGAAATTTCCGCTCTTCCAGTGCCTCTTGTAAGCCCCATCAAAACGCCTCTTGCATACATGTCCCAGTGCGGTGCACCAAGACCTGTAAATGCAGGAACAAAGCATACACCGCCAGTATTTTCTATGCTTTCGGCAAGTTCGTCCGCCTCGCTTGCCTTGCTGATAATTTTAAGCTCGTCCCTTAGCCACTGAATCGCAGATCCAGCGTTAAAGGCACTACCCTCTAATGCATAGGTTATTTTTCCGTTTAATCCCCAGCCTATAGTGGTTAAAAGATTGTTTGTATGCACGGGTTTTTCACCTGTGTTCATAAGTGTAAAACAGCCTGTTCCGTAAGTGTTTTTCACCATGCCTTTTTCAAAACAGCATTGACCAAAAAGTGCGGCGGGTTGATCTCCTGCAATTCCCGAAATTGGAATTTCAGTACCGAAAAGGCTATCCCCTAAGTATCCGCAAAGCTTTGAAGATGGAATTACTTCTGCAAGTGCAGATTTTGGAATACCAAAGTAATTAAGAAGCTTTTCGTCCCATTTAAGGTTATTTATGTCAAAAAGCATGGTTCTTGAAGCGTTGCTGTAGTCAGTGACGAAGGTTTTACCCTCGCTGAATGAGTAAATCAGCCACGAATCTATCGTGCCCATTCGAAGATATCCCTCATCAGCAAGCTCTCTTGCTCCCGTTACATTGTCAAGAATCCATTTCATTTTTGTTCCGGAAAAATAAGGGTCTACTATCAAGCCTGTAGTGCTTTTTATGTAATCACAAAGCCCATCTTCCTTTATTTTTTCGCATATGTCAGAGGTTCTTCGGCACTGCCACACAATCGCATTATATATAGGAAGGCCAGTTCTTGAATCCCAAGCGACAGTGGTTTCTCTTTGGTTAGTTATGCCTATCGCTGCAATTTCTTCCTCATGGATGCCAGAAACCAAAAAGGCTTGTTTCATAGCCTTGATTTGGCTGTTTAAAATTTGTACTGCATTATGCTCAACATATCCTGGTTTTGGATAAATTTGTGGAAATTCCTTTTGTCCCATTCCAACTTGCTTTCCGTTTTTGTCAAAAATAATTGCCCTCGAACTCGTTGTTCCCTGATCTACCGCCATTACATACGCTTTCTCTCTCATCAAACTTTCCTCCGCTCTTATCGTCTAAAAATATTAGAAATCTTCTCTAAAATGTTGATATCACTAAATTTTGACATGTGCTTATAAGTAACGAGCCACTGTGGCTTTATACATTCTAAAATAGCCTGTGGAAATTTGTAATTGTTAATAGGTTTTTGCAGCTTTAAACTTTCTATGAGTTCTTTGTGCTTTTTTCCGTCTATCTCTTCAAGTGCGTTAGACGACAAGACATCGTATCTATCGCCCTTTGAAAATTTAACCCCGTACATAAAATCCGCCCATTCTGAAAACTCGGTAAATTTTATCTCAGATAATGGCACATCTAAAGTAAGTCTTACGGCGCCAGAAACTCTACCAGAGGTATTCTGCTTTCTGCCTTTTACGACGGCAAAAACAGGACAGTCGCACTTTAAACTTAAAATATCGATAAGAGCCCCGTACTCCCTTTTAAACGAAATGCTAGGTTTAGCCTTATAGACTTGATTCTTTTTGAGTATATTTAAAACAGCTTCCGATTGATAGCTGATAAGTTTCATATAGTTCCTCCTAAAAAAATTATTTCTTTGTTGCCCATTCAAATAAGAAATTGTCGAACTGACCTAGTTCGTTTGGAACCACTAGATAACGCTTTAAAAGCCGTATGTCATCCATTCCAGTTTTTCCATAAAAGGCCTCGGCAATTCCGCCAGCGATACAGGCAACGGTGTCTGTATCACATTTTATGCTAAAGGCGTTTCTAATGCAACTTTCCCAGCTGTCACTTTCCAAAAAACAGCGTATGACAACGGGCATGGTGCCCTCGGCTGTCGGGTCAAACTTTGCCTTAGGTTTATACATAAACAATGGTTTATTAACTTTATATGAGTAGTTTTTCTTTAAATATTTTACGATTTCTTTCTTGCTATAGCCGTTTTTAGACAAAAAAATCATTCCCGCGGTCGCTTTTGCCGCTTCAATTCCAAGTTTGTGATTGTGCGTGCAAATCGAGCTTTCTTCTGCCTGTTCATGTACTTCTTCAAGCGTGTCAAAGTAGTCACCGATAAAGCTAACCCTCATGGCAGAGCCATTTCCAAAACTGCCATAGCCCATTCGTGAATTGTTGTCAAGCCACTTTAAAAACATGTTGCCATAGCCTGCTTTTCGGTATTTTCTTCCAAAAAAAGAGTAAGCCTTAGCGTAGGGAGTGCCTGTTAAAATCGCATATTTAGTGGCTAAAGTTAGGACGGTGTCATCGGTGTATCGACAGGCACCGATAAACAAGGGTTCAGCCTTATGATCAAAACCCGAAGGCCTTGAAAATTCAATCCTTGAACCCGCAATATCACCTAAAATCGCACCGTACATACTTACACCTCTAAATATTAGTTAAGATTATTATAACACCAATAAATGCTCTAATCAATATATCATAACAGAAATTATTAAAAAAGAAAAGAAAAAATGCATTGTTTTTGTGTATAAAGTCAATAAAAATCTATTTCAGAAATAGAAAAATAGAAATAAAACAAATAATAAAAAATTTATTTAAAACATACGAAAAAAGACTTGACATTTTGATAATATAGAGTTATAATAGTCGAACAGTGAATTAAACACTAAATATCGCGGGATGGAGCAGTTCGGTAGCTCGTCGGGCTCATAACCCGAAGGTCGTCAGTTCAAATCTGGCTCCCGCAACCAAACTCAATAAACTCTATATTGTTCCGTTTTGGTTCAATATAGAGTTTTTTACTTAAATTGGTTATGTAACAATTAATTGTCATTTGGGCAATCTCGTGTATACTTATCATAAGGTGGTGGGAAAACTTTGCTAAATCTAACTGTAGTAGAAATTTCGACTATTATTTTGTCAATCATAGCAACTATTATATCTTTGTGTTCGGTAGTGATAAATAAACGACAGTTGGTTAACACGACTATCACAAATAATCGTATTAAATGGATAAATAGTGTTAGAGAATTAACACATGAATTCTTACGAGAATATCTAAAAAGAGAAAATAGCGATCAATATAAAAAAGAGTGCATTTATGTGAAAATATGTTTATTTTTACGTAACGATGTAGAGATATATCAAAAATTTTTAGATTTGATAAAAAAATGTACTTATGAGAAATTTGAGGACAACATGACTATCGAATTGGTAATTGAAACTCAAATTTTACTTAATTCTGTCTGGAATAGAATGAAACGAGAAGCTGGAATTAGTAATAAAAGCGAGTTAAAATTAGCGAATCAGCTGATGAAAGAAAAATTAAAAAACGTTCAACTTTAAAGTTAGTATATATTGTATGCAAATACCGTTGTTGATAGTCCGCAAACTCTTGATATTACTATCGCCAATCGCAACCACTAAAAAAACAGCTTAAACATTTAGTTTAAGCTGTTTTGTTTTTTTATTTCACAGACAGACTTGTTTTATGGCTGTTATAACAGCAATAAAGTTAGAACATGATTGACTTTGTAAAAAAGTGGGAGTATAATTATTATTAAGAAAGTTATAAATCTGTCTTTGTGTTTAATTGAGAAATGGTGGCATTTTTATTGATAAAATATAAAGAAAATTTAATCTCAAATATTGGATTAGGTATTGTAAAGAATTTTTTGAAAGGAATGTTCATTATGTTAAAAAGATTTTTTGCATATTCTTTTTGTGTTTCATTGTTATTTCTAATTACAGCTTGTACAATTAATGATGATAATGTGTATAATTCTAATCAAAAACCTGAAGAATCGATAACAGAAACTGATATTACACAAACTAGTGAAGTGGAAATTGACTTTTGGACTTTTCCTGTAGGCGATTTTGGAAATAAAGATGTAGTTGAAGGTTTTGTCAAAGAATTTAACAAAATACATCCTAATATCACGGTTAATGTAAAGGTGCTTGATTTTGCAACAGGTGATGCCGAAATTGAAGCTGCTATTGAACAAAGAGATGCTCCAGACATTGTGCTAGAGGGGCCTGAACGTTTAGTAGCAAATTGGGGCGCAAGAGGACTTATGATTGATTTAAGCGATATGTGGGACGAAGAAACCACGGCTAATATCGAGCAAATATCAAAAGAAGTTGTAAATGCTTGTAGGGCTCCTGATGGTGCATTTTATCAATATCCATTAGTAATGACAGCTCATGTTATGGCAATTAATTATGAAGTTTTTGAAAAAGCAGGTGCGTTAAAGTATATTGATGAAGAAAACAGAACTTGGACAACAGATGACTTTGTTGCCGCTATGGAAGCTATTCGAGATAGTGATTTAATTGAATTTCCAGGTGTAGTTTATACTGGTGGACAGGGTGGAGACCAAGGTACAAGAGCTTTGGTGACTAATTTTTATAGTGCTTCTTTCACAAATGAAGATCATAATGCTTATACAATTAATGAAGAGCTAGGAATTAAAGGCTTATCTCTGCTACAAGACATGGTTGAAAATGGCTCATTAAGCCATAATTCTGATATAGTAGCGGCTGAAGAACTGCAAATGTTCGCTGCCCAAGAAACCGCAATTACTCTTGCTTGGAATGCAACAAATGAATCTTTATATGCTCGGCAAGTGGATTTTACTCCTTTTGCAATGAATTTTCCATCTGATGATGGAATTGCAGAACTACAAGGAGGCATATGGGGGTTTGGGGTATTCAATAATGGAGATATGGATAAAGTTAAAGCGTCAAAGCTATTTATTGAGTTTTTAGCCAACGATCCCGTGCAAAGACAAGAAAGTATTCTGGCGACTCAATTTTTTCCTGTAAATAGTCTTTATAGCGGTGTTTATACAGGGACAGAATTTGAAGAAAGAATGGCAGGTTATTATCCATTTATGACAAATCTTGGAGATTATTATCAGGTAACTATTGAATGGACCGAGCAGCGAGCTGCATGGTATCAAATGCTTCAAAAAATCTTGAATGGCCAAGACGTTGTAGAGTGCGCAAATGAATATGTGAGTTATCTTGATGAAAAAATAAAGGCTTAAACTTTGGAGAGTACATTTCAAGGAAAGGTAGAGAATGAAAAATTTACTAAAAAGTCGATTGTTGCAGATGATTTCTGTCCTTGCGGTTGTTCTATTTTTAATTTTTCCCACATGGCTTTATAATACTTTTATAAGAGACGAGATTAATGAGTTGTCTGATCAGAGTATTCAACAATTAATGGATAACAACGTAGAAACATTTAGACTAGAATTTGAATCAAATATTAATTTGCTTGAGTCAACAGCATCCTTACTGCCTGTTTGGGATTATTTAAGATATGTTGATTATGAATCAGGTGAATATGACTATATTTCTGAGAGTTTTGATTATGTAATGGTAATAAATCCATATGGTTATGCAGTTGGAAGTGACGGAAATGTTGGCGATGCTTTTGAGGAAGAATATTTTCAAAATGCTATGAGTGGTGAAACTACAATAAGCGACTTGATAGCAACGGACCAAAACGGGATTTGCACTATAGTTATTTCTACACCGATGATTGCAAATGGTGAGATTCGTGGAGTTTTGGCAGGACTCAATTATGTCGAAACGCTTAATGGTATTTTTGGAAACCCTATTGATGGAATTTTTGCAAATCTTTTGATTGATAGCAACGGAAATATAATCTCAAATGGTGTCGATAATACATATTTTACTCCGCCTGAAAATGCCTTTGATGTTATATCT
>CAYJFP010000046.1:0-6908 GCA_964369415.1 uncultured Eubacteriales bacterium | reverse complement strand
TCAACTTTTACCTTTCTGCAGTAGACGGAATTCTTAAATCGGAGACGGATAATCCTAGTATCGGCATACTGCTATGCAAAAAGAAAAATGATATTATTGCTGAATACGCATTAAAAGATATGACAAAACCAATGGGTATTAGCGAGTATAAATTAACTGATGCATTGCCACAAAACCTTGAAGACACCTTACCATCAGCCGAGGATATTGTTAGTCGATTAACTAACACATTAGCTGAAGGATTGAGTGATTTGGATTAATAATCTAAACTACGAGTTCAAACCCTCTTTTAAAAGAAGATGATATCCAAACCTGTTACGCCTTCCAACTTTCCCATAGACGAACCATTGTCTATGGGAATTTTTATGTCCAAATTCAATCAGAAGCTCTATACTGCTAATTGAGCTAACCGAGAGCCTTGATGCGTATTTTTACGTGTTAGGGTTTTTCTATGTTTAAAAATCAACCTTTTAACTAAGGTTTATAATCCCCATAATTAAATAATCAAGATTAATTTTGCTTGAGCTTCATTTTCTTGTGCATTTAGATAACTTTATCTTTGGGGTATCATGCCAGTTTGAAACTGTATACAATATCACGCTCTAAGTTTTTGCTAGGGCGTATTTTTTATCCGTATCGAAGTAGATCCTATATTACAAATCGCTTTATTGGGCAAATCTGATTTTGAACATAATCAAAAGTAGAATACTAGAGAGTTTTACGACTAGTAATAACCACGAGTAATACAGAAACACAATAAGAAAGTCTACATATATTAGCTTTTGAACTATATTTTAGCAAAGTCTTTAATATATGTTGATAATTAAAGTTATTCAATAATAACATAACTCTCCATATTTGGTGACAGCATATCCTAGATTTTGTTGATATTTTAAATATATTAATTATTTCCATGCCATATTTACGTCAAATATTCATAAAATTTAGTTTGGAAGCTTTAACCAAACTCTTATGTCTTTACAATAAAATAAAAGTATGTTAAAATATTAACAAAGTTGAAAGTGAGGTGAAATAGTATGAAAATTAAAGTATGCATAGGCAGTTCATGTCATTTAAAAGGTTCAAAAATTGTAGTTGAAAAAATCCAAAGCTTAATTAAGTCCAATAATGTAGAGGATAAAATTGACTTCTCTGGTGCATTTTGCATGTCGAAATGTCAGGAGGGTGTTTGCGTATCATTAGACGGCAATATTCACTCGGTTAAACCAGAAACTGCAGAGATATTTTTCAAACAAGAAATAATGCAAAAATTATAACATATTAGGAAGAAGAATAAATATGGCTCAATATTTAAAATTAAAAAAATCTAACTGTAAGAATTGTTATAAATGTATACGCTGCTGCCCTGTAAAATCAATACGCTTTTCCGGCGGTCAAGCAAATATTGTCAGTCAAGAGTGCATTTTGTGCGGACAATGTTTTGTAAATTGTCCTCAAAACGCAAAAGAGATTGAGAGCAGTGTAGAAGCCACTAAAGTTCACATTTATTCCGGTGTACCAGTTGTTGCTTCTATTGCTCCTGCTTTTATAGCAAATTATAATGGCGCTGGAATAAAAACGATAGAAAAAGCTTTGAAAAAGCTTGGTTTTCATCATGTAGAAGAAACAGCTATAGGCGCCACCATTGTAAAAAATGCATATGAGAAAAAAATTATTGAAGATAAACAAAATATACTCATCACATCTTCTTGCCACTCGGTAAATTTACTTATTCAGAAATATTACCCCAATTTATTGCCTTATCTTGCAGATGTGGTGTCCCCTATGCAGGCACACGCACTTGACATTAAGAAGAGATATCCCGATGCAAAAGTGGTATTCATAGGACCATGTGTAGCAAAAAAAGATGAAGCGGGATATTACAGTGAAATAGTAGATGAAGCTCTGACATTTGAAGAGGTTAGCCAGTGGCTTAAAGAAGAAAATATCGAAATAGATCCGAACGAGGCAAAGGATGACACCAATGAGAGCTTAGCAAGGTTTTTTCCCACAACTGGTGGCATACTTAAAACTATAACAAACAAATCCCCCGACTATTCATATTTTGCAGTTGACGGTACTGAAAATTGCATGAAGGTCTTAGATGAAATTCTCGAGGGAAAAGTTGATAAATGTTTTATCGAAATGTCTGCATGTATTGGAAGTTGCATAGGTGGTCCCGCTATGGAAAAAAGCAGGAAAAATTCTATTACTGATAATATATTTATTAGTAACTATGCAGGTGAAAAAGATTTTGTAGTATCAGCCTTACCTCTCGAAAACATGCGTAAAAATTTCACTCCAATAAAGCAATCTGCCTTTCCACCATCAAAAAGTGATATAGCAAACATACTTCGGCAAATTGGAAAGGAAACTGAGTTGGATGAGCTTAACTGTGGCTCATGCGGTTACAACTCTTGCAGAGAAAAAGCGAAAGCTGTATACTACGGCAAGGCTGACCTTACGATGTGTTTACCATTTTTAAATGAAAAAGCTGAAACTTTTTCTGATTTAATTGTAAATAACACACCAAATGCAATTATTGTTTTAAATGACAATTTAGAAGTACAAAAAGCTAATCAATCTGCTGTTAAACTGTTAAATTTAAGGTTTCAATCAGATATTTTAGGCGAACAAATTATTAAAGTTTTAGACCCGAGTGACTTTATTACAGTCAGAAATACAGGTGTCTCTATAAGAGACAAAAAAGTATATTTAGCAGAATATAACAAGCATATACATCAGACAATTATGTTTGATAAGCAATATAAAATGCTTGTGTGCATTATGAGAGATGTGACGGAAGAAGAGGAAGAACGAGCTAAAAAAGAAGCAATAAGCCGCAAAACCGTTGACACTACAGACAAAGTTATCGAAAAACAGATGAGAGTTGTCCACGAAATCGCCTCATTGCTAGGAGAGACAGCGGCTGAGACAAAAATTGCACTAACCAAGCTAAAGGAGTCGATTCAAGATGACTAATTTATGCCCTGACATTGGTTTTAATAGTTTGAACAAATATACTGAAGAATTGTGCGGTGACCAAGTTTGTGTAATTGAGGGTGTAGACAACTCTACTACTATAGTTTTGGCAGATGGACTTGGAAGTGGTGTAAAAGCAAATATACTTTCAACCTTAACTGCAAAAATTATATCTACCATGATGTCAGAAGGCCTAAGTATTACCGACTGCATTGAGACAATCGCTGAAACCCTTCCTGTTTGCGCATTAAGAGGTGTGGCGTACTCTACCTTCACAATTTTGAGAATACTTAACGGAAATAAAGAAGCAGAAATTATACAATACGATAATCCAAGAGTGATTTTATTTAGAGATTCAAAAAACTACGAATTTGCTTATAGCGAGACAATAATTAGTGGTAAAAAGATTTTGATGTCTAAAATAAACCTTTATGAGAATGATACATTTTTCCTGATGAGTGACGGCTGCATTCACGCTGGTGTTGGCAGCGCCTTAAACTTCGGTTGGGACAGGGCTGATATTATTAAATACATGGAGCCGCTTTGTCATGTAGGATTTACAGCAAAAACGCTTAATACTATACTTTTGAACGAGTGCTACTCTCTTTATGGAGGTCAACCTGGAGATGACACTACTGCCTGTACTATAAAAATGAAAAAAAGGGTGCCTATGAACTTAATAGTAGGTCCTCCTTCTAATAGAAACGATGCAGATAGAATGATGTCTCTATTTTTTGCTAAAGAGGGTAAACATATAGTTTGTGGTGGTACTACTTCGAGTATTGCAGCAAAATTTTTAGGTAAGGAGCTAATACCATCGCTTGATTTTATCAGTTCAGATGTACCGCCCACTGCAAAAATTGAAGGTGTCGAACTTGTAACCGAGGGAATTATAACTATAAATAAAGTTCTTACATATGCTAAGGATTATCTTGACGAAAACAGGCTTTACTCTCAGTGGAGCAGTAACAAAGATGGCGCTTCATCTATTGCAAGTCTATTGTTTGAAGAAGCTACCGATATTAATTTTTATGTTGGAAGAGCTATTAACCCTGCACATCAAAACCCAGATTTACCAATTAATTTTAATATTAAAATGCAACTTATAGACGAGCTTGCTAGTTGCCTTAAGAAAATTGGAAAAAGTATAAAAGTAAGCTATTTTTAGAAAGGAATGCATATAGTAAATGAAGAAATTTGACACTAAAGTTCAGTATATAAAATATAAGGTTTTAAGAGAAGTGGCAAAACACGCTTGGAATGACACTTTACTTGAAAACATCACAGATATACCTAAACAAATAATAACAGGTAAAGAATCTACAATGAGATGCTGTGTATACAAAGAACGAGCAATTCTAGCAGAACGAGTAAAAATAGCCATGGGCGGTAATAAATCTAACCCCAACGTTATTGAGGTAATTGATATAGCCTGCGATGAATGTCCTGTCTCCGGCTATACTGTAACATCATCGTGTAGAGGTTGTCTTTCTCATCGCTGTTATGATGCATGTAGATTTGGCGCTATTTCATTTAACGACAATCATGTTGCACATATAGATGAAGAAAAATGTGTAGATTGTGGAGCCTGTGCAAAGGTATGTCCTTACCATGCAATAATTAGCAGAAAAAGACCATGTGAAAGCGCCTGTAAAGTAAAAGCAATACAAAAAGCTGATGATAACAGTGCCGAAATCATAAATGAAAAGTGTATTGCCTGTGGAGCTTGTGTATATCAATGCCCATTTGGTTCGATTTCAGATAAATCTTTCATTTTGGATACTATTGATATAATAAAAAAAAGCAAAAAAAATCAAAATTATAAAGTATATGCAGTTGTTGCACCTTCAATTTCAAGTCAATTTCAACACGCTAATTTAGGGCAAGTAGTAAGCGGAATTAAAGAACTTGGCTTTCATACTATCGTAGAAGCGGCTTTAGGTGCCGATGCTGTGGCTTTAGAAGAATCAAGAGAACTTGCGGAAAAGGAATTTTTAACAAGTTCTTGCTGTCCAGCTTTTGTAATGTATATTAAACAGCATTTCCCCACCTTTGTACAGCACATTTCGCATAATCTATCGCCAATGGCAAGAATAGCAAAATATATTAAGGAAACAGACCCAACATCAAAGATTGTATTTATAGGTCCATGTACTGCCAAAAAAATGGAATTTCAGCTCGATAGCGTAAGTCCATACATAGATAGTGTACTAACTTTTGAGGAATTACAAGCACTTTTTGATAGCCGTGAACTAAGCTTAGAAGATTTGCCTATTGATGTTCTTGACAACGCTTCATATTTTGGGCGAATTTTTGCACGAAGTGGTGGCCTTTCAGATGCGGTTGCTCAGGCAATTAAAGAGCAGAAAATCGAGTTTGACCTAAAAGCTGAAAAATGTGACGGAATAGAAGCATGCAAACTTGCAATACTTAAATCAAATAAGAAAATAAGTGATGCTAACTTCATTGAAGGCATGGCATGTATAGGTGGTTGCATAGGAGGTGCCGGTTGCTTGACCCATGGTCCTAAAGACAAGGCAGAAGTGGATAAATACGGTAAACTAGCGCTCGAAAAAAGTATTTTAGATGCAGTTCAACTGATTAATATATGATTAATAAATTATCTTAAAAGTGCTAATGATAGTTATCTATTAAATGAAACCCTATTACGCTTTAAGAGAACTAGAAAGCACAATTACAATGTCTTAGGTGTGTTTAAGCCTTGCTCAATATCTTCAAACATTAAAAAATACATAAAGCGAAGCTATCTTAATTTTTTAGGCTAGCTTCGCTTTTTCTTATTAGGATATAAATAACTATAAAGAAAATAAGAACTTGCAGCGTTTTATTTTAGACTCTATTTCCTACTTAAATTCCCCTGGAGAAATATGCTCTTTAAAAACAAACCGAAAATATCATAATTAAAATCCAGATGCCTTTTCTCTTATTGTGATAAATTATTTGTATTTGCCTTTTACCCCAAACATTATCTATAGTATATAATCTGTCTTTGTAAGAAACTATCACGTTGATTTTCCTATCTTAATCTACTCGACCTGTTTAAAAGATTCCTTTTCTCAGTGGTCATAGACGACTGGCTAGACGAATATATATGTGCTCACGGCTGTACTATTTAACGGGTTTAGCTTTTTCTTTTCAAAATTTATTGCTCCTCAGAGTTTGTTTTACATTTATTTTAAGGTGTAAACCTTCTTTAATTTTTAGTGAAAAGCTAAAAGGCCATAACGTTAAGAGTTAATCCTAGAATTATCGTCTCAAAAAATTATCGTCTCAAATTTTTTATCTTATTTTCCTTGCACTTAAAACAGTATGCTCTCTCCAAAATACAAATAACATAAAAATTTCCGAATTTTATGTAATATTATTATTTCAAAATTATTAAGAAAGTATTAATATAATTTTTAGAAAAAATACAACTGTATTAAAACGATTCAACTTCTGTTAGTGTGCATTCTAATGATAATTTCAGCCTTCTATGAGATATTTTGAAGTATACTAATATAAATATTCTTTACATAACAAAAAACCACTTCATAAGAAGTGGTTTGTGGCTCCCCCTGTTGGACTTGAACCAACGACCCTGCGGTTAACAGCCGCATGCTCTACCGACTGAGCTAAGGAGGATTATATTAAAATGTAATTTATAGGGTAAATGGTGACTCGTAGGGGAATCGAACCCCTGTTGTCGGCGTGAGAGGCCGAAGTCTTAACCGCTTGACCAACGAGCCGTATAAACGGGGCAAATAGAAAAAACCTGAAAGGTGTGGTGCACCATCAGGGACTCGAACCCGGGACACCCTGATTAAGAGTCAGGTGCTCTACCAACTGAGCTAATGGTGCGAGTAATTAGGAATACCCTAAAAACTGAATAAAGAATGAGTAGATAAAATCGAGTGGGTTTGTGG
>CAYJFP010000045.1:1368-7018 GCA_964369415.1 uncultured Eubacteriales bacterium | reverse complement strand
CTATTAACTGTAGAAAATATATATGCTTTCTCTTCTTCGGTTAAGTCAAACATCATTACCACTGACATATCACAATTAAATTCATTAGCAAGTTTTATTCCTTCTATTCTATGTTGCCCATCTAGTATTTCAGCAAAAGGTTTGTCTGCATGCTTAAAATTTGCTTCGTATATATACTCAGTTCCTTCTAATAACTTTAGTTCATTTTCCAAGTAACTTGAGTTAACTGCTAAGATAATCGGTGTTGGATAAGTTGCATCTGGATCTTTACAATATTCTGATATAGCTTTCGTTCTGCTCTTTTCTAAATCTCTCTGAACTCCACTTCCTGATGAACGTCTTTCTGTTCGTGTTATCTTTATCAATTCAGATGAATTAATTTTTCCAATATAAAAGGTTCCAATGGGCTGTATAGTTTCGATTAAAAACATTTTAATACTCATAATTTTACATCTCCGTTTCTTGTTGATGTCTTATCAATAGCTTTTGATTTTTCATCTAATTCCTTAATATTATTATTTTCATTTTGTAAATATTCATACTTTTCATCATCAAAGTTCTCAATAAATTCCTCATGTTGATCCATTTGATTAATGCAAAAAAGATAAAACGAAACAATAACTGATAAAATACAAAAAATCACTTGTAGGGGTATAATATTTTTATAACTTCCGCTCCATAAAAATGACATAATAAAAACCAAAACAATATTAAAGGCAGTTGATACTAATTTATATGAAATAAAATGATTTTCAGTATCTGACCTTCTATTAACAATTAGTTTTATAAATATTTCTGCAATTAAAGGAGCACAAATTGAAATAGAAAATGTATATCCACTACCACCATTCATCGCATCATCAAAAGAAGAACTTCCAGTTAATATTGCCCCCCATATATTTGCTAATCCAAAGATTACCACAAAAATTATCCATAGCCAATATGATTTTTCAAGGGCAATTACTTTAAAAGGGATAAAAACTTTTTTTAACATATTGTTTTACCCCTTCCTAAATATAAACAAATACTCATGAGCAAGTAACAAAAAGTTATATTTCACACTATTTGTTTTCCAGTACCCAGTTGCTCGACAGTTGTGTTGTTCTTTTATAATTATTTCTTTTAGCTTAAATCCTTCGGCTTCAAAGATTTTCATAACTTCAAAACTCATAGTTTGTACATGACCTTTAATTCTTGTGTCACCCATTAAAATAGCACAAAATTTATCATTTTTTAACACTCGGTAGCTTTCGGAAGCTACTTTTTTCATTTCTGAAAGAAATTCTTTGATTTTTAGGTGTGATAAATCTTCTGCTATATCTTCACTATACTGAATTATATTTGCATAGGGTGGGTGAGTAGCTATCAAATCTATACTTTCATTTGGTATGAAGTGTAAATCCCTTGCATCGCCTTTATGTATATAAACTTTGCTTGCATTTTCCCACTCAAAATCGGTCTTTTCTTTACATCTATCAAGTGCTACATCATTTACATCTACACCGATTATATTACGATTTAATAATTTTGCTTCGACCAAAGTAGTGCCACCACCAGCGAACTGGTCAAGCACTAAATCACCTTCTTGCGAGTAACGAAGAAGTAAATTTCTCGGAATGTATGGTGACCAATTTCCACGCCACTTAGCATCGTGTGTTGCCCAATCTCCACGCTTAGGAAATGTCCAATGTGTTGTCATTTCAAGCTCAAAGTCATCAGGCTCCCATTTTTTTATTTTTTTAGACATATATGAATACCTTTCCATTAAAATCACTTTATTCACTTTTGAGTTCGCTAAATTTCTTCTTTGTAATTAAATCTATAAAATCTTTAGGTGTGATATTATTTATTACTAATTTTTCTACCACCAGTTCTCTCCAAACAATATCATTAGGCGAAGTGAATTTTATAACTAATTCTTGTAAAACTACTATGCATTTTTCAGACCATTTAATAAAATCTTTGTGATTTAAATAATATATGTATTCTCCATGTATAGATGTATTTAGTTGTGTTTTTGTAGAATTGCTAATAAAAACTGTGTATGATTTAAACTCTTCTGCCATAAGTATATTTTCTTTATGGGCATTAGCTCTTATCCAATTTTCATGTCCAGCAGCTTCTCTAACATGCCTTGTTGGAATCGCCTTATCATCTTTTTCGTAAATCTTATCTTCAGAAACTATACATAGTTGAGAATTCAATATCCATATTGGATCTGGCTCAGAGTCGCCTTTTGGATTTAAAGTTTTATACCCCATCCACTTTCCTAACTCTTGATGAGCCCATTCAAATTTTTCACCACTATCTTTTTTAATAGAACAAATAATTGCATCGAGTTCCTCTATGATTTTCTTTGTTGATAATTTATTTATTTTCATCTGAATATTTTTTTCTAATCTATCAAGGATATATTCTACAAAATCATCTTCGCCATTATTATTTTTAGTTGTGAGTAACTTATTAAACCATTTAATTGATGATGTAGTTTCGGAAGCTTCTTTCAATTTTTCTTTAGAAATAGCTTCAAAACGAACATCGCCTTCAATAAATAAGTTATAAGCACAATATGAAGATACATATAACCAAAACCCCAAATAGCCTTTTAACAAGTCATGCTTAATAATGTCAATTATTTTCTCAGAGAGTGCATATGCATTTTCATAATCTTCTATCCACAATAAGTACTGAACCTCAATTTCATATTTTGCTACCTCAAATAATTGCTCATACGATGATTCATCAACAGGCTTGGCATTCAAGATAATTTTATCACGTTCATAAATAATATTTTTTTCAGCCTCATTCCATTCATTTCGTTCATGTAAAAAAACATCAACTAACTCCAGAAAATCATCAATATCATCAAATTCTTTTGAATTGTCAAATCCAAAATTAAGCTCCGCCTGCATCTCTGGATTAAAATGTACTATCTTGTTTGGAGAAACAAGTGTGCTCATCAAATCCTCTCCAACAACACATATTGCAGCATAGTCTGTATTACTTCTTGTGCATCTACCCAGAGCTTGTATTAGCCTTGTATTAATTCTTTCTGTAAATAAAACTTGTGATGCCATCCTTGTTGTAAGAAATCTTTCTTGAATATGCGTCGCCATTTGAAGGTCAAACAGAATTTGAACTCTACACTCATCTCCTGGAAAGTCTATGCCATCAAATCTGTTAGAAATTATTGCTACTGCATTATCCGATTGAATAAATGACTTTTTTGTTCGCTCTATTTCTTTTGCAGTAAAAACTTCTTTTGTGGTGTTTTCGCTAATTAAGTTTGAAAAAACTTCTTGAGTTTCATTATCGTTTACTATAACAAGAGACCTATCCGTTTTATTAATTAATTTTATAATTATATCTTTAAGTTCTTTTGCTTTAAAAGAAGCTAGAGGGAACATAAAAAACCTACGTCCTATTGTTTTGTTTTCCCAGTCTTTAACCATAGGTAATTTTTTTATATTTTGAACACCAAATGCACGCTCTAATTCGCCACTCTTACCAAGTGTAGCTGACATGTATATTCTTTGTTTTGCGCTTGTAAAAGGTTCAAAGCTTTTAGTAGGTGGTATAAAAGGTCGTATAACAATATCTCTGTAGCCAATAAATATATTACACGCTTTAAGGTGTTCTTTAATCATAGACCATGCATATTTGATGTCTGAATTTTCATGTTCTCTTAAATATTTATCAATTACATTTTTTATGATCAAATAATTATCTGCTAATTTAATATTAGGGATTTTGTCAACCCAATATACATCACCATTGAGTTCACTATTTAGTATTTTATTATATACTTCTGGTTCTACAAAGTTTTTGAAAACATCAACTAGTCCCTCAAATAGTTCTGTGTCTTTTGCTGCATTAATAGTTACAGTCCAGTTTGAAGCAACATAGTTTTCACCTGAGTGTGCATCATCAAAAATTATAATATCTGCATCTTTGAAGAAAGGATTCGAGTTAAAAAGTGAACTATAGGAGGTTACTGCTATTGTACTTGCAGAAATATAATCCGACTTATCTGAAGGCTCATAATCCCTTACTTTACCTGTAAAAGCCGTAGCTTTTATACCATAATCTTCGTTTGAATGATTAACAGTTTGGTGTACTAGTTGATTATTAGGACAAACATACAAAACTTTCTCATTGAACTTACGTCTCCTGAACTCTGCTATCAACAACCCGATAAGAGTTTTCCCTGTACCAGTTGGTAGTTCTAGTGCTATATCGCTAGCACCATTTTCTTCACTTAAATACAAATCTATCATTTGGGATTGATAATCATATATATTAGTTATTTTTTTATTTTTATAATCATCATACATTTCTTGTGGCGTACTATAACTCCAGCTTGAATTTCCTCTTAATCGAAATTTCCCCATTCTTAACTCCTTTCCCTACAACCCTTTCGTCAATATTTCTTCAAGCAATCCTTGTTTTATCATATCAATATTCATAACATAATCTGTATGGTCAAAAGTTTCTCTAAGTGGGCGTTTTGCTGTCAGCCAACCTTCGCCATCTGTAACCCAAATAAAACCTGTTGTATCGTTTTTAGCTAAGGTATATAGGCTACTAAATTCACCTGCCACAGATTTAAGTTTTGAGCCTCCACCACCATAGTAGTTAACTTCTGTAAGGTATAACATATCGCCTGTATCAATAGCAAAATCAAACCTTCTGTCAGCCTTATCGGTTGCTACATCTTTACCGAAGGTATCTTTAATTTTACTTGCAGTAGCTTGTGAAATATAGGTATAACCATATTTATCACATATAGCTTTGATGTACACCTCTGTAAGATTTTCCATAGCATCGCCACTACGGTTTTTACGAGCATTAGTATCAAGTCCAACTTCAACACCAATAACATAATCGACAAGGTTTTTAATGCTCTTATCAGATAATATTTTAAGCAACCCACATTCTTTAGCAAAATATACTACTTTGCTAATTTCTTCATCTGAATAGCTCTTTTTCTTAGAAAAATCATACATTACATCTCCACTAAGGTCAGCAATTTTTATATTTTTTCTTCTTTCAGCAATAAGTATCGGTATTACAGATGCTACCTCTGGGTAGTCTTTTAGTAACTTTGCGAACTTATTTTCAATATCTTCTTCACCTATAAGTGAATTTAAAATGTTTAGTGAAATCTTTATTGCATCTACATTTCCAAAAACTTTGCCCCACGCAACAAAAAAATCATAAGTTCTAATTGTATCTTTTAATGTTGAAGTTAAGTGTTCAAATGCTGCATTTTCTGAGAGTATCCCCATTGATTTGTATTTATCTATATATTTCATTCTTTATCTCCTCTTACCGCTCTTTAATATTTTAATTCTACTTCTTATTTTCATCTCTAACTCACCAACAGGAACTGCTTCGACATATTTTTCTATACCTTCTTTTGTAGATCAGTTATAAGTTCATTATCGATTTGTATTTGTTGATACAATTCAAAAAACATTTCTCGAATATCGTCATCAGCATACATTACTGCTTTCGGCAATGTTTCTAATGTCATTTCATCATTCTTTTTAAATAGCTCAAAAATATAAGTTCTAGTTTCGTCTCCTATATCAGGGTTACCGTTTTCATCTACTTTAATATTATGCTGAATTGTTACCATTGAACGCTT
>CAYJFP010000045.1:0-1336 GCA_964369415.1 uncultured Eubacteriales bacterium | reverse complement strand
CCATAGTCAATATAGCAATTCCTAAATCACTTTCTAATAACTCAAGCATTATACTCTCCTTAATAATTTGAAATTAGCAACTCTTTTACATCTCCACGACTATTCGCATTACAATTAATCATACGCTTTGCACTAACTCTTGCTATTTCGTAATTTGAATATAAGTCATCGAAGAAATGATCGTTTTCATTGCTGTTTTTTGGATCTGAATTACTTACTACAACTTTAGCACCTTTAGCGTGTGCCATATCAACAAACTTGCCTAAAGCAACTTGCTCATTGTCATCAAAATTTGTTTCAGCATAGGAAGTGAAACTTGCTGTTTCGCTGATAGGACGATAAGGGGGATCAATATAAACAAAAGTATTTTCATCTATAAAGTCAAGTGTAGCTTTATAATCACCAGTAGTGATTTTTACGTTTTGAAGCACTGCATTTATCTCTGTTAAATTTTCTTTATCACAAATTACAGGCTTTTTATATGCTCCTATAGGAACATTAAAAAGACCTTTTTTATTAACTCTAAACAGACCATTAAAACAGGTTTTATTTAAAAATATAAATAGTGCTGCTTTTTCAAAATTTATTTCTTCATCACCATTTACTTTAAGGTAATTAAATCGTTCTCGCTTTTCATAATAATAAATTTTGCGTTCTTCGGTATCCATTTCCCAAAACAATTCTTGCATTTTAGAAAGCTCGTCCATTAAGTGAACAAGGTTATTTTTAATTTGCGAGTAAGTGTTTGTAAGCTCTTTATTTATGTCATTTATGAGAATTTCTTCAAGGTTATAATTTGAAAGAATATCAAAAAGAACCGCTCCACCTCCGATAAAAGGCTCACAATATTTTGTGATAGTTTGCCCAAGCTCAGTTGGATATTTTTTTCTAATGTCAGGCAATAATTGTGTTTTGCCACCTGCCCATTTTATAAAAGGTTTCATATTTGCTCTCCTGATTCTTCCATTGTAAAAGTTATATCAAATTTACACCCTAACGCAGAAGAAATCGCTATAATTTCTTTCTCATTAAAGTTATCTCTACTCAATTTATTGCTTAAATTCTGTGGAGTAGTTTCAATTTTGTCAGCTAATTCCGACATTGTCATTTTTCTTTTTATAAGTAATATTCTTATTTTTTCGCTTACCATTTTTATACCTCGTTATGTATTTTTGCAACATTACTATTATACATTAATTTGCAAAACATTTCAAGACATTGCGTTAAATTTACACTTAAAAATGAAAAAGAGGTGTCAGCATTTCTGCCAACACCTCAATTAGCTGAATTGTAAAACGAAAAGTCACATTTGAAAAGTGAAGTGCAACATTTGTAA
>CAYJFP010000044.1:0-7773 GCA_964369415.1 uncultured Eubacteriales bacterium | reverse complement strand
ATTTTTTTCTTTGCATAAGCCTTGTTATGTAGAGCTCTACATAACAAGGGTTTCCCGACAACTGGACTAATATAGAAAAGGCTACAGATTCACCGAGGTATAAAGCTCTCGGAAATTCTGTAGCCGTGCCTTGTGTGGAATATATTTTAAAGGGAGTGGCAGAGGTGCTAAAACATACTTTATAATTTTGTGATATTAGGAATAAATGTAAAATTACTCTGCAAGTGTTTCAACAAAACTGTCAGTGATTAATGCTTCTTTAGCTTCTCTATTAAGGTTAGCAAGAGTAACATCCCCTTTTTCAATTTTATTTAGTACTGCTATATAAGGATATACATAAGGAACTAATTCATTGTACATTTTTGGATTATCATATATCAAGTCAAGTTTTTGAAGAAGTTCGTAATCATTCTTAACTCCTAATTCAAGAAAGAATAAATAATATGAAATTAGAAATTTTCGTGTAAATGTACGCAAATTATGTTCGTCGACTTCAGATATTTCGCTGCCTTTTCCATAAACATAATTAGAACGCAATTTATAATACTCTTCCATTAAGTTAATTTGAAATATTTTTCTATTTGGGTTGCAATTCAATATTGTAGAGTATTTGGCTAATCGTTTCTTTGTTAGACCCCGTTCACTAGATCCTGTAATTGCATCTATAGATGAGCACAATAAGCAAAACGATATCGAATGATTAGTTTGGTAAAAGGATTCAATAAAATAATCGAAAGCCAACTTGTATCGAACATGTTTTTTATCATTAATAAAGGTATTAAATTTATCTCTATCAAAATGAAAGTTCATGTTAGCTTCTAAATTTGCTGTAATATTACGATATTCATTAGTTCGCATTTTATTTGGCTTGAATCCTATGTTAAGTCCTGAATGAACTGTAGTTCCATCGTTTCTCAAAATTTTAAAGACGAAGTTAGAGAAGAAGATAGGTGCATTTGATATAAAAAGCAAATGCCTTTCTAATGAAGATATATGGGATTCAATTTTTGTTAGTGCATTTTCAATTAAAGATTCATTATCTTCAATAATTGGAATAGTAAGAGTTGAATCCTTTAATGTCACAAAACAAGTTCCTAAATCAGTTGCATAACAAGCTGATAAAAAAGTAAAATCATTTCCATACAAGGTGGTAGGTGTAGAGTTAGTTAAATCTTTATTGATATCGTCCGTAACTCTATTAACTTTGAAAATATGACCTTCATAATCAAAATCTTGGATAAGAGGAAAATTATGAATCAAGGCTTCATACTCTATTCTGTATTGATTATCCATATAGTTCAACTCCGTATAAATATAATATAATAATTTTAACACTAAAGAGGTGAAAAGTAAAATGTTTATTTACCCAAGTAATTTAAAATCAAAACCTAATCTATGGTTTTGGCAGATAAAAGACGTGGCTATCATTGTTTTAGGGGCAATTATTTCAGTACTTGCATTGGTACAAACAGGTATTTTAATACCGCTTGCAATAACAGCGGTATATGCAGTTTTAAGCATACAAATAGACGAGAGTAGTATCTTGAAATTTATTAAGTGCGCATTTTTTTATTTTATTATAAGACAACAAAGGTATGATTGGAGGGCGTAAATGTTTAATAAAGAGAAAAAATCCACAAGGGAACTCTTAGGAATCGAGAAAATCTCAGACTACAGTATAATAACGAAACACGGTGAAATAGTATTCTTTTTGCTTAAACCAAGCAATCTATCTGTAATGTCACAAAGCAGTGTATCAGCTAAAATTAATTCGCTTATGACAGTATTAAAGTCGCTGCCTGAACTTAGAATGTTATGTCTCAATTCAAAGGAAAACTTTGATGAAAACAAATCATATATAGAAAAAAGAATGGACAGTGAAACAAATCCTAAAATAAGAAAACTACTGGAACTCGACAGCAAAAACCTTGATAAAATACAGGTTAGCATGGCGACTGCAAGAGAATTTGCCGTTTCAGTAAGGCTAAAAAACGAGAAAGAAAAAGATAAAATCCCGTCCCTTAATCGCACTGAAAAATGCCTTAAAGATGCAGGATTTTCTGTTAAACAAGCCGATAAACACGATATACAAAGGATAATATCAGTATATTTCGAGCAGAATGTGACAAGTGAGAGATCCACTAAAGACAAAACTTAAATTGTTTTTAGACTGGGGGATAACTTTTGATAATGAATATGTGGTAGAAGATAGGGGAAACCGAAAAGTTTGCTATGCAAGCAAGCGAGATTTAGAATATGCAATAGCTAAAAAAGATAGTAAAAAAGCAATTAAAGAGCAGATGAAAAATAAATATAAGGAGTGATAATGGGTTACTTTAAAGACATATATGGTCATCCAGAGCTTCGTTCTAGAGCTAAGATAGTGTACATGTATCTTAAGGACAGAAGTAACAAAAGCTCACAGTGCTGGCCGTCTATCAAAACAATAGCAAGGGAGACTTCACTATCGGTAAGTACAGTAAAAAGAGCCATAGCAGATTTAGTCCACTATGGCTATGTAGAAAAGACGGTGAGATACAGGGATAACGGCTCGAAAACTTCCAATAATTATGTGGTGAAATAAAAAAAGAGTCCTCAGGGGGACTCTTTGGCAGTCTGAGAACTGAGCCTTAGTTCATGGTGGACTGACAAGAAGGTAACAGTTTAAATATATATTACAGAGAAGATATTAAAAAGCAAAATTTATGATATTAATTAAGTTATCCACTGTCAAATGCATTATATTGATTTTTTTATTATAAGATTTTCTACAAACTGAAATAATATAATTATCGATAAGAAAATGGTTAATATGTTTTGAAATGTTAGTGTCAAACACCGAAAAAGAGTTTAAACTGATAGATAAACCTTTGCCGATATACTTAATATAAGCTTCCTTTTTAGTCCAAATTTCAAAAAAAGCTTGATTTTGGTTAGTACTGTTAAGGATATATGTTTCTTCTTGATTTGTGAAGAATCGTTTAGCAATGTCGAGTTTTACTTTTTGTATTCTTTCTATGTCGGCACCTACAGGGTTATCCGAGACAGCCAGTACAATGGCATTCCTTGTATGTGAGATGTTGTAATGAAATGAAGGTAAGTTTTTTAGATACGGCTTGCCATATTTATTTCGTTCAAATAATATATTGTTATTGGTGATTCCAAGGTCTTGACATGCTGTCAATCTAATTAGGACATTGGAGTATAAGCCAAGCTGTTTGTCTATATCAAAATGAAACTTACCGATTTTCTCCCTTTCTTCACTAGAGAGATAGGGGAGAAGGCTTTCGAAAATCTCTGTATCGTGTTCTTCTGGTATCGGTAAATAAATTAACTTTTCCAAGGCCGCTTATCCTTCCTGTTATAATATTTACTGGTGAGACTTTAACAGAGCTATAATCATATATGGATAGTCTCAGATAAAAAGCGAATAAATTTTTTTACTAATAACTCGTAGTTAGTTGCGTTTTGAATTAATAAAGCAATTATTCTTTCCTTAAGAGCCGAGTTTAAATTATTAGTATACTTAATATACATTTTAGCGATTTTTTCGTAAGTAGTATAGACCACATCGAATTCTTTGGCAATATTATTAAAATTGATATAAGTTTTAGAGATATGAAGTGCCCTTAAATACATTAATTTACTATGTGAAGCTGCAAAGTTTACTAGACGCATTGGAACAGGTGTAGTACTGCTTTCAATAATTTTAGGTAAATCAAAAAAATATTCAAATGGATATGGAAAATAATCTTTTTCACTCCTAAATTCAAAAGGTATAAATAATTGATTAAGTAAATAATATACACGAGACAGATTGATACTGTAATTCTTGTTATCACAAAGCTTGTAGAAAATTACTCCTGTGTTATATGAGTGATCCTTATGTATTTTCGGTAGGTTTTGAAATGCATTGAATGAATCAAGAGCTTGAGATATATCAATAATTTTAGGGGTGTTAAAAGTGTAGTCAAAATAGTCTTTGCAGTAAAAATTATCTCTATCATAGCCATATATTAGCAGTTCGTGTCTGTGGTGATAATTATGAAAATTTGAATACGCTTTGCAGTAGTAAGTATCATGACTGTAAATGCAATACATGTCTTTGTCGGTGTTTAGCTTAATGATTTTCTCATAATTATCTTTAATATACTCATATGGATATTTATAAACAGTAAGTCCCGGAAGATTAGTGAAAAGATATACTTCGGCAAAATCTACCCAAGGAAAAGTGTTCTCGAAGTTAATATAAAACATATTAATAAAGTTTTCAAATATAACAGTTTCTCCAAAATCTTTGGTTAATAATATGGACATTAATGTATCGGAATGTGGTGATGAAGTAACCAAAGGATTAGGTAGTGGAAGAATTTTTGGGTTTTCGTTATTCATAGTAATTACCTATGTAGACTGAATCTTTAAAAGCTATTTACAAAATAAGTCATAGTTTCTTTTAGCAATACAGCTTCTTTTTTCAGTTTAACATTAATTTTTTTAATTGTTTCTAAATCATTATAATTTTTCTTGTGCTGGTTTAATAGAGGCTATTAAAAGCAGTTTCTCAAAATACTTAATTATTGTTATTATACGAATCCATGGTAAGCCAGATGTATCGGAAAATTCTTTGGTTAATACTTCCGTATCCATATATTGCCACCTCGTGAAGTGTATGATGAAAAATTGTATTAGCTAAGTTGATCCCCAATTACCATCATCACTTAAAAGTACTTCAAGCTCCTTAATTATTAAATTATCTGTATCATATGCTTGTTTTACAAGGTTATACAGTCTTGCTTGTAGGTCACTGATTTCTTTAGTACTATGTTTAATGATTAGCATTTTAATTTGTTCCCAAATATTATTGCTCTTTGTCAATGATTCTAATAAAGCAGTAAGCTGATAACTAGATATATTGCTATTCTCTAGACATTTCATCAAAATATATCTTCTACCGGCAATAATTTGAAAATTCCACTCTAAATGATTAAGAGTAATCATAAATTTAACCGAATTGTTTTTTAGAGATAATAAAAAGTGCTCATAAGCATATCTGCCTCTGAAATTAAGGCTTGAAGGTTCACGAAAATTTTTAATTATCATTTGAAGCTTATATTTAAGATTTACATTATCAATAATATTACTTTCATTAAAGGTAACTTTGTAATATATAGCTTTTTTCTGGCATGCGTTTAGTAAATGTTTTTTAGGCATCATATTTATTTGTTTATTGTAAGGATACTTTAAATTTCTTTTTGGGGATAAAATTCTATCGCTATCTACAAAATAATAGTAGTTGTCATCTTGGTGATTGATGAAAACTATATGTCCATCAGCTCCAACATAAGAATCTTCTTTGTACCACAAATATGCAGGAATTTCATCGAATTTTGTTGAGACTAGTGCAAAGCCATCATTGTTTAGACTTTGATCGATATACTTGACGATTTCATCACTTGAACATTCTGATGTTGTATATTCAAACGCATTAATGTTATTTGAAAGAGTATTGGAATAAATACTAATTCCTTTATCATTTTCTTCAAATATAAAGCTTATATCATTGCAAAAATAATTAAAATATGCATGTTTTTTTGCTTTTAAATAATAAAACTCAATTTTTGATAAACAGCCTAGATAATTAAAAATTGGATCTACTTCACCTTTTTCGTTTAAGTAAAAATTGTCACATAAATTAAACATATTTTACCTCCAAATTAATATAGTAAAGTTTGAACTAATGAAATATTAAGTTGTTCTATTATTTGTTATATAGTAAAAGTTTGTGATTTATATACAAGGTAATATATGTCACGCACTCTACCATATAATGCAAAGGTTTTGTTTCATGGTTTGGCGATACTCTTAAATCGGGTCTTTTCTAGTTTTTTATTAGAGAAAATAATAGTTTTTTTAATATAACAATCAATATACGCTTTTTCACTCTACTATATAATGCGTAATTACAATTCTATTTTCCTATCGCATAAATTTATAGAAGATTCACGATGAGCAACTACAATAATTGTTTTGTCTTTAGCAATATTATTAATTGCATCATGAACGATATTTTCGCTGTATTGGTCAAGAGCAGATGTAGCTTCATCAAAGATAAATATATCTACATCACGCAAAAACAGCCTTGCAAGAACTAATCGTTGACGTTGACCTCCCGAAAGTTTTATGCCTTTTTCGCCGATAATAGTGTCAAATTTATCAGGCAAGGTTTCTATAAAATCATAAATGAAAGCCTTTTTACATACATCAATCAGTTGTTTTTCGGTTGCATTTTCATCTCCGTAAAGCAAATTTTCCTTAATGGTTGTATTGAAAAGCAGATTTTCTTGCATAATAAATCCGATTTTTTTGTGAAAAGCAGATAAGTTAATTTCGCTCAAGTTCTTTTCACCGAAATAAACAGCACCTTTTGTAGGTTCAATCATTCCTGTTAAAAGTTTTAAAATCGTAGTTTTTCCCGAACCGTTTTTTCCGACAAGCGCAACTCTTTCGCCTTTGTCTATTTGTAAAGAAAAATTGCTCAAAATTTCGCTGTCTGTTTTTGGATAAGCAAAAGATACTTTATCAAAATAGATAGAGTTTTCGTCACTCGGAACTGATTTCTTATCATTTTTTGAAATTTCCGATTTGGATAATTCTTCGATAAGTCTGTCGGTGTAAGCCATATTCGCTTGCAAGTCAGCATCTGTTGAGGAAACTGTTTTGACCGCTTCCGAAAGCATTCCAAAATACATTGCAAAAACAAGCAAATCGCTGATTTTTAAAGAGCCGTTTATGATGAGCAGTCCGCCAATAAAGTAAAGCCCGAATTGCATAAAAAATTCGTCTTTAAATTTAGGAATAACCAAAACTCTTGCAGTCCAATAATTTATCCAAACAGCAAAATAAAGTGCAAAATCATGCAAATATCTCAAAAATTTTCTGTTTTGCGAGCGTCTTAAATTAAGTGCCTTGACTTCTTTCCAACCTTGAATCGAAACGTGCAGAAAGCTCGATAAAGTTTGCTGGTTTTCTCTGTTTTGGTCCGTCAAAATCTTTTCTTTTTTACTTAAAATGTGGTCAACAAAAAAAGTTAGCGGAATTGCAATAATCGAAAAAATTGCAAGTCTCCAATCAATGAAAAACAAAAAAACAGCAACAAAAATCATCGTAAAATATGAAATAATATAGTCGGTGGTTTGATAACCGGAAAAGCTCGTTACTTGCGAAGTATCATCATCAAGACGCATTTTCATATCACCGATACTCGTTGTTTCATATTCAGGAAACGGCATGGTTAAAAAGCTGTTCCAAATTTTATTTTTAGCCCTAAAAAGCACAGCATTAGTCATTTTGTAATTAGAAAAAATTTTCAAATAGCTGAAAATAATTCCAATTAAAAATATTGCTAAATAACAGATAATTACAACGAAAATTCGGTCAAAATCTCTAGCTAAAATTACATCGTCAATAAAAATTTGATAGAAAAAAGGAGTAACAAATCCTAAAATCATAGTCAAAACCGAAAGAATAAAACTCAAAACAAAAAATCGTTTTACGCCATTCGTGAAAGGTAATAATTTGCTTAAAATTTTAAGACGATATTTGAATTTTTGAATCATATTTCACCCTCCTTTACTGCAAAAAGAGTTTTGAAAGTTTGGTTGTTTTCTATCATTTCAAACGGAATTCCAACATCGCAAATCTTTCCGTTTTCTAAAATTTGTAATGGTATACTAAAGTTGTAACACTTCACTCGGTGTAGTATAATAAAACTAA
>CAYJFP010000043.1:0-7873 GCA_964369415.1 uncultured Eubacteriales bacterium | reverse complement strand
TAGTATTTAAAAGAAAGTTTTTGAAGGTGTGTAAATAAATCACGCCTGATATC
This sequence comes from uncultured Eubacteriales bacterium, assembly GCA_964369415.1. Classification (GTDB taxonomy): domain Bacteria; phylum Bacillota; class Clostridia; order Oscillospirales; family Acutalibacteraceae; genus SIG603. The sequence continues at coordinate 7,820 of CAYJFP010000043.1, read as the reverse complement.
GGCCTCAATTCGAACACCCATTACATGGCCGTGATAGTTTACAAAATATGTAAAAAGAGCAGTGGCTATATAAATTAATAGTAAGACGGCAGATAAAATTATAAGCTCATTTATATTTTTTTCAGGTATGGTCACGTCTACAATTCTTTTGGTAATCAGCGGAAAAGTAAGACTTAAAGCCGCTATGCAAAAAGAAGAGAACATGTCCCAGAAGAATAGCTTTTTATGTGGTTTATAATAATGTATAAAACGTTTAATCGTGCTTTTTGTATCATTGTTCATTTTCCAAAATCCCCTCAAATTAAATTTTTTAAGCTTTACCTGTTCTTATAACCTGTGCGTATGAATCAGGTAAGTCTGTATTTTCAATTTCCTTTGCTAGAGTCTCAAAATCGTAAGGAATTCTAACGAATTCTACCTTTAGTTCATCATTTAAGTTTAAAATAGCATAACATGCCCTGTTGTCATCGTCTTTTGGCCTACCTACACTACCTGCGTTAATAAATAATTTTTCATTTACAGTTTTGTGATACTGAAGATGTGTGTGGCCGAAAACAATGATGTCCTCCTTAATTACATGCGTTAAATTTTCTTGCTTTTCTAAATCGTGTTCAAAGACATAATCGGTAATAGATGTAGGACTTCCGTGATTTAACAATATAGATTTATCACAAACTCTAATTGAAAGAGATTTAGGTAGGTTTCTTAGATAATTTTTACTATCGTCACTTAATTCATTAATAGTCCATTTTAGCGGTGCATCAAGCACTTTTTTTGTGTCATTGATGTCGTTAAATGCTGCTGACATATCGTGATTTCCCATTACAGATACAATGTTTTTCGACTTTATTAAATTAATAACTTCATTAGGTCTTGTTCCGTAGCCCACCAAATCGCCTAGAGAATAAATATTTGAGGATAAAATACCTCTTTTTTCTATATCTTCAAGTACTGCCTTTAGTGCATAGACATTCCCGTGTATATCTGAAATAAATGCAATTTTCATATTTATATTTTCCACCTTTTGATAAGTATTTATACAATATTGTACCATAGTTTACCGATAAAATGCAAAATCAAAATAAACAAAATAAATGTTAATTTTTTTTTACAAATAAATGAATTTATAATTGATATTAAAGACTGATTTTGATATAATACTTAAATATAGTTTTTGAATTGTAAGGAGATTTGGGATGAAACAGTTAAATGTAATTGTTAGAAAAGAAAAACTAGAAGACGTTAAAGATGTAATCTTGAAATATAGCGCAGGGGGAATGACAGTTTACGATGTTTCTGGCTGTGGTACTTATCAAGAATTTCCGGACAGCGAAGGATTGGTTTTTTCACCCGATATGAAAAGGGATGTCATGTTAACTTCAAAAGTTAGATTTGATATTGTGGTAAAAGATGAAGAAGTCGATATTCTTATCGAGAAAATTTGCGATACGGCTTTTACGGGAAACTGTGGAGATGGAAAAATCTTTGTCTCGCCTATTGAACGTGCAGTTCGAATCAGAACCCGTGAATGGGACAGTGAAGCAATTTAATAATAACTAATTTGCGAAAAATAGCGAATTTAGTAGAAAAATAAATATAAAACTCAGGAATGGAGAATTTACAGTGAGAGTTACAGAACATCCGATACTTGGCACGCTTGATGTGTCAAACACGGTTACAATATATTTTGGTGATACACCTATAAAAGCCCTTGAGGGGGAACCAATTTCGGCGGCACTTCTAAATGCAGGAGTAGTGGCATTTAGAAAGACTCATAAAAACGGCGAACCTCGTGGGATTTTTTGTGCAATAGGCAGATGTACCGATTGCATGATGATAGTAGACGGAATACCAAACACTAGAACATGTGTAACGCCAGTTAGAGATGGTATGCGTGTAGAAATGCAAAACGGCTTAGGCGGCTTTGATAAAGAGAAAGGTGGAGAAAAAGCGTGAAAATTATTTCCACAGATGTAGCGGTAATCGGAGCGGGCTCAGCTGGGCTTTCGGCAGCTTATATGGCTTCTAGTGCTGGGGCAAAAGTATTGGTGCTCGATGAAAACAGTTTGCCTGGTGGACAGCTATTTAAACAAATACATAAATTTTTTGGCTCAAGGGCGCATCAGGCGGGAGTCAGAGGTTTCACTATAGGCAATGAGTTGCTTTCTAAAGTAGAAAAAAGCGGTGCCGAGGTTTGGCTTAATGCCTTGGTTTACGGAATTGAAAAAAACTGCGATTTAGGCGTGATTTATAATAATGAACACTATATAGTTAAAGCTAAAAAAGTAATTGTGGCAACAGGGGCAAAAGAAAACTATATGCCTTTTGTAGGGAGTACACTGCCTGGTGTTATGGGTGCTGGTGCGGCTCAAACCATGATTAATGTAAACAGGGTTTTACCTGGTAAAAAAGTGCTTATGCTTGGAAGTGGAAACGTTGGACTTATAGTTTCATATCAACTTCTTCAAGCGGGTGCAGAGGTGGTCGCACTTGTCGAGGGTGCTCCTCAAATAGGCGGATATGGAGTTCATGCGGGTAAAATTAGGCGTGCAGGAGTGCCAATTTATGTTGGACATACCATAAAAAGAGTAATGGGCGATGGAAAAGTAGAAAGTGTAGAGATAGTTGCACTCGATAAAAACTGGAAGCACATAAAGGGAAGCGAAAAAACCTACGAAGTCGATACAGTATGTCTTGCCGTAGGACTAAATCCGATGAGTGAGCTTGTTTGGATGGCGGGATGTCAGTTTACCTTTATTCCTGTTTTTGGAGGACATGTACCACTTCATGATGAGAATATGGAGACGACGGTAAAAGGACTGTATGTTGCGGGTGACGTGACAGGAGTTGAAGAAGCTTCATCGGCAATGGAGGAAGGAAATCTTGCGGGCGTTTGTGCGGCTGAATCTTTGGGTCTTTTGACAAAAGAAGAAGCAGATGAAAAGAAAAAAGAGATTTTATTTAGGCTTTCGGTCTTAAGGTCTGGAATGTTCGGTGAAAAAAGAAGACTTGCAAAAGAAACTCAACTACAAAACATGAGAGATTTGACATAAAGAGAAAGGAAACAGAACATGGAAGGTGTAATTTACACTGGTGTGCCGTCTAAAGCTGAGCTTGAAGCTTGTCCAGGTGTGCCTAGTGAAGAAATAATGAGAAAAAAGAAAATACCAAGAATCGAATGTGTACAGCAAATACCATGTAACCCATGTGAGGGAATTTGTCCTACAGGAGCTATACATATTGGTGAAAATATAACTGATTTACCCGTGCTTAATGCCGAAAAATGTACAGGTTGCGGACTTTGTGTCGCAAACTGTCCTGGCCTTGCGATTACGATAATAGATAAGGTTAGTTTAGAAAACTATGCTGTAATAGATTTTCCGTTTGAATATTTACCACTTCCAAACATTGGAGACAGTGTAAAAGCTGTAGGACGTGACGGAAATATAGTTTGTGACGGTGAAATCACTAAGGTTAAAAAACTAAAGGCTTATGATTCAACTTCGGTGGTGTCTGTAAAAGTTCCGATGGAGTTTTCTGACGAAGTAGTAAGCATGAAAAGACTGTAAAAGGTATAGAAAGGAAAATCACAGTGGAAGATTTAATAGTTTGCAGATGTCAAGAAGTTAGCGAAAAAGAGATTTTAGATGCAATAAAGGACGGAGCGACAACGGTTGATGGCGTGAAAAGACGTACTCATGCCTGCATGGGACTATGTCAGGGAAAAACCTGCTCTAGACTTGTACAAAATATAGTGGCAAGAGAAACAGGTATTTCTCCTTCAGAAATACCACCTCAAAAAAGCCGTATGCCCGTGCGTCCAATAAGAATGGGCATGTTTAAGGGTGGCAATGATGAATAAATATGATGTTATAATTGTCGGCGGCGGAATCATTGGAAATTCCATAGCGTGGCAACTTTCAAAACGTGGTAAAAAAGTAGCGGTTTTAGAGAAAAGTGATGTAGCATCTGGTGCAGCGGGCGCAACGGACGGCGTTGTAGGATATCACACTAAAAAGCCAGGTCCTCAGCTTGATTTAGCAGTTCAGTCTATAGAAATGTTTGAAAGTCTATCGGAAGAACTAGGATACGATATAGAGTTTCACAAACATTCAGGTGGAATTCAGCCAGTAGAAGACAAAGAACAGTGGGACATGCTCTCATCGCTTGTAGAGGAGCAAAGAAAAAGCGGTGTAGACATTAACATGATTTCAGCCGAAGAGGTCTTTAAATTAGAGCCTCAAATTGCAAGGGATATTTACGGTGCACTTTACTCAAAGACAGGTGCAAAGGTAAATCCAATAGCACTTACAATGGCTTTTTCAAAAGCTGCAAAAGATTTAGGTGCTGTTATACATACCGAGACAGAAGTTTTAGAGTTTATTATAGAGGGAAGCAAAATTCTAGGCGTGAAAACCGATAAGGGCGAATTTTATGCCGAAGCCATCGTAAATGCAGCAGGAGCTTGGGCTGGAAAAATCGGAGAGCTTACGGGACTTTCACTGCCGATTAAACCAAGGAAAGGACAGCTTGCCGTTACAGAGCCAATAGCACATTTTATGACGGCTACTGTACAGTGTGCCTTATATAATATCATTAAATTTAGACCTGAAACCATAGACGATGAAACAGTTTTGAAGTTAGGTTCATCTCTTAGTATAGAACAAACCGAAGATGGAAGCATGATTATCGGTGGAACAAGAGAGTTTGAGGACTTTGAGGACGAAAACACTTTTGAAGCGATAACTGTAATGATGAACAGGGCAATTAGATTTTTTCCGATCCTCAAAAACATTAGTATCGTTAGGTTTTTCTCAGGTTTTAGACCCTATACTCCAGATGGACTTCCACTGCTTGGAAAGATAGACAAATTTGATAATTTTTATATTGCGGCAGGGCATGAGGGTGACGGAATAGCACTTTCGCCGGTTACAGGAAAACTTATAAGCGAGATTATCTGCGACGGAAAAAGCTCGTATGATTTATCGGACTTTAATCCTAATAGATTTAATTAAAAAATAAATTAAGAAGGTGTAGTATGTTAAATGTTTTAATACCCATGGCGGTATTACTAACAATAATTCTTTTTAAGAAATTACCTATTATTGGCGGTAAAATTAATATTGCTCTATTGATAACAGGTTTTTTGACTCTGATTTTGTCAGGGATGTTCAATCCAGCTCAGTGGGTTGGTGCATGGGTTGATGGACTAAATAGATTGTCATGGATTATTGCTCTTTCCATTGTCGGAAGTTTATTTGCGGAAATTTCGACAAGAATTGGAACTATTGATACTATTATAGGCTCGCTTACGGCAAAGTTTGGTAAGTATCCAAGAATACTTATCATCTGTATTTTATTTGCACTAGTTTTAGCCGGATCACTCTTAGGAGATGCAATAGCTGCCGCTACAGTCATCGGAATGTTAACAATAGGAATACTCGCTTCGATGAATATGGCATATGAGCGTATATGTGCAATCATAGTTATGGGTGCATGTATTGGTTCAATTATGCCTCCTATGACACAGGCTTTGGCTCTTTCGTCATCACTTACAGGAGCAGATGCAGATTCGGTTATAAACATTGGATACATCACGGTTGGAATCGTATTTGTGATTATAGCGGCTTACTGCTCATTAGTTTTAGTCAAAAAGGAAAATGTACCTGGTGCAAATAAACTTGTAGAGATAAAACATAGTGGTAAAAAAGCGGGACAAATTTTAAGAGAAAACTGGAAATCACTTATCCCGATGACGTTTTTAATTGTAATAGTCTTGCTTAGAACTATAGACATTCCTTATGTTTCGGTCGATTTAGGCCCAGCTATTTTAGACAGCATAAACGTACATACATTTGAAAGTGGCGAAACTCTATCACTGCTTGGATGGATGAAAAATACCTCGATTTTAAGCGGTTTTACAAACGGAATTGTGCTTTCGATCATTTGTGCGATTGCGATTTCATTCTTCTTTAAAACTGTTAAAAGCAATGCAAAAGACATAGTTAAACAAGGTATGGGCAAAGTTAAAAATACGGTGGTTTTGCAAATTTGTTGTGCATTTATGCTAGGCTCTTTCTATACTTCGGGTGCGATTGAACAAATTTCTACATTTGCACAAGGACTTGACAGTAACCTATTAAAAGTCGGCGGAATTTTGGCAATGCTACTAATTGGCATGCTAACGGGCTCTCAGTCGACTACACAAAATGTTATATTCTCATTCTTCGGCCCAGCACTTGTTGCTGGAGGTTTAGATCCAGTGCTTGCCGCTGTTGCGGGTGCGAATTTAGCAAATGCGGGACAAGGACTTCCACCGGCTGATTTAACTACATTTGTTGTAGTTGGAATAGTTTCAGCGCAGTTTGGCAAGAAGGTAGATCCACTTAAATCCATGATTTATTCCTTGCCGATGTGCCTGTGTTTCTTGGCGGTTGGACTCGTGTTCTTGTTTGTACTTTAAGGTGGTGAAAGTGTGGATAAAAAACTTGGTATACTCATGCTTGATACAAAATTCCCAAGGATAATAGGGGATGTAGGCAATGAAAAATCCTTTACATTTCCGATAATTAAAAAAGTTATAAAAGGTGCGGATCCAAAATCTGTTGTGATTAATGGCGATGAAGCATTGCTAAAACCGTTTATTACTGCAGCGAAAGAGCTTGAAGAAGAGGGCGTTTCTGCGATTACAACAAGTTGCGGATTTTTAGCGATGTTTCAAAAGGAACTTTCGGATGCCGTAGACATTCCTGTTTTTACCTCGGCGCTTTTGTGGGCATCCACTTTAAGTGCGATGTTGCCATCAGATAAAAATGTAGGAATAATGACTGCGGACAGTACAAAGCTTTCTGAAAAACACTTTTACGGCGTCGGAATTAGCAAAGTAAATAAAGTGGTATACGGCATGGAGAGCACTCAGTTTGGAAAAGTATTTGTCGGGAACAAAGAAACTTTAGACAAAGAGCTTGCCGAAAAAGAAATGGTTAATATAGCTAATAAAATGGTAAAGGAACATCCCGAAGTCGGTGTCATTCTTTTTGAATGTACAAACATGCCACCTTATGCAAAAGCGGTGGAAGAGGCGACAGGGCGAAAAGTTTTTCATATTATTAATTTAGCCGAAAGTGTAATGTATAGGCAAATATAAAAAAGGTAGTTTAAGCATATCAGAGCTTAAACTACCTTTTCTTTTATGTGAAGATTGTTGATGTTTTTTTCATGGGGATGGGTGAAACTTCATCCTCGCCCGATTCCTTAACCTTTGCTGCTCTTGTCTTTTTAGGTTTGTTTAAAGGTTTTAACTCAAAACACTCATCAGCTCTTTTCGCGACCTCGGGAGAGTGAGTAACAATTATTATGCATTTATCTTGTTCGTGCGCTAAGTCGCAGAAAATATCCATAATGTTGTCCTGAGTTTCACCGTCTAAGTTTCCTGTTGGCTCGTCAGCTAAAATTACATCTGGATCGTATGCAAGCGTCCTTGCTATTGCAACTCTTTGCTGTTCACCACCTGAGAGTTTTAAGATTTTTCTATTTGCAAGATCAGAATAAAGCCCAACATCTTCGAGGAGTTCTTTTGCAATATCGTTTTTATTGTCTATTTTTTTGCCACTGATTTCCATGGAAAGAGTTACGTTTTCTATGGCGGTTAAGTGTGGTAAAAGGTTATATGCCTGAAAAATAACTCCGACATATTTTGACCTGTAGTCATATTGATTTATCTTAGAGATGTCCTTATCGTCATAGCTAATTAGACCGTGGACCGGCTTTGTAAGTCCTGATAGCATAGATAGAAGTGTGGTTTTACCAGCGCCTGATTT
>CAYJFP010000042.1:0-10177 GCA_964369415.1 uncultured Eubacteriales bacterium | reverse complement strand
TGCTTAAGTGTGTATTATGAAACATCCCTGCAAACTATTTTTTCGATTCAACCACTTTTAATACCATTTCGAGTGCATCTTCAAGCTTAACTGTGGACATATTAATCATCAAGTCATAATTATTTATGTCATACCAATCCTCATTAGTATAAAAATGATAATAAGTTGCCCTTTTTTTATCCATTTTAGAAATAAAATCAGGTGCTTTCTTTTCATCGCAAAGTCCGTTTTCAACTACATTTTTAATTCGGTCTTCTTTATCGGAATAGATAAAAATTCTAATTTTGTTTTCAAAATTTCTCAAAATATAGTTGCCGCATCTACCAATTATTACACAAGAGCCTTCATTAGCGGCTTTTTTAATTATATCCGTTTGCAAAAGAAAGAGCTTGTCATTGATTGGCATACTGTCAGGAACTGAGAGTCTGCCAAAAGGAAAATTACCCATTACCATGGAGTAAAGCAAGCTATTTCCAGCTTTTTCATCAATTTGTGTGATGATGTCCTCGCTTAAACCGCTCTCTTTTGCGGCAAGTGCTATAAGCTCCTTGTCGTAAACCTTTAAATTAAGTCTTTCGGCTATTTTTAAACCTAGTTCATAACCCAAACTGCCAAATTGTCTTGAAATTGTAAATACAGGTAACATATCTATCGCTCCTTTAATGCAACAATCATAAAAAATCGTCTATAAATTAAAATATTTATATGAATCTTTACATTTATATTTTACTATTTAATTACAAATATGTCAAGTAATATAAAAATATATTTCTTAGTATTGAAAAATATAGTGCTAATGAGTTATAATAAATTAACTTATATATGCAGGGAGTTAAATTATGTACAACATACTTATAGTCGATGATGAAGATAAAATTAGAATGTTAATTAGGAAATATGCAGAGTTTGAAGGGCATACAGTTTTTGAGGCTGAAAATGGAATGAAAGCCGTTGAAATAGTGAGAAAAGATCCGAATAAGTTTGACATTGCAATAATAGACGTTATGATGCCAGAACTTGACGGCTTTTCTGCCGTTTCTGAAATTAGAAAAGTTTCTAGAATGCCGATTATTATGCTTTCTGCTAGAGGTGAGGAGTATGATAAAATTCACGGATTTGAGCTTGGCGTAGATGACTATGTCGTAAAGCCATTTTCCCCGAAAGAATTATTAATGAGGGTTAATGCTATTATTTTAAGGTCGAAGGCAAGCTCAAATGACAGGCATGAAATATTTAAGATTGAAGGACTTATAATAGATTTTACAAGTCGAATAGTGACAGCAGACGGTGTAAGCCTTGAGCTTTCGCCTAAAGAATACGAACTTTTATTTTATATGGTTAGAAATAAAGATATTGCACTTTCTCGTGAAAAACTTATTACTAATGTTTGGGGTTATGATTTTTACGGAGATGATAGGACACTTGATACACATATAAAGCTGTTAAGAAAAAGTCTTGGCGATTACAGCAAATATATTGTTACTCTGAGAGGAGTTGGGTACAGATTTGGTTGATAAAATTAAAAACTTGGGCATAAGAGTTCAGATTTTAATTGGTTTTATAGTATTTACCATTATTATTGTTGTATTGCTTTGGATTTTTCAAATTAGTTTGCTGAATTATTTTTATAAAAATATTAAGTATAGTGAAATTAAGTCTGCTGCCGAAATTATAGAAACGTCCATAGCAAGTGAAGAATTTGACGATTTTGAGGACTTGCTTAAAGATATTGCGGTAAATACTAATACTGATATAATGATAACTGATGAAAACGGTCGGCACTTAATCACAGTAACAACATTGTATTCGACACTTTTAAACAGCTTTACTCAAAATGAAAGTGCATCAATTTATGCACAGATTATGGCTAGCGGTGGTGAATACACTAGATGGGTAGAGAATAATTCAGGGATTGATACAAGGTATCTTCCGTATGAAGAATTGGTTTATATAAAGGCTAATGAGGAATATATGATTATTATGAATACAAGGGTGACACCGGTAGATTCAACTACAGATACACTCAAATTTCAGCTTTGGTGTCTTACTGGAATCATGATTGTGCTTTCAGGGGTGTTGGCTGTATTTATCTCAAGGAAAATTTCCAAGCCTATTATGAAGATTAATGAAAGCGCTAAAATACTTTCTAATGGTGATTATAGTGTTGAATTTTCAGGAAGTGGAAGCAAAGAGACTAAAGAGCTTTCTATTACCCTTAATGAGGCGGCTTACGAGCTTTCTAAGGTTGAAGATCTTAGAAGAGAGCTTATAGCAAACGTGTCGCATGATTTAAGAACTCCGCTTACCATGATAATTGGATATGCAGAAGTTATGAGGGATATTCCCGGTGAAAATACACCTGAAAATGTTCAAATAGTGCTTGATGAATCGGTTAGACTTAAAAATCTTGTAGATGATATTTTAGATATATCAAAAATTGAGTCAGGAAATTATAAATTTGAATATAAGCCGATAAATTTGACCGATAGTATAAGACAAATTCTTCACAGATATGATAAACTTACAGAGTACAATTTTATTTTTTATCATGGTGAAGACGTTTTTGTGATGGCAGATGAAATTAGAATATCTCAAGTGGTGTACAATATAGTAAATAATGCGGTTAATTACACAGGTGAAGACAAAAAGATAATTCTAACTCAGAGTGTACAGGATGGATTTGTCAAAATTGAAATAACCGACAGTGGAGAGGGAATACCACAGGACAAGTTAAAGGATATTTTCAAGAGATATTATAAAATTGAGAAAGAACATAAAATGGCTAAAATTGGCTCAGGACTTGGGTTGTCTATTGTGAAAAACGTGATTGAAATGCACGGCGGAACTTTTGGTGTTGTTAGCACTGAGGGTGAAGGTAGTACATTTTGGTTTACTCTTTCAGTTATAGAAGAAAATAGAAATGAATTAGAGAATTAAGTTAAAAAAATAGAAAGGCGTGTTTACCTTCCACAGATATAATAGATTTTATTAAGTTGTGTGTGGCAAACATGAGAAGGTCGTAATTATGAAATTAATTAAGCTAGATACCTATGAAGAGATGTCAGAACTTGCCGCAGCGATTATAAGCTCTCAGCTTATTTCAAAATCAAATTCGATTTTAGGCTTAGCCACTGGTTCGAGCCCAATAAGAATTTATGAAATCCTTGTAGAAAACTACAAAAGAGGGATATTAGACTTTAAAAAAGTTAAAACGGTTAATCTTGACGAGTATTTTGGAATTGAAGCTACAAGCCAGCATAGTTACAGATATTTTATGAATGAACATCTTTTTGACAAGGTGAATATTTATAAGGATAATACCTATGTACCAAACGGCATGGCACAGGACATGGAAAAAGAATCTCAAAGATACGAAGAGCTGATTGACGATTTGGGCGGAATTGACCTACAACTTCTTGGAATAGGCCATAATGGGCACATAGGTTTTAACGAGCCTTCTGATATGTTTCACAATAAAGTCCATGGTGTAAGTTTAGCAAGTAGCACTATAGAAGCCAATTCAAGACTTTTTGATAGGAAAGAGGAAGTGCCTGTTTCAGCTATAACTATGGGGATTGGTACGATTATGCGAGCGAAAAAGATTGTGCTGATTGCGCAAAAAAGCAAGGAGAAGATTCTTCAAGAGGTTATTTACGGTCCTGTTAAACCTCAGGTTCCGGCGTCAATTCTTCAGCTTCACCCCGATGTAACAATTATTATGTGCAAAGAGTAATAATATTTTAATATAATGTAATATTTTGGCTAAACTAATTCTAAGATATTAACCGAAAGGAAAGATTAAATGCTTAGAATTGACAAAGTTTTTGGTACTGAAATATTGGATTCAAGGGGAAACCCGACTGTGAGTGCGACAGTTCTGCTATCTGACGGTTCTATAGGAATCGGTGTAGCACCGTCTGGAGCATCGACAGGTAAATACGAGGCGCATGAAAAACGAGATGGAGATATTACAAGATATGGCGGAAAAGGCGTTTTAAAAGCTGTACAGAATATTGATGGGATAATTAACACAGCACTTAAAAATATTAACACAATCACATGTGCAAATGTAGATAATTGCCTGATTGAGCTTGATGCTACGGCAAATAAGTCAAATTTGGGCGCAAATACGGTGCTCGCAGTTTCTATGGCGACAGCTAGGGCACTTGCTTCTCACTATAAAATGCCACTGTTTAGATTTATTGGAGGTGCTTCGTCAAGGAAAATTCCTGTTCCGATGATGAATATAATAAATGGTGGTGCACATGCTACCAATAATATTGATATACAAGAATTTATGATTATGCCAGTAGGTGCAGTGGACTTTAAAGAAGGGCTTAGGTGCTGTGCTGAAATATATCATAGTTTAGGCGATATTTTAAAATCAAAAGGTTTTGCGACTTCGGTAGGTGATGAAGGTGGATTCGCACCTAATCTATCAAACGATGAAGAAGCGATAGAATTTATAATTAAGGCTATAGAGAAATCGGGTTATTCGATTAAAGATGTCAAAATTGCACTAGATGCAGCAGGTAGCGAATGGGCAAGGGGAAGTGACTACTTTTTGCCAAAAAGGAAAAAGTCTTACACCACCACTGAGCTTATTGATTATTGGAAAAATTTAAGTGAAACTTATCCCATAATATCTATCGAAGACCCATTATCAGAAGAAGATTGGGACGGCTGGTCACTTATGACAACTGGGCTTGGAGATAAATTACAGATAGTCGGTGATGATTTGTTTGTCACTAATACATCTAAGCTTAGAGAAGGAATGGAAAAAGGCGCTGGAAATACAATTTTAATAAAGCCGAATCAAATCGGCACAATTACAGAGACTATAGATGCAGTTATAACTGCAAAAAACGGTGGGTACAGGACAATTATCTCTCATAGATCAGGGGAGACGGAAGATACATTTATCTCTGATTTAGCAGTTGCACTTAATACAGGACAAATCAAAACAGGTGCACCTTGTAGAAGTGATAGGGTGGCAAAATACAATAGGCTTTTAAGAATAATGACAATATTAGACTAAAATAAAAGGACTAGCTTTCAGTAGAAAGTTAGTCCTTAAATATTAGTATACTTATTGGCCAAGATAATTTCTTACCAACTCTTTTAAAAGTTCATCTCTATCAAGATGTCTGATAAGCGATCTTGCGTTTCTGTGGGTAGTAATATAAGTTGGGTCTTCCGATAATATATACCCAACAATTTGACTAATAGGATTATACCCCTTTTCAGTCAAGGCATCATAAACAGCTAATAAAGTATTTTGCATGTCTTTTGCTTTAAGTTCTTCGATCGAGAAAGTTTGCGTTTGATCAATTCCATTTTGCTGATGCATGGAAAACACCTCCTTATATATCTATAATACATCAAAATTAGAATAATTACAATAGAAATGAAAATGTGTAACAAAAAATTAATATTATGACTTCAAATTTGCACCTTTTTTACTCAAATTATCTAGAATATTGTCGATATATTGCTGCAATTCAGCTTTAGACAAGGTTTTTTCGCTTGATACGAACGAAAGTCTAATTGTAATGCTTTTTTGTTCGCCTTCGTAAATGTCGATAACGCTGACATTTTTTAGAAGCTCTGAGCTGTTTTCCCAGCAAGATTTTAATTCTTTAAAGGAGATATTTTTATCAATATTCAGTGAAAGGTCAATGTCAATTCCTGGAAATTTTGATGGTTCAGAGAATTTGATTACCTTAGATTCAATATCTTTAAAATCAGTCATGTCAATTTCTGCTGCGACGATACTTGCCTTTTTATCTATCTTATTCTTTACAGTAGGATAGATGGTATACATTTTTCCGTAGGAAATATTTTCTAGCTCTACTGAAACTGTATTTACTGGATGTTCAAAACTTTGTGATGAATCTACATTTTTGAATGAAGGCTCTTGATGTTTAATTTTATTAAATATAGAATAAATCATGTCTCTAAGTGAGAAAAATAATTCTTTTTCGCTCTTAGTTTTTGAATAAAGACAAATGGAAAGAGTTTTTCTCTCGTTGCACTCGCCGTCTTCCTTAAGCCCCTTAGTCACACAACCGATTTCAAAAATGCCAAAATCAGGCGCGTAAGATTTATTTTCAGAAACATAGCTTAAAAGTGTTGGAATTATAGACGTTCTGATGACAACGCAGTCAGGATTTATCGAGTTCATCAGTCTAACATTTTCTGGAAGCTCTATACCTAAATCCTTGTACTTTTTAGCATCACACCATACATAAGAGTGAACTTCGTGCAGTTTATAATCATTTACAAGGATATCCTTAGCATATTTACTGCAAGAATTAATTTTAGAAGGTAAAACAGGATAAAGTGCACTTCTTGAAGTTTTAACCTCAAAGTTATCATAACCGTAAATTCTAGTGATTTCTTCGATGATATCAGCTTTAATCGTTACATCCTTAGTAGCTCTCCATGTGGGAACTTCGGTGCTAAAAGTATCACCTTCTAAAGTTGTCTTAAAACCTAAAGAAATAAGTGTGTTTAATATTCTTTCATCGCTTATTTCAATTCCGGTGTATCTATCTACATACGATTTAGTAAAGCTCAATTTTCTAACAGGATATTTTTTGATATAGACATCAGTTAAAGACGAAGTTACCTTTACACCACTGTCGATAGAAGTTAAAAGAAGTAAAAATCTCTCTATAGCCGTGACAGTCATCTCAGGGTCAAGTGTTTTTTCGTATCTCATGCTAGCATCGGACCTAAGGCCTAGTCTTGTAGAAGTCTTTCTGACACAAACAGGGTCAAAGCAAGCCGATTCTAAAAGAAGTCCAGTGGTATCGTCCTCAATTTCAGATTCAAGTCCGCCCATAACGCCCGCTATAGCAACGGCTTCTTTTTCATTGCAAATCATTAAAGTATTCTCATCAATTAGCCTTGTTTCTCCGTCAAGAGTCGTAAATTCGAAATTATCACTAAATCTTTTGACTTCAACAGCATTTACCTTTCTAGAATCAAAGGCATGCATAGGCTGTCCCATTTCAAGCATTAAATAGTTTGTAAGGTCAGCAAGAAGATTAATACTTCTGTTCCCGCAGTAAAAAAGGCGAATCCTCATGTTGACAGGACTGATATTTTCCTTAACATTTTCTACGGTTATTCCTGAATATCTTAAACAAAGTTCATCTTTAATCTGAATAGAAAGAGATGGAAGAGTGTTGTAAGAAGATAAGTCAAGAGTTTCTAAAGGCTTAAGTTCTCTGCCAGTAATTGCGGCAAATTCTCTTGCAATACCGTAATGGCCCCAAAGGTCAGGCCTGTTTGTAAGAGATTTGTTATCGACTTCAAACACGATGTCACGAATATCGTAAATATCTCTAATATCTATGCCAAGCTCTAAATCAGAAGGAAGCTCCATAAGCCCCTTGTGGTCTCCACTAATGCCAAGTTCTAGCTCTGAACAGCACATACCTTGTGACTCAAAACCAGCAACAGTTGCAAGTTTAATTTCCATGTCGCCAACTTGTCCGCCAGCTTTTACAAAAGGAATAATCATGCCTTCACGAACATTTGGTGCACCGCAAACCACGTCATATACCTTATCTCCACCGTCTACTTTTAATAGATGAAGTTTTTTAGAATCTGGATGTTTCTCAACTGACAAAATTTTAGCTGTGACAACATCTTTAAGATTTTCACCTTTAATAATTATATCTTCAACCTCTGCGGTCGAAAGTGTAAAACGCTTAATGAGTGACTCTTTATCAAGACCTGATAAATCAACAAAATCACTAAGCCAATTCATTGAAATTAACATGTTTACTCCTCCTTATTCGTGATTGAACTGTTCTAAAACTTTTAGATTTCCGCTGTTTAAATCTCTGATATCCTTAATTCCAAAACGCATCATAGCAAGCCTTGTAAGACCTAGGCCAAAGGCAAAACCTGTGTATTTTTCGGTGTCGATTCCACCGGCTTCAAGCACGTTTGGATGAATCATTCCGCAAGGGCAAAGCTCAAGCCACCCTGAATTTTTACAGGTAGAACAGCCTTCACCGCCGCAGATAAGGCAGTTTATATCAAGCTCAAATCCAGGCTCAACAAATGGGAAAAAGCCAGGACGAAGCCTTACGTTTATGTCTCTTTTAAACACTTCTGAAAGCATGGTTTTCATATAATAAATAATATTTGAAATCGAAATATCTGTGTCTATCATCATGCCTTCCATTTGGAAGAATGTAGTTTCATGGCTTGCATCGGTGGACTCATTTCTAAAGCATCTACCAGGAAAAACTGCTTTGAGTGGTGCGCCGTATTTTTTCATAATTGCATTTTGTGCGGCTGAAGTGTGAGTTTTAAGAAGTTGGCCATTACTTAGATAGTATGTGTCCTGCATATCTCTTGCCGGATGATGTTTAGGAATGTTTAATGCTTCAAAGCACTGATAATCATTAACAATTTCCTTGTAATCTTCGATAGTAAAGCCCATAGAAGAGAAAATTTCTTCAAGCTCTCTTTGAACTATCGTAATAGGGTGGTAAGAACCGCTTTTTTCCTCTGATGGAAGGCTGATATCGTATTTCTCAGCAGAAGCTACAAGTTTTTCCTCTTCAAGTTTAGCAAGGTTCGCTGTTTTAGCAGTGATTAATTCCTCAGCTTCTTTTTTAAGAATATTTATGTTTTGTCCGTACTGTTTCTTCTCTTCGTTCGGAACATTCTTAAGTTCCTGCATAAGTCCTGAAATTTTGCCTTTCTTTCCTAGGTAAGACACTCTAACCTTTTCGATTTCTTCTAGTGAAGTCACCGATGAAAGCTCTTGTTCCAAGTCTAGTTTGATTTTGTTAGTTAGTTCGTTCAATATTATCTTCCTTTCAATTAATGAATTTAAAGTAAATTTAATAAAAAATGGGCAAAAAGGCATAAAAAAAGCGCCCCAGTATGGGACGAAATAATTCGTGGTACCACCCAATTTTAGCTAAATAAAGCTCTTTAAAGGCTATAACGTAGCCAAACCGTCTTCACCTACTAAAATTTCAGCAAAGCCACTCCAAAGGGAACTTCAAAATGAATAAGCACAGTCTTGCTTTCAGCCGATGGCAAAACCTCTCTTAGTGCATCAACAAATCTACTTTTCTTTTTCAATGCGTTTATAAGATGATAACACAAAGGGATAAAATATTCAAGTGAAATTGATAAATTATTTGACTTAATAAAAATTTTAAATTTGTTAACAATATTTTTTATTGAAATTTATCAAATATCGTGGTAAAATGATTCAAATAAATATTAATTTTACTGTATGAATGAAGGATGGTTTTAAAAATGAGTAACTTTTCAATGGATGTTTTTGTAGAATATATGGTTAAAAGAAAGATGGGCGTAGTGGATTATGCGATTATGCTTGGAACAATAGTATTAGGTGTAACACTTACAATAGCTGCATTTTTATTCTTGCCATTATTTATAGGTGCTACAGCAAGTACTGTTGTATTAATGATAGCAGCTGGTGCGATTTTTGGTATCTACTGGGTTATAGGAAGCAGAAATCTTGAATTTGAGTACGCTGTTACTAATGGAGATGTTTCTGTTGATAAAATAATGAATAGAAAATCAAGAAAAAGACTTACTTCTTTCGATACAAAAAGTATTGAAGAAATTGGAAAGTATGCGGATAAAGCAGAAGCACTTAAAAATAGAAGGTTTGACAAGCAGATTTTTGCCGGTGCAGATTCAGACGGAAAAGACGGTGTTTATGTTGTTGTAAACAGCAAAAAAACAGGTATGACTTTGGTTGTATTTGACCCAAGTCAAAAAGTTTTAGACGCAATGAAACCATTTGTTCCAAGACATTTGAGACAGGAATTTTACGGCAGATAATTATTGACATTGATTTTATTATTTGATATAATTTTAATGTTATACTGCTATGCTGTATATAGTTTATTGCGGAATTGTGTAACGGTAGCACGGCAGACTCTGACTCTGTTTGTCTGGGTTCGAATCCTAGTTCCGCAGCCAAACTGAATGACAAAATTCATCTGAGTTTTGTCATTTTTACAGTTTAAATGGATTATCGGGATGTAGCGCAGTTTGGTAGCGCGCTTCGTTCGGGACGAAGAGGCCGCAGGTTCGAATCCTGTTATCCCGACCATATCGAGTGTTCATAACCCAAGTGAGGGTTGTGGCACTCGATTTTCTTTTG
>CAYJFP010000041.1:4257-11073 GCA_964369415.1 uncultured Eubacteriales bacterium | reverse complement strand
AATATTGCCTATCTAACTTTGCATCACAAGAGGGTAAAAACGCAGGCGAATTCTACACACCTGCTTGTGTAGTTAAGACTTTAGTTGAAGTGCTACAACCTTACAATGGTAGAGTTTATGACCAAAAGACAACGGATATGATACAATTTGCAACCTCTAAAATCAGCAGATACAGGCTGAAAACTGCTTGAAATCAAGGACTTTCAGAGATTTATATGTAAATCGTGGAGGTTCTTTTTTGTTGTCACCATATTGGCACATATGTAGTTATTTTTTGCGGAGAGCGTGGGTGCATACCTTTTAACTATATATCGTTAAAAGGTATCAATCGTAAAATGGTTTCAAAGTGATATATTAGTGATAACCTATCAAGCTGTGTCTACCGGTATTATGGATGGTAAAGAAAGAGTAAAAAATAGCAAACATTCTTCGGTAGACATCGTGAATATTAACAAATATAAAGAAATATAATAAAACTATTGCAAAAAAACTTATTATGGTGTATACTATCGTTGGTGTAGTGTGCCTTACGATAAATAATGAGGTGGAATAAATGGTAGATAAAAATAATGATAATTACATCAGTATTGATGAAGCTGCAGAATATCTCGGTATCAAGACGGTTACTTTGAGAAATTGGGTTAAAAAAGCTGACTCTGAAATACCTGCTCATAAGGTGGGAAAACTGTGGAAGTTTAAACGTTCAGAGTTGGATAAATGGATAGCGAGTGGAAAAAGTGCTATTGAGTAACTTTTCTCGCTTTTACAAATTTTAAGGTGTAGAAATTTGTTCTTCGGCTTTAAAGGAATGGAGACAATATGGCAGATTCAATTTTATATAACGAGGATTGTTTGCGTGCAATGAAAAGGCTTGCAAATGATTCTATAGACTTAATACTTACAGACCCACCATATAATTTGGGGAATTTTATGAAAGGTCGAGATACTAACTTAAAAAAAATGAGAGAGAACTTTTTTGGAGCAGCTGGTTGGGATGATTTAACATCTGAAGAATGGGAAAAATCTATGGACGGTTTTTTTGAGGAATCGGCAAGGCTTTTGAAAAAAGGCGGAGCAATGCTTGTTTTCATGTCTATTATAAAAGTGGAAACATTAATTAAAATAGCAGAGACGCACGGCTTATATTATAAAACAACAGGGATATGGCACAAACTAAATCCTATGCCAAGGAATATGAATTTACATTTTGTCAACTCGACAGAAGCATGGGTTTATTTTACTTATGGCAAACGCACAGGAACTTTTAATAATAATGGAAAGGTTATGCATGATTTTTTTGAAACTTCAGTTGTTACTAATGGTGAGAGAAAAGCGGGAAAACATCCAACACAAAAACCTATTGCATTAATGGATCATTTTATAACCGTTCTTTCAAATGAAGGCGATATGATTTTGGATCCATTTATGGGTAGCGGGAGCACAGGTGTAGCATCAAAGAAAAATAAAAGAAACTTTATCGGCATAGAGTTAGATGAGAATTATTTTCAAATTGCTACTCGTAGGATACAGGAGGTGCAGCTATGAAACCTACAGTCATTGATTTGTTTTCGGGTGTAGGTGGACTGTCTCTTGGATTTGAGGAAAAAGGTTTTAATGTTATTGTAGCAAATGAATATGATGAGTCAATTGCTATGGCATATAAAGAAAATCACAAATCGACCAAAATGATTGTTGGAGATATTACTTCTTTAGATTTAGATGCTATGTTTGGAGAATACGCTGGAAATATTGACGTTGTTATAGGTGGGCCGCCTTGTCAAGGATTTTCCCAAAAAGGACAAAGAAAGACTATCCATGACTCCAGAAATTTTTTGTTTAAATACTATGTTACTGTTGTTGAGAAATTAAAACCTAAATATTTTGTTATGGAAAATGTACCAAATTTATTGACTTCAGAGAATGGCTACTTTAAAAACGAACTAATTAAACTCTTTGATGCTATGGGGTATAGTCTTCAAATGGGAATCTTAAATGCTTCTGATTTTGGAGTTCCTCAAAATCGAAAAAGAGCCGTGATTATCGGAAAACAAGGCTCAAATGCACCGTCTCTCCCAATCCCAACGCAAGAAAAGATAACAATATGGGATGCGATAAGTGACTTAGCGTTTTTAGGGTCAGGAGAAGGAAAATATATGCAAGAGTATAAACTTCAGCCTGAAAGTGAATATCAAAAGAAAATGCGTGAAGAGAGTTCTGCTCTATACAATCATATTGCTACCAAGCATTCGCAAATAGCATTAGAGAGGTTATCTTTGATACCACCTAATGCAGGTCGAGAAGTTCTCCCGAAAGAACATCTTACCAAATCTATTTATAGTGGTACTTGGTCAAGAATGAAAAAAGATGAAATTTCTGTTACAATTACAACAAGGTTTGATACTCCGTCTTCCGGCAAATTTTCTCACCCATTTCTTGACAGAGCAATTACAGTAAGAGAAGCTGCAAGGATACAATCATTTCCGGATTGGTTTGTATTTACCGGAAATAAGGGATCTCAAATGAAACAGGTAGGAAACGCAGTTCCGCCACTTCTTGCTTCTGCAATAGCCGAAGTAATAATTAAAGATATGAAGGAGGAAATTCAATATGAATAGACCAAATAATCTTTTAGTTTATGATGAAATAGATTTGAAATTAGGCATCAAATCATCGCTTCCTAATATTAAAAGTACGCTTGCACTTGCGGTGTTATTTTGGGAGTGTTCTGACCATCCTGCAGAGTTGATATACTCTGAACAAAATGGTAACGAAACAGAATTAACTGAAGAATTATCACAATGGATGATTGATTATTTATCCGAAATTTGCGAAGAAGAAACGATAGATTTTGAATACTTAATTTCCAAGATTAATCAGAACCAGCTATTTAAGTCGCAAATGGAAGCATTGATGGTTGCTTTTGAATTAATTTGGAAATTGGCTAAAGTTAATTTTACAGAAACAAACAAAGCGGCAAGTGCCGAACGAACAGGTGGTATCCGATACCCCAAAAAATTAACTTACACAACCAATATAGATATTATTCATTCTGTTGTTGCAAGCAATGAAAGTGCGTATATTAGGGTATTAATGTCTTGGATTGGATTTGATATAGCAGTTGACCCTGATTGCGACAGGATATTAAGTTGTTTATTTACTGCACTGTCAGAAACTGCGATATTCAAGTTAACTGATAAAGATAAAGATGTTGTTTTTAACCAAAATAGTGTCTATAGGAAACTATTGGAAACCGAGCAGTCGGTTGATATTAATGGAGACAGTGAAGCTAAAGGTTCTTTGCGTATTTTGAAATCATTATTATCAGATGGTCTAAATCCATATATTCAATATTCAAATGGAGAGGTGTCAGTTGCACCGGAGCGAACTGAAAAATTAGAGGATTATCAAAAGCGCGTAGATACACTACTTAGATTATCTGCAACTAAAGTAATTGGTGTTGAAGATATAGAAAGTGAAGATGCCGGCATTGAGTTGGATAACTTGGAGGAAATTCGAATCTCCGGTGGAGAGAATACGCTTTTGTACGGAGTGCCGGGTTCGGGTAAAAGTTGGACGATTGCTCATGAATACTGTAATGATGAAAGTAGAATGGAGCGTTTGGTATTTCATCCGGATTATACCTATTCAGATTTTGTTGGACAAATTTTGCCTAATGTTTCTGCCGGCACGGTTAGCTATACTTTTACTCCGGGGCCATTTACTACTCTGTTAAAAAAAGCATATCAAAATCCAAGTAGCGAATTTTTCCTTATTATTGAGGAAATTAATCGTGGCAACGCACCTGCTATTTTTGGAGAGGTCTTTCAGTTGCTTGATAGAAAATCGCTTCAAGGAGAAGATGGTTTTCCCATTGGAACAAGTGAATATAGCATTACTAATGCTAATGTTGCGACTGTAATTTACGGTTACCCTGAACATAAAGTTCGCATTCCGTCAAATATGTCCATTGTAGGAACCATGAACACATCTGATCAGAATGTATTTACTTTGGATACTGCTTTTCAGCGTAGATGGAATATGCGAATGATAGAAAATTCTTTTAACAATCATTCTTTTGCCAATGAGATGATTTTGGATACAAGTGTTTCGTGGAAAGATTTTTGTAATGCCATTAACACCGAAATATTGCAGAAGAATGTAAGAATGACATCTTCAGAAGACAAGCGTTTAGGAGCTTATTTTATTACAAAAGCTGACTTAATATATGATAGAAATGCCGATAGTCCAAATGCTACTGGCACAGAAAAAGCAAAAGCAAAACGTAATAATGGTAGATTTGCAGAAAAAGTTTTGAAATACCTATGGGATGATGCTTTTAAATTTTCGCGAGAAGATATATTTGAAGTAAGCAGTTACAATAGTTTGGAAGCTGTTATTAAGAAATTTATGTCTGAACACGAAAATGAAAGATTCAGCGTTTTCAAAGATGGTATGTTTGGTGCAATAACTAACCCAAGTACAGAAGAAGAGTAAGGATGGTGATGTAGATGGAAATAGATGCTAATCTTCTTAAGCGATGCCATATTAATAAAAATGATGATGGTGATAGATTTGTTGGAGTTAAAGCCGACTCTAATGATGCTGTGGTCTATTTCCCTATTGGTTATCAACTTCCTGAAACGGAGCAAGAAGTAAGACGAGATATACTACATTTAATATCAGTATTAGCTGAATTCACAGAACGCTCAGATAAAGTATTAACGATGAAAAAGTTTGAAGCTCCTCAATCTGTGGACTTTCCAATCAATGCATACATGGAAGTTATTAATTACTATATGGAGCAAAATTCTTATTACACAGAGAAAGAGACATTATATAAAACCAGTGATCGAGGAGATATTGATTGGGCTAAAACAATAAAAAATCAAAAGCCGCTTATACAAGCAAATGGATCTCCTGTGTATACTGATTTTACTGTAAGAGTTCCCGCCCCTAATGAGAAAAACTTAATAACTAAAATTCATAAATATTGTGTGTATGAAAGTTTTCAAAAATTAGGATGGTTATTTACTCCGGATTTACCTCAAAAGCCCGACATAGAGAAAAACACAAAGCAGTTTATTATTGTTCTAAATGACAAACTGGCAAGAACTAATAATGATAAAGACAAACGACTATTCTCGGCTATGATTTCTTTGCTAAAATACATAGACGAAAAAACAGATGATAAGCGTTTTTACTTTGGCACAGATAGGTTTGAGTATGTTTGGGAAAAATTGATTGACCGTATCTTCGGTATTAAAGATAAACAATCGTATTTTCCAAAAACCAAGTGGCATCTTAATTTTGGGAAAATCAAGGGAAACGCTGCACTTGAGCCGGATACAATAATGCTTTTTAATGATAAGATATATGTATTAGATGCGAAATACTACAGATATGGAATAACAGGAAAACCTAATCACTTGCCTGAATCCACTTCTATTAACAAACAGATTACCTATGGAGAGTACATCCATACAAAACAGCAATTCAAAGACAAATATGGAGAAGATGTTCCGGTATATAATGCTTTTCTTATGCCGTATAACAGTAAAGAAAACATTTTTGATTTGGAAACAACTTTTGCTAATATTGGAGAAGCAAAAGGCGATTGGAAAGCGGATAACTATAAATATGAACGTGTGCAAGGCATTGTTGCTGACATACGCTATCTCATGTATCATTACACAGGAAATCATAAAAATAGGATTTTGTCCTTAGCAACATCTATTGAATCTGCCTTTATTGAAAATGAAGGGGCATTACCACAAACAACTGAAGAATAGAAAAGTCTCCGATTTGTTATCAAAATACAATGGCAAATCGGAGACTTTGGCATCCCATAAAATTTTGTGTAAAAGACTAACCTAACAGACAAGAACGATTGGGGGGAATAGTGCATTAAGGGGGGAATTATGCAATATCTCTGTCTGAAAAAAGAATATTCAGATGGTTTAAAACCATGTCCCAATTTCGACAACCGGCACTCCAATGTTCGACAATTTTCTTAGAGGCTAAATACAGCATTTTTTTAAGAGAATCGTCGTTGACGAAAGAGGGCTTGTTTTTTGTAATCTTTCTGAATTGTCTGTTTAGCCCCTCGATGATGTTTGTAGTATATATGATTTTCCTAATCGCCGCAGGATATGCAAAGAAAGTGGATAGTCTGCTTGAACACATCACTATTCATTCCGCAGATGATGTACAATTTACCTTTAAAAACGGAAGTGAGATCAACGTAAAATCTGAATAATGATACCGAATTTAGCACCTTGCAGAAATGTGAGGTGTTTTTTTCTTGTGTTCATAAATTTTTGATGATTTTTGAAAAATAGTGTGTTATAATAAATTATCTGATATGTGTTAGAAATTAACTTGAACGGAAAAGGGTGAAATTATGGTTAAAAACAACATAGAAGTCGATGTAAAAGTAAAATGTATTGAAGCCGGAATTACGCAGGCACAACTTGCGGAGAAAGTCGGTACAAGCAGTCAATATGTCAACCGTATCATCAAGAAAGAGGATGGGGTGGTGAATAAGACCTTTGTGCAGATGATGGCGGCTTTGGGGTATGATATTGAGATTGTGTATAAAAAACGAGATGCGATAGGAGAAAATAGCGATGGCACAATTTGATGTTAATAATAATTCGGTCGATACTATTCTTAGTTGGATAAAAAGCAATGAAATTGCAATACCAGAAATTCAAAGACCTTTTGTCTGGGGTTCATCAAAAGTGCGTGACTTAATTGACTCGCTTTATCAAGGTTATCCATGTGGTTATATTATTACTTGGAAAAATCCAGATGTTA
>CAYJFP010000041.1:1656-4247 GCA_964369415.1 uncultured Eubacteriales bacterium | reverse complement strand
GTCAAACTTAAAGATGGTACAATGAGCAGCGGTAAAAAGGTGCTGATTGATGGGCAGCAAAGAATCACTGCTCTTCAAGCGGCCTTAATAGGAACTAAAGTATTAGATAGTTCTTATAAGAAAAAAGCTATATCAATAGCCTTTAACCCGCTGGAAGAAAAGTTTGAAGTTACAAACTCTGCAATTAAAAAGAATTCTATATGGATAGAAAATATAGCTATTATTTTTGATACAAATTTTAGTTCGTTTGGATTTGTAATGGAATATTGCAAGAAAAACAATATAGATGATATGGAGCGAATTAATAAAGTTCTAAATAAACTGATTGCTATTAGAAATATCAACTTTGGAGTTATAGAGTTATCCTCACATTTAGATATTGAAAAAGTCACTGAGATATTTATTAGAATCAACTCAAAAGGTGTGGTGTTATCACAAGCTGATTTTGCTATGTCTAAAATATCATCAAATGACAGTTTTGGCGGAAATACAATCAGAAAAATCATAGATTATTTCTGTCATTTCCTTCAAGTTCCTGCTGATTTTGATATGATTATCTCCAATGACAGTGACTTTACAAAGACAGAATATGCAAATCAAATTAAATGGATAATTAATGAAAAAGAAGATATTTACGAACCCAATTATTCAGATGTACTAAGAGTTGCTTTTACTTCAAAATTCAAAAGAGGAAAACTTGCTGATTTGGTAAGTTTATTATCGGGACGTAACTTTGAAACAAGAACGAATGAAATTGAAATTGAAGAAAATTCTTATAATACACTTCGTGCTGGTGTACTCAGTTTTGTGAATAAAACTAATTTTGAACGTTACTTAATGATATTAAAATCAGCGGGAATTATAGATAAATCTTTGATAAGATCTCAAAATGCAGTGAATTTTGGATATGCTCTTTATTTAGCACTAAGGGATATAAATGTAGAAGCGGCAATAATTGAAAAAATTGTTCGTAGGTGGACTGTTTTAGCAATGCTAACAAGTAGATATTCAGGCTCACCCGAATCATTATTCGATTATGATATTAAGAGATTTACCACTCTTAATCCTATGGAATATTTAAAAAGTGTTGAAGATGGCGAACTGTCGGACGCATTTTGGAATAATGTGCTTGTTGCGAGATTGGATACATCAGTTTCAAGCAGTCCTGTATTTAACATCTTTGTGATGGCACAAATAAAATCAAACGACAGAGGATTTCTTTCGGAAAAAATTGATGTAAAATCACTAATTGAACAGCGTGGTGATATTCATCATATCTTCCCTAAAAATTATTTGAAGTCGAATGGCGTGAATTCTAAAGGTGAGTATAACCAAATTGCAAATTATGTTTATACACAATCAGAAATAAATATAAAGATTAAGGATAAAGCACCAAATGTGTATATGGCTGAAATGAAACAGCAATGTGAAACTAAGAATTCAGTTTATGGTGGAATTATCGAGTATGAAGATTTACTGGCAAACTTAAATGAAAGCTGCGTGCCGGAAGATATATTCAGTATGGATATAAACAATTATCAAGAGTTTTTAGAAAAGCGTAGATTGTTGATGGCTAAAAAGATACGAGAATATTATTTTAACTTATAATAAAATTGTGAAGATGATTATAGCGTAAGAATATGGTCTTGACGGAAATATGGAAAAGGAGAATAGTGATGGCAATTGTTCAAGAGGCGTTTTACATTCCTGATGATATAGCTTTAGGATTAGCTACGGGTGTTCTTCGTAGAATGGGTGGAGTAGTTCGTCATGCGGTAGGTCCCAATAAAGGTCAAATAGTAAAACATTTAGAACCGATAAATTTAGAAAAAGGTGTAAAACAAGCACAAGGTTCTGGAGCAAAGGCTCTGCAATTTGCAAAAGGCAATAAAAAAGCATTAATTATTACTGGAGCATTAGTAGGTACTGTAACAACTGGAATCATTGTATACTATAAGGTTAAAAATCATGAGCCTAAAGTCATTGCGGAATTTAGGGCAGCTCTGAAAGTGTATATAGATGAAATTCGTAAAGGTACACTTAAAATAGAAACTGTAAATTCACTGGTTAATTATTTAGACACAATGAAACAACATAAGAATTTTGACAAAATAAATGTAAAGTTATCAATGGAAGAACTTGGTGTTATTGTGAATCGTATATATGAATACACAGTTCAATTGGCACAAAATAATTCTGTTGAATTGACAGATGAAGAAATATATAAAGATACAACTTCAAATGCGATTATACTTAATCTTCAAAGGTATTTACAAGCACAAAAACGTATTTTTGAAACGGCAGCATAGAAAAACGATAGAAAATTGTAGCGTATTGAAAATTTTATTCAACAAAGGAGGTTGTGAAATGAATGATGAACGATTAATAAAAGAATTTAGGATTGACAATTCGAAAAAATCGTTTGTACATCCCTTATTCCCCAATAAACTACCCTACTATGAAAATGGCTTGAATATCTATTTATTAACATTAGGGCATCTTTGGTTATATAAAATAATAGAAAGATATGGGAATGGTATATATTTAAATCAAATAATATAGATATGAAAGTTAATAAAATAGCTAGTGAA
>CAYJFP010000041.1:0-1646 GCA_964369415.1 uncultured Eubacteriales bacterium | reverse complement strand
CAGAAAATAAAGAAAATACTTTATTTGAATGGGAATTATCAGAAGATATAAAAAGAGCATTATCAAGTATTTTGCTAAAACATAATATATCAATCACTACTTATTTAAGTGAAGATTTTGATATTAAAAACTATGATAATATAATTAGGGATTCAAAAGATAGTCATCATATTTTCCATACGATAACAAGAGCAATATTTTTGGCTAAGCATAAGTCTTTAGTTCAAATAGCACCAGAGATTAAAAGTAATAAGATTATAGACTGGGAAGGGATATCCTCTCTTGTTAATGCTACTTTTCTCGGATTATGGAGTATGAAGCAAGATGAAGGCACAGAAATAACACCGATACCTGATGTTTTAAAATCTTTAGTAGAAAAAAACATGGAGTGTTATACTCACCAAAAGAACTTAAAGTATTATCCGCAAGTTGATTATATACTTAACAATATTGCAGATATTGAAAGCCACTTATCACCAAATTGGTATCTTATATCTGAAAACGAACAAGTATTGTTTGGTAAACTACTATATAGCTTACGAATGATAAAAGAATTATGTATTAATCCTATTGGCTTAAATGGAATATTGTCAACATTTGTAACAAGAAGTTTATTTGATAATTTTTGGCAAAGCAAATATTTAATTCAGGAAAATAAGATTGAGGAATATAGATTATTTGCTTTAGATCGAATGAGGTTACACATAATCAAACGAAGTGATATGCCAAAAGTTAATAGTATAAATGATTTGTTATCGGAAGTGGAAAGTGGAATTTTTGACCCAATCCCAATCAATGGAGATTATTTTACAAAATCAGCACGAGAATATTCTATACAGCTAAATATAAAAGATGAGTATGATAAATATTATGAATATAATAGTGAATTTATACATACATCGTTGACGGCAATTTACTCAAGCATAATGTGTAAATGTAGCAACCCAGAGCATAATGCACATTTAACTATTAACCCCAATAATACAAATTACGTTGATTGTGCAACTCATATTTTTGAAATAATGAATTTGCATATTGAATTAATTAATAACTATTTTGAAGAAGAGATTTTTTCTAAATTCGAATTGAATCAAGTGTTTTTTCAAACGTATGAGGAACATAGAAAATTTGTAAATAAAATCGTTAAAAGGGTAAGTGATGATTAGAACTGAAGTGTGAATATAAAGAGTAAAGGTGCTGTTTTAAAATAATTATTGTTTTTAACACGAAAACATTTAATAAAATTATGGAGGGATTTGATGGCGACAATTATCAATAAAGAAAGTTAAGAGAGGTTGAAAATGCTATCGTTAAATTATGCACCCAAAATATGCACCCGCTGAGGATAAGGTTAAATTGTATCAATCCCGTTGTCTTTATAGACCCTGCTTGTGGTAGTGGTGGTATGTTTGTTCAATCAGCAAAATTCATTGAAAATCATGGTGGCAATATTGGAAATATTTCTGTTTATGGGCAAGATAGCAATCCTACAACTTGGAAAATGGCACAAATGAACCTTGCTATTCGTGGAATTGAAGCTGATTTAGGTAAAAATCACGCTGACACCTTTTTCAATGATTTACACCCACAATTAAAAGCTGATTACATTTTAGCAAATCCACCTTTTAATATTTCTAACTGGGGAG
>CAYJFP010000040.1:0-12422 GCA_964369415.1 uncultured Eubacteriales bacterium | reverse complement strand
CTGAATGTAGAAATTAATTCTCTATAATCACCTGCAGACATATTTACATATGACTTAAATATTCTATTAAAATATTTAGGATTTGGATAACCTATTTGAATTGCGATGTCATTGATTTTGTTGTTAGTGTTTTTCAGTAATTTCTTAGCTTCTTCTATTCTCTTTTCTGTTAGAATTTGAGTAAAGTTTTTTCCAGTATGCTCTTTTATGATTCGGCTAATATATGAGGCGTTATGCTTAGTATACTCAGCTAAATCCTGTAAACCAATATTTTGCTGAAAGTTATTGTAGATAAACCTGTTAATATTTTGTATCAAGGATGTTTGCTTATTATTTTTATGTTCAGAAACCATAATACAAGCATCAATGACAACACTCTTAATTTTTTCAAATTTAACATTAGGATTCATTTGACTTTCAAACTCATTAATATCTAAGTTCAATTTATTATTTTCACTATTCAAATTAAGTAGAATTAAACGTATATTTGCGACTATTAATATAAAAAAATCATTTAAATTTTCATTAGCTTTGCTCAAAATATTATTATATATAAATTCAATACACTCAATAGCTAAACTTCTTGAGTCATTTAAAATATAAGTTAATAATTTTTGCAAATCATCATTTATATCATATTTTATATTAGTTTCTTCATCTATTTCATCATAAAACAGCATGAAAATTTCATCACTTGATTTTAAAGCATCAAGACAGTAAAAGCACTCTTTCATAAGTTTATTAATACTAAAAATATCGCTACTTTTCTTACTTATTCCAATTCTCGAATTAATAAATAAGTTATCTAAAATCTCTTCATTAATTGCAGCCATAAAATTTTCTGTACTTTTATAATCATTATGATTAAACGTATTTTCGATAGGAAAAATAAAAAATATTATATTTCCAAAAGAACAGCTTATTAAATTATCAATTTTTTTATCGAGATATTGTTCGATACAATTAGCGCAGTAATACCCACTTTCAAAAGCATTTATGCTTATTTTTGTATTAGCCTCTATAGCGATTAGTCTAAAATCTTTAAGGTCAATATTAAAATTAGTAAAATCGGCATTTGATAGTTGATTTGATAAATTATTCATCAATAAACTTTCAAAAAATTTACCTCTAACCGTTTTCATATTTGCTTCAAAATATTCTTTAAACATAATGGCATTTTGTTTTTGTTTATTATATTTTACGAGCTGTTCACATGCGTTTTCTATTGAGTCGACTAATTCACCATCGTCAACAGGTTTAAGTAAATAGTCAAATGCTTTATTTCCAAAAGCCTGTTTTGTATACTCATATTCAAAATATCCTGACAACATTATCACAGGCTTGTATTCAAATTTTTCAAAAGTATAATTCAGTAAATCCATACCTGATTTTCCGGGCATCTTTATATCAGTTACAATTATATCAGGGCTAAATTTATCAATAATATTTACAGCTTCATCATAATTTGTCGCTGTGTAAATATTATTAAAATTTAAGTCTGACCTTAAAATCACATTTTTAGTTTTTAACAAAATAGTATTTTCATCGTCAACCAGTAATATATTCATTTTAATATTTCAGCCTTTCATATTTCTTTTTTGGGTATTTTAACTGTAACTGTACAACCCTTGTCTTTATGATTGGTAACTGTTAGTCCATAATCTTCACCATATAACAGCTTAAGTCTTGTCTGTATATTAATAAGACCTATACTATTTTTTATTTTACCCATTTTTCTAAGTTCAGAAAGTGGCAAATTCAATTTTTCAATAATATTATCAGGCATCCCCAAAGCGTTGTCTTTAACATGAAACAATAAATCATCTTCATTTTCTTCAACAAATAGAGCAATCATGCATTTTTCTTTAACTTTTTCAAGTCCGTGTATAACTGAATTTTCCAAAAGCGGTTGCAAAATCAACTTTGGCATTAGATAATTTATGACACCTTCTGGATATTCACATAAAAACAAAAGTCTGTTATCATATCTCATTTTTTGGATAAACATAAAAAGTTCAACTATCTCTATGTTGTTTTTGACACTATTAAATTCATTTCCTTTTATTGTTTGTCTCATAATAGCTGAAAGAGCAATTACAGTTTTTTTAGTATCATCTTTTCTATCTAAATCAATGAGTCCATTTATACAGTCTAATGTATTGTACAAGAAATGAGGATTTATTTGAGCCTGAAGTGTGTAAAACTCAGCATTTTTAAGTGCTAATTGCGCATTTTTTATATCAATTTCTTTTTGAATGATCTCCTCCATCAAGTTCTGTATTCTAATAAGCATTTTGTTGTAAACCACTGAAAGGTCGTAAAACTCATCATTTGAGTCTATGATAATCATGCTGTTATCTTCAATACTATTCGTGCTTTTAATTTTTTTAATAAAAGTATTAAACTGATTTTCTATTTTATTTGAAATAAATATAATCAAACCTACAATTAATGCGAGTGTTGAAAAAATCAATATATTTTGAGTTAACCTAACATCCGCAGTTCTTTCCACTACAGCAGTTTCATTGATAAATCCTATAATTGTAAGTGGAGCATTTTTCGCCTCTATCGTTTGGTATGAATAATGCTGTCCATCTTGAGTATAGTAATTCTTTGTATTATCTAGCTTACTTAAATCAATATCAGTATTGTTGTATATTACAGCTTCATCATGAACAATAGCTATTTCTATATAATCGTCAGCATTTGAAGATAATATTTCATCTACAAAACTCATTTCAAGGTCAACCATTAACACTCCTAGCTCTTCAAAAGTTCTTGGATTGATAATAACTCTGGTTATAGTAATAAGATTATCCTCAATTCTATCATAACTAAAGAATAATTGTCCATCTAATAATTTAGCTTCTTCATAATATTTGTCCACATCTTTACTATACACTCCTGCGTACTCTTGCTGTAATTTCCACAAATAATAATTATCGTACTTATTTTTAATAGCTATAGAATTCACATAATAATTATAATCTATAATTATATCATACATATACTCTACCACATCTTTATCTAACTGAGATTTAACATCAGAACTTAGAAACTTTTGATCTATTTGTAAAAATTCTTGAACATTTTCATTAAAAATCAAATTATCTGTTTCCATATGAAGTTTTTTAATTTCAGAATCAAATAGAAGTGTACTTTGATTCAAATTTACTTTTGCCTGTTCCAGCAAAATAGAATTCATCACATCAAAAAACAAGTAGTTTGACAAGAAATTAAATGCGACAAATGAAAGAAATAACAACGGAATTAAACTTAAAAGCAATTTAACTCTTATTGTTATTCTTATCTTCTTTATCATAGCTCTCATTACGCTAAAAATTCACCTTCTCTTAATAAATTATTCAAAAATTTTATATTATTTTTTCAATTATAACATTTTAGTAAAAAAATATCAATCTTTTTTGTGCATTATTTTAAAAAAGTAAAGATTGTGGTACCTAAAGTAACAAATAGTGTACTAGTCAAATAGTGAACAACATGTTAAAATCAAGTTAACAAATTAATTAAAACTAATTTACGAAAGGGAGAAAAAACATGAAATCAAAAAAACTATTAGCAATGCTTTTATCTTGTTCTTTGATTGTTTCAGCTTTTGCAGCTTGCCAAAGTTCTGAGTCATCAAGTTCAAGTGCAAGCCAAGAATCATCATCTGCACAAGAGAGTTCCGCAGCAGAGGGAGAATCAGAGGGAGAATCAGAAGGAGAAGCAACAACTAGCGATGCAAAACTTACAATGTGGGTTTATGGCTGGGAAAAAGATAGCGCAGATAAAATAACAGAAGATACAGCAGCATACAAAGAAGCAACAGGAGTTACAGTTGAAATCGTTCCAATAGCTGTTGACTCTTATAACACAAAAATGCAAGCGACTTTAGCTGGCGGAGACAACCCTGACTTAGCTTTTATCGATGCTGGTGTTTTAAGCACACAATTAGCAGATAAAGGACAATTACTTCCTTTAAAACAATACGGCGTTGAAGAGCACAAAGACAAATTCTACGAATCTGTATGGGATACACTAACATATAAAGACGACGTTTACGGCTTAAGAATTACTGCTAACAACCTAGCACTACTTTACAACAAACAATTATTTGCAGATGCAGGCGTGGCAGAACCAACAGCTGACTGGACATGGGATGACTTAAGATCTGCTGCTCAAGAGTTAACAGACCTTGACAACAACATCTACGGCCTAGACTTACCTATCTACGATGATAACGGCGGATATTGCTGGACTTGGCTTCCATTCTTATGGCAATCAGGCGGAGACTTCTTAAATGAAGATAGAACAGAAGTTGTTTTCAACAGCGCAGAAGGCGTTAAAGCTCTTGAGTTCTGGAAATCTATGGTTCAAGACGGTTCAGTTCCTCTACAAGCAGCAGCTTCAGGCGTTGACAGATTCTCATCTGGAGTTACAGCTATGTCAATCAACGGACCTTGGATGTTAAACCCATACCTAGCAGACCCTGATTTCAAAGACAACTTTGGCGTAGTTCCACTTCCTGCAGATGCTGAAGAAGCAACTGTTGTTGGCGGCGAAGGCGTAGTTATCTTTAACAACACTGAATATCCACAAGAAGCTTATGACTATCTAGTACACTTAACTTGTTCAGAGTTTACAGAAGTATTCTGGGAAAACTGGATTACAGTTCCACCACAACCAGCCTATGCTGATTTCTATGCAGACAACGCAGAAGTCGGTCAATATATCCAAATATATTCAGACCAAATGGCAACTTCACACACAAGACCATTTACTCCTACATGGCCACAAATCGAAGACGTAATGGGACTTGAATTACAAGCATATATGTTTGACCAAGAAGATGATGCACAAGTTGCATTAGACAGAGCTGCTGCAGAAGTAGCAGAACTACTTTAATAGTATAGTTTTACTTATAGGCGGCTTTAGTAAAAGTCGCCTATAATTGAATCTACTTCGCAAACATATATAAGGAGGAAGTTTTATGGCAAAAAATCATTTCGGCAAAATCCAAAGGCGAAAAAACTTTTGGGGATATCTATTTATTTTACCTAATTTTATTGGGTTTGTTTTCTTCATGTTAATCCCAATTTTGACAGCGCTTTTTTATAGTTTTACAAATTACGATATTATTTCAGAAAGCAAATTTATTGGACTCGATAATTACATCGACCTATTTACAGATCATAGATTTATTCAAGCACTTACAAACACACTATACTACAGCTTATTAGTTGTTCCAGCAGGTGTTATTTTAGCACTTTTAACTGCTCTTTTACTTAACCAAAAACTTAAGGGTATGGCAATTTTTAGAACAATGTTCTTTATTCCTGTTATAACTTCAATGGTAGCAGTTTCACTTGTTTGGAGCATGCTATACGATGAAAACTCAGGATTGTTTAATTCAATGTTATCATCTATAGGCTTATCAGGAGTTAACTGGCTAACTAACCCAGATATTTCGATGATATCTATTGCGATTATGAGTATTTGGAAGGGTCTTGGCTACAACATGACGATATTCCTAGCTTCACTACAAGGCGTTTCTAACGACTTATACGAAGCTGCCGATATCGACGGCGCAAATTCAGTTCAGAAATTCTTAAAAATTACAGTTCCTATGATAAGACCTACAACTTATTTTGTTGTTTTAATGTCTTTAATCGGAAGCTTACAAGTATTTGACCAAGTCTTCATTATGACAAAAGGCGGTCCCGCTGGAGCTACTAAGACTATAGCGATGTATATTTATGAATACGGCTTTACATATTATAAAATGGGTTATGCTTGTGCCGCTGCATTCGTAATGTTCTTCTTAGTATTCACCGTATCAATAATTCAAAATCGTAGTTCAAAAAAAACTATAGACGCATAAAGGAGGTAAATCATGAGTAAAAAATCAAAACGAATAATTAAAAAAACTTTGTTATATCTAGTTCTTATCGGCGTAGCCATACTGATGATAGTACCTTTTTTATGGATGATATCTACATCACTTAAAGAGCAATATGACGCAGTTAAAATTCCACCAGTGTGGATTCCTGACCCTATGAGATTTGAAAACTATTCTGATATTTTTACAGAACAACCAATGTTCAGTTTCTTATTAAACACACTTAAAATCGTAGGTGCCGTTCTACTAGGACAGCTCTTCTTCAGTAGCCTTGCGGCATATTCCTTTGCAAGAATTAAATTTACCGGCAACAAGGTTATGTTCTTTTTATACATAGGTACTCTTATGGTGCCAGGACAAGTAACTTTGATTCCGATATATTTAATGTTCTCAAACGTTGGATTAACCGACACACACTGGCCACTTATTTTGCCGGCGTTCTTCTCGGCTTTCGGTGTATTTCTACTTCGTCAGTTCTTCCTTTCACTTCCAAAAGAGCTCGAAGAAGCGGCAGAAATTGACGGATGTAATCCATTTACTATCTATTATAGAATAATGCTTCCTCTAGTTGTTCCTGCTTTATTAACTCTTGGCGTATTCACTTTAATGAACACTTGGAACGATTACATGGGTCCACTTATTTATCTAACGACTCCGTCCAAATTCACAATGACACTTGGTATTTCCTTCTTTAGAGGAATTTATACCACTCAGTGGAATCTAGTTATGGCGGGCTCAGTCCTTTCAGTTATACCAATTTTAACAGCATATTTATGTGCACAAAAATACTTTGTTCAAGGTATTGCATTTAGTGGTATAAAAGAGTAATTTAATATCACTAAATTTATAATCATACATAAGTAGCACTTAACTATTTATGTATGATTTATTAATATAAAGAGGTGAAAAAAATGATAAACAAAACTAAAAATGGTCTACTCAGAAGCTATGACGGCGAAAAAATGTTAATTGAATCCTTTGGAAAAAACAGTGTTAGAATTAGAGTTACAAAACTAAATGAGTTCACCAATGAAAACTGGGCGTTAATTCCACAGGAAGAGATAGAACCTGAGGTGATAATCAACAGTAACAAGAATGATGAAAACACCAATACAGTTAATGCCGAAGTGAAAATTGTTGACGACAGTGCCACATTAATCAACGGTAAAATCAAAGTAGATGTGACTAAAGAAGGAAAATTAGTCATAAAAAATCAAGACGATGAGATACTGTTAGCTGAGTATGAATTTAGCAGGCATACGCTTTTAGGAATACATTCAAGACAATTAAAGACAATCTCTGGTGGTAATTTTTCCGCTAGCCTAAAGTTCGAGTCAAATCCTCAAGAAAAACTATTTGGAATGGGACAATATCAAAACAGAATTTTTAATTTAAAAGGCTCTGTTTTGGAACTAGCGCAAAGAAATTCGCAAGTAACTGTTCCATTTGTATATTCAAATTTAAACTATGGATTTTTCTGGAACAACCCTTCTGTAGGCAAGGCAAGCTTTGGAACAAATATAACAGAATGGGAAGCTTCTCAAACAAAACAAATGGATTTTTGGATAACTGTGGGCGATACGCCTGACGAAATCTTAAAAAACTATATGCAAGTTACAGGTAAGCCTCCTGTAATGCCTGAACACGGCCTAGGTTTTTGGCAGTGCAAACTTCGTTATCAAACCCAAGAAGAACTTTTAGAAGTCGCTAGAGAATATCATAAGCGTGGCATTAAACTCGATGTAATTATCGCAGATTTTTTCCACTGGACTTACGAAGGAAACTGGGCTTTTGACCCTAAATATTGGCCTGACCCTTTGCAAATGGTCAAAGAGCTTGAAAGTATGGGAACAAAATTAATGGTATCAGTATGGCCTACTGTTTCTATTAACTCTCATAATTATAACGAAATGAAAGAAAAGGGATACTTAATAAGATCTGAAAACGGTGTCAAAGTCAATATGCTGATGATAGACCCTACTTCATTTACAGATGTTACAAATCCTGATGCTTCTGATTTTATGTGGAGCAAAATTAAAGAAAACTATGTAAAATACGGAATTACAGATTTTTGGCTTGACGTTGCCGAGCCTGAATTTTCAAGCTATGACTTTGAGAATTACAGATATTTTAAAGGCACCGCTGCCGAAGTTGGAAACGAATATCCTGTAAAATACACCGAACTCTTTTTCAAGGGTTTAGAAAAAGAAAATGTCAATGCGGTTAATTTGGTGCGTTGTGCATGGGCGGGCAGTCAAAAGTATGGCGCTTTAGTTTGGTCGGGTGATATTGCCAGCACATACGAATCGTTTAAAGCTCAAATTATTTGTGGATTGCAGATGGCAATGTCCGGTATTCCGTGGTGGACTACTGATATCGGCGGTTTTAACGATGGACATGTTGATGATCCTGAGTTCCATGACCTACTGATTCGTTGGTTCCAATACGCTACCTTCTGCCCTGTTATGAGACTACACGGAAACCGCAATCCTATTCAAGCGCCTTTAAGTAATGAAGGCGGCGGAAGATGTGCTAGTGGAGCGGCTAATGAGATATGGTCATTTGGTGAAAAAAACTATGAGATAATGAAAAAGTTTATTTCAATTAGAGAAAAATTAAGACCATATACAGCTAAATTAATGAACGATTCCCACGAAACAGGCTCACCTATTATTAGACCTGTATTTTATGACTTCCCACAAGACCAAAATGTATGGAATTTAGACACCGAGTTTTTATATGGTAGCGATATTTTAGTAGCACCGATTACAGAGCTATACGCAAAAGAAAGAGAAGTTTACCTACCATCTGGGACACAATGGGTAGACATGAACAGCGGCAAAGTATTTGACGGCGGACAAAGTGTAAATTGTTCGGCTGATATAGAAATCATGCCTGTTTTTATAAGAGAAAGTAGCAAAGATTTGTGTGATTTACTCTGTGACAAATAATATTGTCCGTACTTTTGCTCATAAAAAATTTGTATGCAAATTGGGAAATTTTAAACAGAACTATAAAGCAGCTTGAATATTATTTGCCCTAATTCAAATTTTTATTAACTATCAACACGCTCTGTTAGATTAAAATCTAACAGAAATTAAAAGAGAAACTTAGTTCCTTTTGGTAACTAAGTTTCTCTTTGCTTTTACATATCAAAAACGAAGGCTAACTATCCCCATATTTCTCATTTACTATTTTAGTATATGGTAACTGTTCAAAACGGCAATTTTCTTCAATTAATCGTGGATCTTTTTGCTCTATCAGTACTTTAAACAACTTTTCTTTCATTTCTTTGCAAATTTCTGTATTTTCACTTGCTATATTGTTAATCGTATCTTCATCTTCAGAAATTTTATACAGCTCTTCTAAGGGACGTTTAGACACCGCTAGGTCGTACAAATGCTTGTATTCTTTCTCGTTCCTATTCCATATAAGCCATGCCTTAGTAGGACTTGCATCCATATCTGCATAGGCTACAAAGGTCTCCCACTGCAAAGTTTCAAACGGTATTTGAAAATCGGGATTTTCAAGTCCGTTAGGAGAGCCCATTGGCCAACGAAGTGGCTCGAAGTTGTACACATAAAGATAGTCTTTCGTCCTAATCGCACGTTGTGGATATGGTAAATAATTTTCACGAGCACAGTCAACATGTCTTTCTCTTCCTGTAACTACGTAATCACGTTTTTCATCAATTACCCCGCTGCTATCAGCTATCAACAGTGGTTTTAAACTTTTTGCCGTCATTGTTTTTGGAATCGGTACTTCTGCCATATCCAAAAAAGTTGGAGCTAAATCCATTATATTAACCATGTCGTCTACAATTCGCCCCGCCTTTATCATTTTCGGATATCTTGCTACAAGGGCGACTTCTGCGCCGAGGTCGTACAAATTGCACTTACCCCGTGGCATTCCTGGTATGCCGTGGTCTCCACTTATGACAAACAACGTATTATCAAGCTCTCCAATGGCTTCAAGCTCTTCTATTAATATTCCAATTCCTTTGTCATACGCCAGTGCTTCACCTAAATAATCCGCAAAGTCTTCTCTTACTATCTCTACATCGGGCAGTGACTTTGGCATTTTTCCTTTTAATTCTTCAGGATTCAATCCCCAAAGAGCCTTTCCCGAGCCTTGTTCCCAAGTTCGATGAGTATTGACAGGTCCCCACCAATAAGCAAAAGGTGCATTTTCTTTTCTGTCATTTAAGAAGTCTTTAAAATTATCACGCACTTCACTAAATATCTCTTCTTTAGCCTTTTCTATTCCTATTTCCTTTGCCCTTTTTGTAACTTCATGCGAAAAGCTACCAAACCTCTCTCCTGCTTTCATATATGCGCTTCTCTCACCGCCATATGGTGCATCAGGATTATCACCCGGCGCCCACACTTTGTAAGTATATCCTATGTGATAACCGCTTTTTTCAAGCTCTAAGGGATAGGTCGGTATACTTTCGTCCCAATGTGCACCGACCAGAATCGCTCCAAGGCCCGTTTGCCAAAAATATTGCCCCGAAAGTACCGAACTACGACAAGGAGTACAAGTCGGCGCTGGAACATAAGCATTCGAAAACAGAACTCCTTCGCTAGCTATTCTGTCAATGCTAGGTGTTTCTATTATGGAATTTACTTTACTTCCAATTTTATTCTTATAATAGATGCTCGCATATTTTCCCCAATCGTCTGCAAACGCAAATACAATATTCATAATAATCTCCTATTTTTAAGGCAAACCGCCCTGACTAGAAATATCTAAATACAGGGCGGTTTTTGTGATAATCATTCAGCCTTATGTGTCAAGCACTGTCTCTTTCTATACAAATTAACAGGTAGAACAATTAATAATTTTTGAACTAATAGACTAATTAATCTAAGTTAAAGCTTAATTTCTTTTCCTTCTTCAGCTGAACGATAAATAGCATCTAAAATCTTTGTGACTGTAAATGCTTGCTCAGGTGTAACCAAAGGAGTTCCGTTTCCGTTCACAGCTTCGAGCCATTGTTTTGCTTCTACTGCCGCAGGGTCTCCGCTTCCACCTTCAAAGAAAGCAATGCTACCGCCGTCAGAAATTTTTTCTTCTGTAAGAAGTCCGTTTTTAGCTCTATTGTATATAAGCTCGTCTTCTTTGTAGCTCATTCCGGATTTAATCTCAGCACCGCCTAAAGTGCCGCATAGAGTTGTCGAAGCTTCTCTTGACTCTAAAACATTTAATGCCCAAGCTGATTCAAGGTAAATAGTTGCGCCATTTTCCATTTTAATCATGCCGAAAGCAGAGTCTTCAACTTCATAAGTTTTTGGATCCCATGGGCCAAAGGCGTTGCCCTCAAAGCCGTTTTCAAGTGTGCCTAATTTTTGGAATACAGAGCCCATTACAGAAACAGGTTTGTAGTTATCCATCATCCAAAGTGTTAAGTCAAGTGCGTGTGTGCCTATGTCGATTAATGGTCCGCCGCCTTGTTGTGATTTATCAGGGAAAACGCCCCATGTGGGAACAGCTTTTCTTCTTACAGCATGAGC
This sequence comes from uncultured Eubacteriales bacterium, assembly GCA_964369415.1. GTDB lineage: Bacteria > Bacillota > Clostridia > Oscillospirales > Acutalibacteraceae > SIG603. The sequence continues at coordinate 1,007 of CAYJFP010000040.1, read as the reverse complement.
CTTTGCATAGTAAACTTCACCGAGTTCGCCATTTTCACATGATTTGTATAAAGCCTGAACTTCTTTTCTAAATCTGTTTTGGTATCCGACTGTGAATAGTTTGCCTGACTTTTTCCATGCATCTATCATTTCTTGTGCAGCTTCTGGATTGTGAGCCATTGGCTTTTCACACATTACATGTTTGCCAGCTTCGAATGATGCGATAGATATAGGCGCATGTGCCACATTTGGTGTAAGAACGTGAATTACGTCTATGCTTTCATCTTTTAATAACTCTTTATAATCTGTGTAAACTTTGGCATCTTGGGTGCCAAACTCTTTTGCCGATTTTTCTGCTCTTTCCTCTATTATATCGCAGAAAGCTACTATTTCACACATTTCAGGATAGCGTTTTAATGCGGGTAAATGCTTTTGATTTGCAATTCCTCCACAACCGACTATTCCGATTTTAATTTTTTTGTTTGCCATTTTAATTACCTCTCTTTTTCTTAGAAATTTGCCCAGTATTTTTTAGAATAAGCTTTTGATTACTCATTCTTCTTTATAGTTTATTATTATATCATTAAACACACCTATAAATCTAGTGTTATTTTATTCTTTTATCACCAAAACACATCATTTTTTTAAGTTTTTTGACTACCGTATAAAAAAACGATTTTGTAGAATCTGTACATGTATAAAAAGCCTTCTATAACATAGCAACAAAGAAGGCTTTAATTATTATAAACAGACACAAGAGAAATCTAATAGTAAAACATATAAAGCCACTATTGTGAGTTTTTGATACTATTTATCGAATGGATTTAACTAAAAGTGAATACCTCAAGTATTCGTTTTCTCTCTTTAAAGTCTGGCATAAGGCTACCTACAAAATCATAAAACTTTTTGGAATGATTTGGATGAATAAAATGAGAAAATTCGTGGAGCACTACATACTCTATGGAATTTCTCGGCACTTCAATAAGCTTTTTATTAAGCGTAATTTGATTTTTTGATGGAATACACGA
>CAYJFP010000039.1:0-12927 GCA_964369415.1 uncultured Eubacteriales bacterium | reverse complement strand
TGTCATATATGCTGTTCCATATTTAGAAAATGAAGTTTTGTAAATAGCATTTTCGCTTAAAAATCCCAAAAACCAATTTGGTAGTCCCATGACCGTCTTTACTTCAAGCAAAACATATTCTTGTGATAAAACCTCTCTATCATCTTCACTGCTGTAAAGCGAAACATCGCTGTCTCTTGCCATGATTTTAAAATCAAAAGTAAGCCTAAAATTTTCGTCAAGAGTTGAGAAAAATGCTTCTCGCTCGTATGATAAATAAACTTTCGGTTTTATTTCTTCATAAGATTTTTTGAAATAATCAATTTCGTTTAGTATTTGTGAATGCTCCACAGTATCGGCTCCACTGCAAAGATACTCGAATACTTTATTTTGCTTAGAGTACACTCTTCTTTTATATACTACTCCGTTAAACTTTTTCTTCAGTTCAATAAATGCGGTAACATTTTCACTTGGCTCTCCATAACATCTGACTCTAAGCTTTTCTTTATATTTTGGCTTTTCTAAAGAATGTCTAATAATCCTATAATCTTCAGTATCAAAATAAATATTTGAGATTTTATGCCTTCCGTATTCATCAAGTTTCATCTCTGATGGCATTTGCGCTAGAAGTTCTTTATACTGTTCTACCGTTAAAATATATTTAAGTTCATATCTCTTAAAATTTGTTTGTGCCATTAATACCACTCCTTTTGTATTTTACGTATTTATAATATACACTTTACCTTAAACTTACTTTAAAATTTGAATTAAGTTTCAGGAAGATTTATAAGCTCCCTTAAAGTCTGCATACATACATCAGAAGAAGCCATTTCATCTGCAAGTCGCTTTAGCTCGGATTTAATCATACCGCTGTTTGTTATTTGTTTTTTATACTTCATCTTGTGTTCTAAACTTGCCCAAGAGTCTTGCGATATGGTCCGAATTTGAATTTCGATCGGAATTAAATCACCATCTATTTCTGTTTTAACAATAATATGATAACTACGATAACCGTTTTCTTTCGGGTGCTTTATATAATCTTTGCTTATTACATGAGAAAGTTGTAAGTGACTTTCAATTATAGCAGCAGATAAGTAAACATCAGATAGAAATCTACAGATTATGCGCACGCCGACTATATCTGTTAAATTAGTAAGAGCGGATTCTAAAGTTTTATCAAATCCTAATTTTTCAAGCTTTATTTTAGTGCTTTCTTCAGATTTTATCCGTATTTTTAGGTGTTCAATATTTTCACTACACTCGGTAGACAATAAATCGCAAAGTTTATCCTTTGCTTTAATAAATTTATAGTAATGTTCTTTATAAAAATCTGTAAGCGATGCATTAGATTGCAAAAAAATCACCTCACAACTGATTGTTAGGTGATTTTATAGTATTAACTTTAAACTTACTTTAAAAAATTATAGTTATAATAATTTCTTTTCCAGTTTTGCTCTCGGCAGAAATTTTAGCACCATGTAAATCGCAAATTGTTTTAGCAATAGATAGACCTATGCCAAAACCCTTAGTTCTGGTGTTTCGTGACTTGTCTCCACGATAAAATCTCTCAAACCACAGGTTGTGTTTTCCGGTTTCAATATTTTCACATGAGTTTTCTATAGTGAAAATCCTCTTGTTTCCATTTGTATTTAAAGAAATCTTAACTTCAGTTTGAGCAAGTGAATACTTTATAGCATTTTCGGTAAGTATTGATATGAGATTTCTGATATACTGCTCGTCGCCATTATATGTGATGTTCGGTATTATATCTAAACATAAGTTCAGCTGAGCATTTTTAAGAGATGAAGAAAATTCACTAGCGGTGTCGACTACAGCATCAGAAAGTGAAAAATCAGTTTTTAAAATCTCTATTTTTTCATCAAGTTTTGTAAGAGAGACAAGGTTTTCTACAAGTGTGTCAAGTCGTGTAATTTGTGTTTTAATGCTATCGGTCCATTCTCCCTCGCCACTTACGATTTCAATTACGTCACAGTCCGCTTTTATTATAGAAAGTGGAGTCTTAAACTCGTGGCTGACATTCGTGATAAAGCCTTTTTGCCTTTCGTAGCTGTCAGAAATAGGGGAGACCGCTTTTTTTGATAATAAAAGGGATAGAAAAAATATCATGACTACAGCACAAATCACAATTAAAACAGAGTAAAATAAGTACTGCTCAAAACCCATAATATCAGACTCGATGTCAAGAAAGAAGTATGCATACCCAACAGAGGTTTGTGTTTTTACATATCTAAAGTTATCAATTATTCCACTATCAACGCCACTTTCACGTACAATATTTGCATATTCTACGGCTTTATCAGCGGAAACAGAACTAATATTTCTTGTATCTATATGATCAATTTCATCGTTAGAGTCAGAGCGAATAGAAAAAAATCTTGTGGTAAAGGCAATCTCCATTGGAAATGGTTCACGTTCGCTAAGTGGTACACCCATTTTTAAATCACCTTGCACTAGAAGATTTAATATCTCATCAGAATGTCCCATAATTGAAAAATAGTTTGCAACATTTATTGATACGGCAATAAGTAGCATTACTACTACGCTTATTATAGTTGTTAGCAATACAAATTTTTTTTGTAATTTTAGAAGCATATCACACCTCCAATGAATATCCGGTGTTTCGTGTTGCTTTAATTTTGACATCGGTTTCAAGAAGTGTCAACTTTTTTCTAAGGTATGAAATATATACCCACACAACATTTATCTCGGCATCACTATCATAACCCCAGATTTTTTCCATAAAGCGTTCGGTAGCGATAACATGTCCTTTATTAATCATCAGCATTTCCATCATTTGAAACTCTTTGCCAGCTAGCTTAAATGAGTTTTTATCGGTATAAAGCTCAAAAGTTTTTCGATTAAGATTGACATCACCAACGGTTAAAATGGACGAACTGCTATTGCTTACTGTTCGTGTCATTGCACGAAGCCTTGCAAGCAATTCTTTAGTTTCAAACGGCTTTGTAAGGTAGTCATTTGCACCTAAATCAAGTCCTGTTACTTTATCATCAATCTGAGATTTTGCTGTAAGCATAATAATCGGAATGAGATTTCCTTTTTTACGTACTTCTTTAAGCACAGTAAGACCGTCAATTTTTGGCATCATTATATCCAAGATAACAGCGTCATAATTCTCAGCTTCTAAAAACATTAGTGCTTCTTTGCCATCATAAACAGCGTCAACAGAATAGTTATAGTGGCTTAATATCTTCACAAGAGCGTTAGATAGCTGCTTTTCGTCCTCGCATAATAAAATTCGCATAATTCTCACCTCTTGCATAATATTATACCACAAAACTTAAACTTACTTAAAAAAATTTGAATTATATATATGATTTCTTATATTTGAGGTGGCTTTTTCTGTTTTATGTAGTATTATTAAACGTGGAATATAGATTTTTAGTAGTCAAAAATAAATAATACTAAGATAGTTAAAAAATAAATGGAAAATAAAAATGTCAAGGATTTAAACCTTGACATTTTTATTTGTACTACCATCAAACTATTTTAAATTTTCAAGTAAGTAGTTAATAAATTATGCAATATAATTTGAAAAGAATTTTTTTAAAGATTTGGATATGTTTTTAAGAGTTGCAATATTGTCATTAATAAGAATACTTTCTAAGAGTTCATTGTTTTCTACCATGCTACTACTAATATTCCCCATGATTTCACTATTAATTTTTTCGTTTTTATCTTTTGGAATCAGCATAGTGAAAATTACACTAATTCCATTGAAATCAGGAGATGTAAACGCAGATAAATCTTCGGTTGTGAAAATATTAAATGATGGATTTTTTACTCCGCTACTTTTAGCATGCAAAAGTGCAAAATTTAATTCAGGAAAAATTTGGCTTGAAATTTTCTCTCGTTCTAAAAGGTCATTTTGCACAGTTGTTGGGTCTTCATCTGCTTTACAAACTATGTTTGAAATAAGTCTTAAGGTTTCATTAAAGTGTGCATTTTTGTTGATTTTATGAATTTCAATACTACTTTCAATAAGCTTTATTTGATTAGCAATAGCAGAAATAGTTTCAAACTCTAGTGTTGGCCTATCTACAGATTTTTCTTCGGTGTAAACCTCGTATTTATTTATCATGTGGCGGATTTGTTCTATGTTTATATCGCTTAGAAGTGGGCTTACTTCCACTATTTCGGTACCAGTTACATTTAAAGGTAAACTAGAGATTAAAAAGTCCTCTTTTTCCATAACGTCTTTGTCAATTTCATTTTTTCCATAGGCACTGAGTTTAACTCTGCTTTTAAACGTTTTTTTTAGTTTTGAAAGCATAAGTCTTGAAATACCTATCCCGCTTGAGCAGACAATGCCTATGTTTACTACTTTTGATTTTTGCTTAATTGAATCTATCCTTACAAGTGCTGCTGCAAAATGCACTGCTAAAAAGCCTATTTCAGCAGGTGGTACAGTTTTACCGATACAAACCTCTAAGACTTTTGCAGAGTTTTCACATTTCTTATATATATCACTATACTGATTGATAACTTCCTCTAACATCGGATTGTGAATGTTCATACCGTTTGAAAGTCGAATAATTGTCGGAGATAAATGGGCTAATAAGCTATGCAAAAAATCTTCATCTTGCTTTAATAAATATGCAGTTTTTACGTCAAAGGCGTAAATCATCTTGTCGAGAATTTCATTGATGTTTTCATAACTTTTCTCGTCAATGTTATCTAGTTTTTCATGTTTAGATGCCTTTATGTGAAGATATATATAAGAAATCTCAAATTTAGGTATTTCAATGTCAAATTCTACCTGTAATTCAATGGCAATTCTTTTTGCAACTTCATATTCATCGTCTTGAGGTTCATCGCTAATCAAAGAACGATTTTCTATAATTTCTTTTTTGAGTATTCTATTAACTGCAATGCTTATATGCATTATCAAGCCTATATATGAATTTTCAGTCAACATTTTTACATATACACTATTTATTCTATTTATACAATCAGATACTCGTCTGACGGTGTCTTCACCTAAAATATCCATAAAACCTGATTTTTGAAAATTATCAATAACATCACTACTTTTTGAATTGCTAGAATATAGGTCTAAAATATAATCAGAGCCTATATTTTCGCTTAAAAAATTCTTTATTGCTTTTCTGTAATTTAACTCTGTTCCTTTCACCGATATGCCGCTACCAGGTTTTTTAACTATTTTTAAGTCATGAGAGTTAAACCATGGCTCTAGTGATTCAATATCTGCACTTACGGTAGCTTCACTAATTTTAAATTTAGTGCTATACCAAAACAGTTTTTTTATGCCTTTATCTGTTAGCATTTCAAATGCTATCTTTTTTCTTCTGAGTTCTTTGTCATTGTCTTCAAAATTGTTTTCACTGTTTAATTCGTTTAAAAGAATTTTTTTGTCTTCTTCTTTTCCAGTAATCCAAACTCCGACACCAGTTTTTGAAGCAAATTTTAGATTATATGACAATAAATCATTGGGCAAAAATTCAAGTTCACGTTGAACAGTTCTCTTGCTAACGCCTATTTTTTCTGACAATTTTACAATAGAAATAGGGGAGGATTCTTTTAGCATTAGTGATAATATCTTTTTTTCTCTTGCACTAAAATTCATGTCACACAACCTTTCTATATGAGACTTTATTTCATTATACTAAATGCGATAGTATGATACAAGATAAATCAATATCTCATATCATACTAATTTTTTTATTTAATCTTTCTCTCTTAATGTCTCTACCAGTTCACCGTACTCAGGTGCAGCCATAAAGTTTGTGATTAATACAAGTTTTGCATTAGGATTGCTGTTTGCAGCTCTCTCTTTTAAAGTTTGATGAGTTACAACAATTTGTACATCACTTGGAATAGAGGAAACTGAAGTGTGTATTACTTCTATATCACCTCTGCCAGCCGCAGCTAGTTTTTTTCTTAAAACTGTAGCACCCATTGCGCTTGAACCCATTCCCGCATCACAAGCAAAGGCAATTTTACTTATTTTTGAGTCTAGCACTAATGGGCTGCTTTCTTCTACTGGAATGCCCATGGCTCTATTTTTTTCTGATGCTCTTTTCGCCTGTGCATCTTCAAGGCTCACGCCTTTATTCATGAATTTTAGTAATGGCATAGCTATTAGTAGGGAAACAGCAGTTGAGACAAGAACTCCTAAAATTATACCTAAGTAAGAGTTTCTTTCAGCCATAACAAATATTGCTAAAATACTTCCTGGAGAGGCCGCAGATGTAAGGCCTACATCAAATAAGCTGAATATGAAAATACCGCTGATTGAACCACCTATTGTTGAGAGCAGTAGCAAAGGATTCATAAGAACATAAGGGAAGTAAATCTCATGTATTCCACCGAAGAAGTGAATAATTGCAGCGCCGGGAGCAGTGCTTTTTGCGCTACCTTTGCCAAGGAAGCAATAGGCAAGTAAAACGCCAAGACCTGGACCTGGATTAGACTCAAGCAAGAAGAAGATTGATTTTCCGATTTCGTCTACTTCTTTCATTCCTATTGGTGATAAAATACCATGATTAATAGCATTGTTTAAGAATAGTATTTTAGCAGGTTCAATAAATATGCTGACTAGCGGAAGTAGACCGTACTCTAAGAAGAAGGTAACACCGATTTCTAATACATATGTAAAGCCTAAAACAAGAGGTGTTATGCCTATCATGGCCAAAAGTGAAAGTCCGAAACCAATAATTCCTAAAGAGAAATTATTAACAAGCATTTCAAATCCCGCTTTAACCTTATTTTCCATTAATTTATCAAATAGCTTTAAAATATATGCTGCAAGCGGTCCGGCTATCATAGCACCAATAAACATTGGAGTGTCAGGCGCACCGACAATAACACCCATAGTAGCTATCGCACCAATAACACCACCACGCTGTCCGTGAACTTTACTACCACCTGTATAGGCAATCAACAGTGGCAAGAGTGTGAATTTCATAGGGTCTATAAGTAGTGCGAAATTTTCGTTAGGTATCCACCCAGTATTAAGAAATAAAGCAGTGATAAGTCCCCATGCAATAAATGCGCCGATATTAGGCATTACCATACCGCTTAAAAATCTACCAAATACTTGAACTTTTTGTTTCATTTTTATGCCTCCTCTTATGCTTTTTTAATGTTGTTAATGAGCTCTTCTCGAACGTAATCAATACTAGATGCCGACATGCTAAATTCATCAAGTCCGATATCTAAGAGCATTTTACTGGCTTTTACATCGCCAGCCATTTCTCCGCACATGCCTACCTTGATGCCTTCTTCATGCCCAGCCTGAACTACTTGTTTGATTGCACTGATAACTGCTGGATGAAAGTAATCATATCGGTCTGCTACTTTTTTGTTGCCTCTGTCTACAGCTAGAAGATACTGAGTTAAATCATTAGTTCCTATACTGAAAAAGTCGACTTCTTTTGCAAATTCTTTTGCAAGTAGTACACTAGCTGGAGTTTCCACCATCATGCCCACTTCAATGTTTTCGTCATAGGCAATACCGTTTGATTTAAGTTCTACCTTGCATTCCTCGATAATCTCTTTAGCTTTTGTTATTTCTTCTAAAGAAATAATCATAGGTATCATAATTCTCACATTACCAAAGGCACTTGCTCTTAGGATTGCTCTTAATTGCTCTTTAAACATATCTTTTAATTCAAGACAAATTCTAATAGCTCTATAGCCCAAAAACGGATTTTCCTCTTTATCAAATTCAAAATACGAAAGCTCTTTATCTCCTCCGATATCAAGGGTTCTTATGGTAAGTTCACTAGGACAAAGGCTTACGGCGTCTTTGTAAGTTTTAAATTGAAATTCTTCATCTGGAAATCTAATACTTTCCATATATAAAAATTCACTTCTAAAAAGGCCAACGCCATCTATATTGTACTTTAAAGCATTTTTTATATCGGCTATTCCACCGACATTTGCACAAAGTGTAATGCATTTACCATCTTTAGTATGTACCTTTTCATTTCTCAATGCTTCGAGTCTTGTCTTAGTTTCATGAAAATCTTTCTTTCTTTGTAAGAATAGAGTTTTTTCTTCATCATTAGGGCTGATTACAATTTCTCCAGATTTTGCATCCATACATATAAGCTCGTCATTATCACAATTATCAAGTATGTCTGATACGCCTACAAGTATAGGAATATCCATACTCTTAGCCATAATAAACACATGACTTGTAACTCCGCCTTCTTCGGTGATAATCCCTTTAACATATTTTGTGTTAATCTTAACCGTGTCAGAAGGGAACATATCTTTGGCGACTACAACAACTTCTTCTTTAAGGCCACCTAAATCAGGTAAAGGCAAATTCTTTAATACACTCATATAACGTTTGCCAACATCTTTAACGTCAGCGCTGCGTTCTCTCATGTAAGGGTCATCCACCATAGAGAACATAGTCGCTATCTCTTCAATGGTTTCATACACGGCAGCTTGTGCACTTTTTTGCTGTGATTTAATTTTAGAAATAATGCCCTCAATTAAAGTGTAGTCACTTGCAATTTCTCCATGTGCAAAAAATACTTCATTACTTTCAGCTAAAACTTCAAGCTCTTTTACAACTTTATCTTTTGTTTCCTCAAAAAGCTCTATTTCATGGTTTATTTGATTTTCTAAAATAGTTGTAGTATCAGGGGCTAAATCTGGCTGAACATATTTGAAAATTGGAGCAACGACAACTCCACGGGAAGCTGTTTTTTCTACTGTTAGTTTTTTCATATGGCACTCTCCTAAAAAATCAATTTAAACTTTGTTAATATTTTCTTTACTTTTATTATATAGGCATATCAAGGCAATTTCAACAAAAAGACATTCAGATTTGGCATTAATGATTAGTGACATTATTAGAATATCACAATATATTTTTAAAGTGTTATTTAAAAATGTGTAATTTTCAGCAATATGTAAAAAAACTGTGCCATAATGCTAATTCATTAATGGCACAGAAATTATTTCTTTAGATATTATAACTCGCCAAATCCTTCTTCAATTAAAGCAGATAGCTTTTCTAAACTTGCTACTTCATCTTCTCCGTCGCAGATAAGTTCAATCTCCGTACCTTTTTTTATAATGGCGGACATAATGTTTAATACGCTTTTAGCCACCACAGTTCTAGTGCCTGTGTTTATTAAAACATTACAAGGGCACAGTGATGATTCTTTTGCAAGTATACTCGCAGGTCTTGCGTGCAAACCTGATTCGTTTCTGATTAATATTTTTTTAGATACCATAACTATTACAACCTTTCAATTCATTAAACACCGTAGTGCTCAAATAATACTTTTTCTGCTTCTGCACTCCACAAGCCTCTGTTTGCTTTGCATATTTTATTAAGCTTTGCATAAAGTTCATCACTTTCTGCTAGTTTCTCAAAATCTTCAATAGCTGTTAGTGGCATGTCAAACTGAGTATAAGTTAGCTTTTTGCCTCCAGGTATATTAGGTAAGTCAAGAGTAGCTTGTGCAATGCTATCTATACCGCCAACATGTGTAACCATTACAGCAGGTTCAATTTTACCGGCTGCTGCAAGCTCATTAGCTTCGATTAGGTCATCGTTGTTTCCGCCTGTGGTTCCCAAAATGTGAGAACTTGTGTAGTGGACATTGTAAAGGTTTAATTCTGCCATAAAGTTGCTATCTGATGGGCCGGCAAAAAAGTTTAAGCAACCATCAAAACCTAAGAGTTTATCACCAAGTTCTGCTACTCTTCTGTTAGGAATATAAACAAAGACATCATCGTAACCTTTTCCGCCAGTTAAAGCTCTTAAATCCTCAACTTCGTCGTTTAGCTTAGCTGTATTTACATAAATAAGCTCTACTCCTTTTTCTTTTGCTTTTTCTTCTGATATAACTTCTCTTGCTCTTGCAATTTTTGCATCGTCAATATCAGTAACAACTATTCTTTTTGGCTTATTTGCAAGCTGAATACCATAACTAACAGCACCAAGACCCATAGGTCCACAGCCACCTAAAATAATGATATCACCATCTTCTTTTGTGCCTGTTTTTAGGTCGTGATTGCGCTTGTTTGTGTGGTAGTTTCCGTGGTATCCACCAATAATACAGCTCATTGGCTCTCCTAGTGAAGCCTCAAAAAAGCTTTCACCTTCGTATTCCATTAAACAGCCGAGTTCCATAACTTCTTGAGGTATAATGCAGTATGTACAAGCTCCTCCAAAAAACTCATATGAATAGCCAGGTGAAGCAAGGCTGCCTTTGTAATTAAGCGCTGGTTGCTGTGTGAACTTTTGTCCAGCTTTAAATTGATTTTTCCATTTTTCGCCGACTTCAACTATAATGCCAGAAAATTCGTGGCCTATGATGATAGGATTAGTTGCAATGTTTTTTGGTGCTCTTTTGTGGTTTGCACCTTGCTCTGCAAGTTTATAGGTAGACATGCAAATGCTGTCGCTAATAACTTTAACCAAAATTTCATCATCTTTAATAGGAGGTAATTCAAATTCTTCAAGTCTTAAATCTTTTGCTCCGTACATTCTAACTGCTTTAGTTTTCATTTTAATCAACCTTTCTTTAACATGAATAATTGTTTATATGTGGTGAATAACCACTCTGTCTTTTAGCTCATCTACCAACTCTTTTGAAGGTGGCTTTGTTCCTATTGTTGTAACTGCACCTGCAGATGTAGCCACACTTAATCTAATAGTGTCTTCGGTGTTAAGATTGTGTTCTAAAGAATAAGCAAGTCCTGCTACCATTGCATCTCCTGCGCCTACAGTAGAGTGAACTTTTACATCGACAGGTTCGCAAAAATATTTTTTTCCATCTTTTATAAATATCGAACCATGTTTGCCCATTGATATGACCACAGTTTCAATTCCGCTTTGCAAAAACTCTTGCGCTACTTCAATTAGCTTTTCTTTTGTGATTTCACCAGTTAGACTTGCGTATTCACAGAGTTCCTCTTTATTGGGCTTAATCAAAGTTGGAATTGCAGAAAGTGAATTTCTAAAAAGTTCGCCGTCGGCATCAAGTAAAACTTTACTACCTTTTTCTTTTACAATTTGTGTAATTGTTTTATATATATCTTTTGGAACACCTTTTGGAATGCTTCCTGCAAGAACATAAATTGTGTCTTCATTTGCATAGCTTTCTATTTTCTTTAGAAGGTCGCCGAGTTTTTCTTCGCTTACACTAGCACCTTGTTCGTTAAGCTCTGTGACAGGAGCGTTGTTTGCAAATACTTTTGTATTTGTCCGAGTTTCTTCATTTAAATAAATAAAATCATGTTCGATATTTAAAGAATTAAGTGTATTTACTATCATGTTTCCTGTATTGCCACCTACAAAGCCAGTTGCTAGTGTCTTGCCACCGATTGCATTTATGGTTTTTGATACGTTTATTCCTTTGCCACCGGCATCAAAGACAGATTTTGATATTCTGTTTAGAGTCCCTATTTCAAAATTTTCAACTTCTATTGTTTTATCAATAGCAGGGTTCATAGTTACTGTAATAATCATAGATAAAATCTCTCCTAAGCATTATTTGTAAGAATGTTGTAAACTGTGTCTACATCTCCACTTAATAATTTCTTGTAAGCTTCTTCATCAGTTATTTTATCGCTTAATGCACCTAAAATTTCCAAATGCTCGTCGCCTGCACTTGCAATGCCGACAACTAAGTAAGCTTTTTCGTCGTCCCATATAACACCGTCGGGGAAGACCATGACCGCAATGCCTGAGGATAATACTTCTTTTTTTGCATCCTCTACGCCATGTGGGATTGCAAGCCCAGCACCCATGTATGTTGAGAAGCTTTCCTCTCTTTTTAACATGCCGTCAATGTAAGCAGAATTCACATAGCCGCCATCTACAAGCATTTTACCAACAGTTTTAATTATTGTTATTTTGTCAGTTTCGGTACAGTTTAATTTTATATTGTTTTTTTGTAGCAACTCTTTTTTCTCGGATTTAACTTTCTTTTTAAAAAACATAAGATTTACTCCTTTAAATATTATTTCGTTTCTGAGATCTTCTCTGTGACTATATTGTAGTACGAATTTACTGTAATTTCAACTAAAACATATCCGAATTTGGCATTAATACTTAGTGACATTTTCTTGTTTAAAGTTAAAGTTAGTTGTTTGTGACTTTCTTTTTTTGAATAAAAGACCTGATGTATGCTGTATTATTGCTTATTAATAAATAAACAATGGGTTAAATCAATCTTTGGATTTAACCCATTGTTAAACTGTGACAATAAAAGTGGTGTTACAAGTGAAAATCAGTTGCTTTGGTGTTTTTTATCAATAATGTTATCGGGGTGAAATATTTTCATTGGAATTAACTTCATCAGTTTTTTTGCCTTTACTGTATTAAAACTTTTATCGGTAGATAAAATATCAACAAAAGGAGTTTTAAAGCCTGCTTTAATTCCTGTATGAATAAAACTGTTTCGCTCATAAAAAGCAAGTCTCTTAACTCTTTGCCCATAGTTTGCTGCATTTTTATCGTCCATTGTTTCAATAAAAAGTGTTACCGATTTATTAGGGTATTTGTTGAATAAGACATTTAATAACATTGAGCCATACCCTTTTGAATGAATTTCATCGTTTACTGCGATGTAAAACACAAATAACGTATCATCAGATTCAATGGTAAATAAAATGCCTACAAATAATTCATTATCATAATAGACTTTAAAATCATAATTTTTCTTTAATGTTAAGAGCCTTATAAACCACATAGGCATAAGTTCCTCTTTTGGGAAAACTCTTTTCATAAACTGACATATTTCTTTATAATTTGAGAGGTTTCTTGATAAGCTTTTTTCTATTAATTTCATATGATTTTACTCTCCCTTAATTTAATACTCATAGTGTGATTTATTCTTTTTGTAGAAAAAATAAGATACACAAGTTGTATACATTTTCACAGTATTAACTCTATTATTATAATAATATCAA
>CAYJFP010000038.1:0-13291 GCA_964369415.1 uncultured Eubacteriales bacterium | reverse complement strand
AAAGATAAAAAACAAACTGACATAAATTCTATAATATTACTTCTTTAACAGTTAAATTAAAGGTAATCTCTTCTTCTAGTAAATTTAAATCGTACTGTGGAACACCATACTTATTCAAAATTCTTATTGTAGGTCTCATGCAGTTTTCAGGGTGATTTTTAACTACAATAGCCATTCTATCATCACTTAGTTTAATGATTGAACCTTGCGGGAATGGTGCTACTTTTTGCAAGAATGATTTTAAAATTCTACTATCAAAATGAGTTCCCTTATTTGCCATTATAAACTCTATTGCTTCATTCGGTAAAGATGGCCTTCTGTATGGTCTATTAGATGTCAACGCATCGTAAACGTCAGCGACTGCAATAATTTTTGCAAATTCTGGTATATCATCACCAGTTAAACCATAAGGATAACCTGTACCATCAATTTTCTCGTGGTGCAATAAAATCCCGTCTAAAACATCTTTTGGAAGTGAAAGATTTAGCGCTCTTACTGTCTCGAATCCATAAACTGGATGAGATTTCATTTTAAAAAACTCATTATCAGTAAGTTTTGCAGGTTTATTTATAATATCTAGTGGGATTTTTAATTTACCAATATCATGAAGCATCGCCGAAGTGGCAAGCATATTTAATCTTTCCTCGTCATATCCAAGTGACATTCCTATTGCAATACTAAGCACAGAAACACTTAGAGAATGATGATATGTATAATCGTCATGGCTTTTTAGATTGCCAAGGCTTATCATTATATCGCCATGATTAACAGAGTTACTTACCAAAGATTTCGCTATTTCAGTAACATTTTCAACCAAAACATTTGTAACATTGTTACTTTTTTCTCCATTGGTAAACTCTTCAAAGACATCTTGAATTTGCTTTAGTTTTTCAATTTTTAGGTCGTCATCAACAACGACAGGGCAATCTATATCCCCTGTTCCATCTCTTTCTACATAAACAGCTCTAACTCTCCATTTTTTGAGCGCATTAATATAAAAGGGTGTCAAAACTGTTCCCGCTGCAAGTAAATAACCATTCTTAAAATACAGGTCGTCTTGAATACCCTTACTAATTACCATGCCTTCTTTTAAAGCTCTAACAGGCATTAAAATCATCTAATATCTCCTCTTTGCACATAATTTCATAAATTATATCAAAATCTTCATCAATAACAAATACATACTCTTTCAATATATATTACCACACATTTATGAATTTTTCAATTCATTTTTTTAAACAAAACCTCTTTTGGAAATAATTCCAAAAGAGGTTTAAAAAAGATTAAAGTATTATACTTTTCCCTGTCATTTCACTGGGAATATCTTTATCTAAGAGTGTAAGCATTGTAGGCGCTATGTCAGCTAGTATACCGCCTTCTCTTAATTTGCAATCTTTACCGATTACTACAAACGGCACTGGATTAGTTGTGTGTGCTGTAAATGGTTCACCAATATCATCAATCATTTTATCTGCATTTCCATGATCTGCGGTTAAAAGAATTATTCCGCCCATTTCATCTACTGCTTCTTTAACTTTTCCAACACAGCTATCAACAGCTTCAACAGCTTTAACAGCTGCATCAAAGAAACCTGTATGCCCGACCATGTCACAGTTCGCAAAGTTTAAGATAATTACATCATACTTATTAGATTTTACTGCCTCGACCATCTTATCTGCTACTTCATAAGCGCTCATTTCTGGCTGTAAATCATAAGTTGCAACTCCAGGAGAATTAACAAGAATTCTATCCTCTTTATCATATTGTTTTTCAACTCCACCATTGAAGAAGAAGGTTACATGTGCATATTTCTCGGTCTCTGCAATTCTAAGTTGCGTTAAACCTTCTTTAGAAATATACTCACCAAAAGTATTTTCAAGTGTCTGAGGTTTAAATGCAACTTCTACATTTGGCATTGTTGCATCATATTGAGTAAAGCAAACAAAGAAAATATTTTTTCTGCCGCCTTTTCTATCAAAGCCGCTGAATTCATCATCAACAAAAGTTCTGGTAATTTCACGGGCTCTATCAGGACGGAAGTTAAAAAATATAACTGAATCGTTATTATCAATAGGTTTAGCACCGTCGCAAACAGTAGGTAAAACAAACTCGTCTGTCACACTGTTATCATATGAAGATGCTACTGCACTAACACCATCAATAGCTTTTTCGCCTTCACCGTAAAACATAGCTGCATAGGCTTTCTCTACTCTATCCCATCTATTGTCTCTGTCCATAGCGTAATATCTACCCATAACGGTAGCTATTCTTCCGACTCCAATTTCTGTGCACTTATCTTGTAACTGTGCCACAAAATCTTTACCGCTTGAAGGTGGAACGTCTCTTCCATCTAAAAATGCATGTACATAAACTTCACTTAATCCCATATTTTTACACAAATTAAGTATGCCGTATAGATGTGTATTGTGGCTATGAACTCCGCCATCTGAAAGTAGCCCCATTAAATGAAGAGCAGTGCCGTTATTTTTAGCATTGTTCACAGCATTAATTAATGCTTGATTTTCAAAAAAATCTCCGTCTACTATAGCCTTTGAAATTCTTGTAAGCTCTTGATAGACAACTCTGCCTGCACCGATATTTGTGTGACCAACTTCACTGTTTCCCATTTGTCCTTCAGGAAGACCTACGTCCATTCCAGAGGCACCTATTTCTGTATAAGGGCAAGAAGCAAAAATATTATCAAGATTTGGTGTGTTTGCAGCTTTAATTGCGTTGCCTTTTTCTTCTGCAAAGCCATATCCGTCAAGTATCATTAATACTAAAGGTTTTTTCATGTTGTTAAGTCCTTTCAAATCTTATTTAGATGCAGCTTTAACTATAGCGGCAAAATCTTCCGCTTTAAGTGATGCACCACCGATAAGTCCGCCATCAACATTTGTCTTTGAAACTAATTCATCCGCATTTGAAGCATTCATAGAACCACCATATTGTATAGTTATGCTTTCAGCTGCATCTTTACCGTAAAGAGCTTCAAGAACTTTTCTGATGTCAGCACATGCTTCTTCAGCTTGGTCAGAAGTAGCAGTTTTACCTGTACCGATAGCCCAAACTGGCTCGTAAGCTATGATAATTTTTGAAAGCTCTTCTTTTTTAACGTCAGCAAGAGCGATTTTTGTTTGAATAGAACAAATTTCAGCTGTAATTCCTTGCTCTCTTTGCTCTAGGTATTCGCCAACACAAAGTATTACTGTAAGGCCAGCATCTAAAGCAGCTCTTGTTCTTTTTGCAACAGTGATATCTGTATCACCAAAAAGAGTTCTTCTTTCGCTATGTCCGATAATTACATAAGGAACACCCATTGCTACTAGCATTTGTGGTGAAATTTCACCTGTGTAAGCTCCGTTTGCTTCCCAGTGGCAGTTTTCAGCACCAATTTTAACATTTGTGCCTTTTGTCACTTCAAGTGCTACATGTAAATCTACATAAGGAACACAAGCGATAACATCGCAGTCAGCATCTTTTACAAGAGGAATGATTTCTTCTAAAAGAACTTTTGCTTCCTCAGGAGTCTTATTCATTTTCCAGTTTCCAGCTATAACAGCTTTTCTTAAATTTTTGTTCATAATAATTACATCCTTTCAAATAAGTACAGGCGGATAATTAAATCCGCCTAGTTTTTAATTATTTATTAGCAATAACATCAATACCTGGTAAAACTTTACCTTCTAGGTATTCAAGTGATGCACCGCCACCTGTTGAAATATGGCTCATTTTATCAGCAAAACCTAGGTTGATAACAGCCGCAGCTGAATCACCACCGCCGATGATTGTTGTTGCATCTGTCTCTGCAAGAGCTTCTGCAACAGCTATAGTACCTTTTGCAAGGCTTGGATTTTCAAAAACGCCCATAGGCCCATTCCATACAACTGTTTTAGCCGATTTAACAGCATCTGCAAACAATTTTTGTGTTTCAGGTCCAATGTCAAGTCCCATCATATCTGTATCGTTTTTACCAGCTGTAAATAGAACGGTTTCGATTTCTGCATCTATAGGATTTGGGAATGAAGCCGCAGCAACTGTATCGACAGGTAAAAGCAAGCTTTTGCCTAACTTTTCAGCTTTAGCCATCATTTCATTACAATAATCAAGTTTAGTATCATCTACTAGAGAATGTCCTACATTTCCACCTCTAGCTTTGATAAATGTATATGCCATACCACCACCGATGATAAGAGTATCACATTTTTCAAGTAAGTTAGAAATAACATTTAATTTATCTGCAACTTTTGCACCGCCTAAAATAGCAACAAAAGGTCTTTCAGGCTCTTCGACAGCGTTTCCTAGGAATGCGATTTCTTTTTCCATTAGGTATCCAATAGCTGTATCTTTGATATGCTCTGTAATTCCAGCTGTTGAGCAGTGTGCTCTATGGGCTGAACCGAAAGCATCCATTACATATGCATCACAAAGTGAAGCAAGCTCTGAGCTGAATGGCTCTAGGTTTTTAGTTTCTTCTTTTCTAAATCTAGTGTTTTGAAGAAGAACCACGTCTCCCTCATTCATGTTAGCAACTGCATTTTTAGCATTTTCGCCTACAACATTGTCGTCGTTAGCAAAAACTACTTCTTTTGAAAGAAGCTCAGCAAGTCTAACTGCTACAGGAGCTAGTGAGAATTTTTCTTCAGCGCCATTTTTAGGTTTTCCTAAGTGAGAACAAAGGATAACTTTTGCACCATTTTCAATAAGTTTTTTGATAGTTGGTAAAGCACCGATAATTCTATTGTCGTTTGTAATAACGCCTTCTTTTAGCGGTACATTAAAGTCAACACGAACTAGTACTCTCTTACCTTTTACGTTTAAATCTTCTACAGTCATTTTGTTTAGTTTCATTATATTTTCGCACTCCTTATATTTGTTATAAATAATAACACGATAACATAGCTATTTTAAACCATAATATAACATTTTTCAAGTATAAAATTAATTCTTTTTGATATTTTTTTCACATCTTCATAAATATTTGTCATGTTTTAAAAAAATATTCCAAATTTCATATAAAAAAATTGATTTTTTTGTATTATTTTGCATCGTCCCAATCATATTCTCTCAAACTGCCTTTAAAACTAAGCTCGGGATAATCCCACTGTCTTAACACTTCATAAGCTGCAATCGCAACAGAATTAGATAAATTTAAGCTTCTTGCCATTTCAAGCATTGGAATTCTAACAGTTGTTTCAGGGTTATTAAAAAGCAATTCCTCTGGTAATCCAGCTGTTTCTTTTCCAAAGAATAAATAGCAATCATCATCGTATTTCACATCGGTATATTTAATTTTTGACTTCGTTGAAAAAAAGTAAAATTTTCCTGTGTTTTTTTCAAAAAAATCGTCTAAACTATCATAGAAATTAATATCAAGCAGATGCCAGTAATCAAGACCTGCTCTTTTTAGTTTTTTATCGTCAATTTTAAACCCCATGGGTCCAACAAGATGAAGTCTTGCACCCGTAGCCGCACAAGTCCGTGCAACATTGCCTGTATTTTGTGGTATCTCAGGCTCTACCATAACAATATTAAGTGTTGCCAAATATAAACAAACCTTTCTTTAATTTACTTTAAAAATAAGGGGAAAACTATTCATGTCGGTTATAATAATTTACTCTTTAAAAGCCGCAATAATAATTTGGAGGTTGTATTTTATGTCTAAAAAAACAATGAATGTAGCAAAGACCCTCGGAATCGGATTAGTTGCCGGTACAGCAGCCATGACCGTAGGTTCGGTTATGATGAGAAAAAAGAATAATAACGGAACAAAACAAATCAAAAAAACAGCTGGAAAAGCTGTCCATACCATGGGACAAATGCTAAATAGTGTAGAATCTATGCTAAAGTAAAATTAATGGGGCAATTTAATGCCCCATACATATTATTCTTTTATCTTTTGCCTAAGTATTCCGTCAATATACTTATCATTTTTGAACATACCTTCATATACTATTTTTCCGTCTTCGTCAAATTCAATTCCAAATCCCTCACGCATTCCTTTTTCAAATCCGCCAGAATACATTAAATTACCATCGCTGTCAAATATAGTAGCATGCTTAGTATCCTTGCCGTCTTCAGAGAATTTATTTAGAACAAAGGCTTGTTTTTCGCTATTATAGCTAATAAATCCACCTTTTTTCTTTCCATCGACTGTTCTTCCAGAGTAAATAAGATTTGCATTTTCATCAAAAAGATATACCATCTCGCCCGGATTTCCTTCGTTCCACTTACTTATATGCATCGCCATGTCTTTTTCTCTAAATGAAACTCCGATGCCATCTTTTTTACCTTTATTAAAGTAACCAGAATACTTTAATTTTCCATCTTTCGAGTAAAAACTACCAAATCCGTGCTTTTTACCGTCAGAAAACATTCCGTCATAAATTGTCAGCCCATTTTTTTGTTCGGTTCTTCCTCTTCCCTCATAATTTCCACAGTACATAGTACCTGTATAATTTATGTGATTATCTAAATTCATATGCTTCTTGAAACTGTACTTAACTCTTTGAGAGGTAGAATTTTTTTCAATATCGGACATGTTTTCAAGAATTTTAATTACGCCTTTATCCTTAGTACTTTGCACCGATTCTTCTTTTAATTCACTGATAGTATCAATTACATTTTCGTTTAAATCTAACTGATTTTCAGATTCAATCGTCTCTTCACTCTTCTCAGATACCAGTGGAACAGACTCCATCACTTTTTCTATAAACTCTTCTTTTTCTTCGATAAGAGTTTTTTCTTCTAATATTTCCTCTTCTGTCGTTTCTAAAGATTGCTTATCTTTTTCATCATTATCAACAAGAGGTGTTTCTTCTTGCATTTGTTGCTCTTGTATATCTAATGGCTCAACATCAAGTGCTTCAATCTCTTTGTCTTGAGCATTTTCTAAACTTTCATCTTGATTTTTACTAACTACTACTTCAATCTCATCAGTCGGTACAATTAGCATTGCAATTTCAGAATCGACTTCAGTGCCAACCATATCAGTAGTTTTTACCTTTTCATCTATGCTTTCAAACACATAGTTATACTCTTCATCCTTAGTTTCTTCCACTTGAGAAATTTTCTCTTCTTTTTCAAGTTCATTTTTAGAAATGTCTTTTAAATCATCTTCGCTAAGAATTTTTGAAGAATAAATAAATGAAGCATTATCAAACTCAACAAAAACTAAATACTCTTCATCATTGAACTTATTTAAAATTTCATTTTTATTCGATTTATCATATTCATTTGGATATAAAGTTCTAAGACCAAGATATTTTTCTACTTCTCTGTCAAAAATTGATAATTCAATTTCATTTTTACCCTCAACAGGTTTAATGATATGAGTAGCATAAACATAATCATCAGGATCAAAATATTTTGTCTCTATCCAGTTCAAAGTTAAATCATAGTAAATTTTTGAAGAAATATAGCCATTAATATCTCTTTTAACAGCAACAAAATTCTTATCTATTCTATATATTTCTTCTATTATAACCGACGGAAGCTTTTTCTTAAAAGTAAAACTTTTTGTTGTTATTTTCGCCTTGACAGAAGCATTATAGCCCATATATACAGCTTTAGAATTAATAACTCTCTTTATTTTTCCGCCAAGAAAAAACTGTTTTCTAATGCTGCACAAATCTGAAGTAAGTCCATCCTCACTTTCAAACCCTCTAATCATTGCATAGCAAACATTTCTTTGACTTATACTGTTATTTACCGAATTATCCAAAATGATACCTCCTGCTAAAAAACGAAATTTTTAACCTTAAAATAAATTATAACATAGATTTATTTATAAAAAAACAAAAATTTTTATTTTTTTATGTAAATTTCAAAAAAAATGTGTTATTATATATAAAATGTAGTAAAAAATATGAATTATATAATTATTTTTAATATCATTTAAGAAATAATTATAACAAATACACCGAAATGGAGTTTAATTATGAATATTGATTTTCAAACTATTTTAACCAATCTATTTACATTTTTGCTAACTTTCCTTGCTGATTTGGCAATCTCGATAGTTATATTAATTGTTGGATTTCAACTAAAAAAGCTAGTAATTAAGCTACTGAAAAAAACTTTAGAAAAACATGAAGTTGAAGCTGCACCAGCAGGTTTTATATGTTCTGTTTTAAATGTTATTTTAATAGTAGTAATCATTATTTTGTCTATAGGGAATATCGGCATAGAATTTACCGCTTTATTTGCAGCTCTCGGTGCCGCTGGGCTTACAGCAAGCTTTGCTCTTCAAGGAAGCTTATCAAACTTCGTAAGTGGTATGCTGTTAATTTTTTCTAAACCATTTAAAGTTGATGATTTTCTTTCTGTAGATACTTTTTCAGGAAGTGTAAAAAAAATAACTGTTCTTAACACTACACTTATCACACCTGATAATAAAGAGGTTATCATCCCTAATTCTTTGCTAACTTCTGATATTGTTGTAAACTTTACTTCTCAAAAGTCAAGAAGACTCGACCTTTCTTACAGCGTATCTTATGATATTGACACAGAGATTCCTAAAAAAATTATCACAGATTTGGTTAAAAACTGTGATAAAGTTATTATGGATCCAGAACCTATAATTGCTGTTGGACTTCATAAGGATAGTTCTGTTGAAATTGTTGCAAAAATTTGGGTAGAATCAGATTTTTACTGGGACGTGTATCATTATATGCAAGAGGCAGTTAAAAAAGAATTTGATAAAAACAATGTTACAATTCCTTTCCCCCAACTCGTAGTTTATAATGAAAAGGACTAAATTTTAGGCATCATTCGTCTTTTCCCTTTAAACTCATCTACTTCAATTTTCCAAATTTTTATAACATTTAAGAGTTTTTCTGAAAAATCAAAATCCTTTTTACTAATATGCATCATGATATTTTTCATAGCTTCATTTTTCTCTTCAAATGTATCCACTATATACGATTTTCCTACCCCTACAACACTTGAAAATTCAAAAGTGTATTGACAGGCAGTTTTGCCTTCAACCAGTCTATGATCGCAATCGATTTCAAAGCATACAATATTATTTTTTTCCATAATATTGAATTTTTGCCCTTCTTTTGCAGAGTGAAAATAGAATGTAAGCTTTTCCCCCTCAAA
The DNA here is from genome assembly GCA_964369415.1 of uncultured Eubacteriales bacterium. GTDB lineage: Bacteria > Bacillota > Clostridia > Oscillospirales > Acutalibacteraceae > SIG603. The sequence goes on along the minus strand of CAYJFP010000038.1, from coordinate 4,189 downwards.
TTTATATCCATAATTCATTGGTATTATATACGGTATATTTTCATCAGAAAAGGCAACTCTCATTACGGTGTTTGTATCAATTAGTTCTTTTATTATAGATAAATCGTTTATTTCTCTATCTTTTCTTTTCATTTCGTGCATAAATACGGGATTTAATCCCTTCACCCCTTTAATATTATTTTTTGTTTGGAGGATATCTTGAAAAAGTTAGTTTTTTTACTTAATTTTATTATTTTATTGTCACTCACAGCTTGTTTTAGCAGTGGACAATCTTTCACATATTATATTGAAAGTGAAGTCACTTCACTTGATCCACAAACCGCAATAGGCTCAAGTGCTTCAAGTGTTATTTCTTCTATTTTTGAAGGTCTTTGTAGAATTGATTCAGACGGTGAAATAACCCCAGGAGTGGCGACAAGCTACGAAAGCAACAGTGACTACACTGCTTTTACTTTTCACTTGAGAAGTGATGCTACTTGGAGTAACGGCGAGTCAATTACTGCAAACGACTTTGTTTTTGCGCTTAGAAGAGTTGTCGATCCACAGACAAAAGCAACAAATCTTGATGATGTCTTTATAATTAAAAACGCCGAAAAAGTTAATTCTGGTGAACTTGATATAACTTCTCTTGGTGTAACTGCAATAGATGAAAAAACACTTTATATCGAGCTTGAGAGAAGTTACCAAGGCTTTGTTAATTTAACCACAGGTCCCCATTTTATGCCATGTAATCGTGATTTTTTTCTTGAAACTAACGGAAGATACGGGCTTGAAGCTAGATATTTACTAACAAACGGACCATTTACTTTCACTACATCGGGAAGCTTTTCTGATTCGATTACACTCGAAAAATCATCAAGCTACAAGGGTGAAGAAATTGTAAAACCTGCTGAGATTATTTATGTCTCAAACTGGGAAACCGAAATAACCGAAAACCCAACAGAATCCCTAAAAAATTATGAGGTTGACATTCTTCCTTTAGATTATTCATCCTCTGTTTTGGCTGCAAGTAGCGGAATAAATGTTTCGTCAATTCAAAATCAAACAGTTGGAATATTGTTTAATTCTCAGTCTGAAATATTAAAAAACAAAGATTTAAGAGAAATATTTGTAAAAACAATCAACAGAGAGAGTTTGATTTCAGCTTTACCAGACGATCTATTCTCCACAGAATATATCATTCCCGACAATATTGTTTGGAATGGTGAAAATTACAGAAATTTCATGCAAACTTCTGAGCTTCCATTAGAGGATTATTCTGTTAAAGAAAATTTAGAAACTGTTTTAGATAAACTGAATTTAACTGATGCTCCAAGCCTTACCATTATTTGTCAGGATGATGAAGTTTCTAAATCTCTTGCCAATGAGCTAATTTCAAGTTGGAATAAGTCGCTTGAAAGCTATTTCAATATTGAACCTCTTACTGAAAATGACTTTAACACCCGAATTTCAAATGGAAATTATGAAATAGCAATTTATACCGTAAGTGCTTTGAGCGACAGCCCAAATTCATTTTTAAAGAATTTTGAAAGTACGTCGGTCCCCATGCTTTTAAACTCTTTAGAATACGACAGTTTAATTAGAAGCTACGGAACCGACATCTATGCTTTCCATGACATGGAAAAATATTTACACGAAAATTATATTTTCTATCCAATTTTTAAAGGCTATTCCTATTATGGTTTTTCGCCCAATTTGCGTGGTATAGTCCTTGGAAGTGACTATGTGGACTTTATATCAGCTGTAAAATAAGTTATTCACCTATCAATTCAGAATAAATTCTCTCAGCTTCGACATATACCTTTTCTGCATTCTCTGCAAATGTTCTTGCAGAGAATTTATCTGCACGCTCTATTACATTTTTTTTGATTTCAGTTTCATATTCTTCATCGTGAACATAAAGTTTTAATTTTGAAAGAAATTCTTCTTCATTCTCAAAAAACCATCCGTTAATTCCTTCTTCAAGCACACCGTCAAGGCACTTATCTTTCTTACAAAGCAAAGGAAGCCCCGAAGACATGGCCTCAATATAGGTTAATCCCTGTGTTTCGCTAGTAGATGCTGAAACAAATATGTCACCTAATTTATAATAAAGCGGAACTTGTTCAGGTGAAACCATTCCTGTAAAAATAATCTCACTATCTAAATTATTTTCATGTACAAGTTCTTCAAGTTCTTTTTTATGTGGGCCTCCCCCAACAATTACAAATACAATTTCAGGCGAATTATATGATTTTAAATAATTGATTATCTCATCAATATTCTTTTCAACACCAATCCTTCCAACAAAAAGTAAAACCTTTTGACTTTCTTTTATACCAAGTTCAGACTTTTTATTTTTGACCCAATTTTCAGAATCTGGAATAGACATAAATTTATCTGTATCAATACCAGTAGGAACTACCATAATTTCATTTTTCACGCCATATTCAATTAATTTTTCCTTAACCTTTTCGGTAGGTGCAATAACAACGCTTGTTTTTTTCATTAAAGATTTTACCATATTAGAAACAAAAGCTTTTCCTATTCTCTTGCTTGGAAAAAAATAATGAGTATATTCATCATACATCGTATGATAAGTATGAAGTAATGGCGCTTTTACCTTATGCGCTATTTTTTTAGCCATTATATAAGTAGAAAATTCTGATTGTGAATGTACTACATCAGGGCACCATTTTACTATATCCGCAATATATTTACTTGAATGCCCACTAAATTTAAGTCCAATTCTGACATTTTCATATATTTTATTGGCTGGAAGTGATGCGATATACGTTACTTCACCGTCAACATATGACTTCGTTGTCTGTGAAAGCGTCAAGATTTTAACTTCATTACCTCTCTCTTCAAGGTAGTTTTTTAAATTCACTAAAGAAATGACAACTCCGTTTACAGTCGGCATATAGGTATCTGTTGTAATCAAAACTTTCATATTAATACACCTCTCAATTTATAAGTACATATGCTCTATTATATCATTAATTATTATTAACTGCAATATTTTTCATTAAAAATGTATCTTTATATAATTGAATATTGAATTTGTATTTTTTGGCAAAATAATTACTTATTATCGTGGCAAATTAATACTAAACCTGAAAAGAGGTATAGTATGAAAAATGATTCAAACTTAAAATACAAATTTCTATCTGCAATATTATTAAGCTTTTCTCTCACTATTATTTGTACCGCACTTTGCTATTCTTTTTTTACTGGTGTCTATGAGTCTGTAGAAATTAAGGAAGCATCGCTCTTTAATAAGAATGAAAATTATTCTAACACGACTGAGTATCATGCAGTGAATACAACGCCTACAAATTTATCTGATATTTCGTTGGTTCCACTTGGTGATATTTTCGGAATAAAATTGTATACTGATGGAGTTATTGTTACATCTTTACAAGAAATAACAGTAGATGGCATGGTAAGTTGTCCTGCTAAAGATGCTGGTATTAACCCTGGCGATTATATTGTTTCTATTAATGGAACTATTATTGAAAATAATTCTCATTTAAGCACTTTAATTTCAGAAAACTTAGAGCAAACCATAACTCTTGAAGTCAAAAGAAATGATCAAATTTTTCATACAATAATAAAACCTGTTTATGATGGTGAATACTTCCGTTTTGGAATGTGGATTAGAGACAGTGCCGCTGGAATTGGAACTTTAACCTATTACAACCCTGTAACAGGTGATTTTGGAGGTTTAGGTCATGGCATTTGTGATATTGACACGGGAGAGTTAATGATACTAAAAAACGGTGAACCAAGCTCTGTGACTATTAGTCATATTGATAAAGGCACATCTGGAACACCGGGAAAAATTAGCGGATATTTTAATGATGAAATAAGCTTAGGTATACTTTATAATAATAACGAAACTGGAATTTACGGATCTTTAAATTTTATTCCTGAAGAAGAGGCTATTCCTATTGCACTAAAAAGCGAAGTAGAAATTGGCTCTGCCTGGATTCTTACAACCATAAATAATGGAACAAGTGAATATTATTCAGCTGAAATTGAAAGTATTGATAATGATAAGAATAAGCTCATAAAGAATTTTGTTATTAAGATTACTGATGAAGAATTATTAGAAGTAACAGGTGGAATAATACAAGGAATGTCAGGTTCGCCTATTATACAAGACGGCAAATTAATTGGGGCTGTTACACATGTTTTTGTGGACGAC
>CAYJFP010000037.1:0-13341 GCA_964369415.1 uncultured Eubacteriales bacterium | reverse complement strand
TTTGACTAATACCTTGAGAGCTGAGGGGTTAGTTACAACGTAACCTTAGGAGGGGTTTATTATATCCATTTTACTAAGAGGGCGTGTTTTCTGCTGTTTAATTTTACTGCATTAAGTTTTGTTTGTCAATGTTTAATGCAGTTTTTTTGTAAAATCATTAAAAAGTAAAATAGAGGTAGGGGGAAAGTCGAACTGAAAACGTGATGATTGCTCAAAAAGTGCGAAATAAGATATTAATACCTACTAGCCTAAGAGATGATTCTAAGATTAGTAGGTATTTATCGTTAATTAAACTGTCTTTACAAACTGGCTATAGTATAGATTTGCATAGAAGCCTTCTTGTTTTAGTAGTTCATCGTGTGAACCTTGCTCGATTATATCGCCGTCTTTCATGACTAGGATTATATCGGCGTTTTTAATAGTTGAAAGTCTGTGTGCTATGATGAAGCTTGTTCTGCCTTTCATCAAGTTGTCCATTGCTTTTTGAATCAATACTTCGGTTCTTGTATCGACAGAGCTTGTGGCTTCGTCTAAAATTAGGATTTTGGGATCGGCTAGGATTGCTCTTGCTATGGTTAACAGCTGTTTTTGACCTTGTGATACGTTGCTAGCTTCTTCGTTTAGCACCATGTCATAGCCGCCCGGAAGTGTTTTGATAAAGTTATGCGCCTGAGCGGTTTTTGCGGCGGCTACTACTTCATCATCGCTCGAATCAAGCTTTCCGTATCTAAGATTCTCACCAATAGTGCCGTTAAACAGCCAAGTTTCTTGCAAAACCATTCCAAAGGCTGAACGAAGTTCTTCTCTGTCAAAATCTCTGATGTCGTGTCCGTCAAGACAAATTTTACCAGAATTGACATCGTAAAATCTCATGAGTAATTTGATAATAGTGCTCTTTCCAGCGCCGGTAGGGCCTACTATAGCTATTTTTTGACCTGGTTTAACAGTTGTCGAGAAATTGTTAATGATAATTTTTGAACTGTTATAGCCGAAATTTACGTTTTCAAAGCTTACAGTGCCTGTGACTTTTACAGAATTTGCTTTGTTATCGTTTTCACTTAATGATACATTCAATGCGTCTTTACCTGTTTCAGGTTCATTTTTTGCATCTAAGAAATTAAAAACTCTTTCAGAAGCCGCCATGGTTTGCTGTATAATACTCGAAAGCTGTGAAAGCTGTGCTATTGGCTGGTTAAAACTTCTCATATATTGGATGAAAGCTTGAATATTACCAACAGTAAGTGTACCAGCACCTGCAAAATATCCACCTACAATACATACGACTACATAACTAAAGTTACCGATTGCCATAATGATTGGCATCATGAGGCCTGAAAGAAAGTTTGCCTTCCAAGAAGATTTATAGAGAATTTTATTTTCTTTTTCAAATTCATCTAGGGCTTTTTTCTCGCCGTTAAAGGCTTTAACCACGGTGTGACAGCTGTAATTTTCTTCTGCAATGCTGTTAACAACTCCTAGATATTTTTGCTGTGATTTAAAATATTTTTGAGAGCGTTTAACTATGAATGATACTACCAAAAGTGAAAGAGGTAAGCTGACAAGTGCGATAAGAGTCATTTCCCAGCTGATTGAGAACATCATAACCAAAATACCGATGATGGACACTACAGAAGTGATTAGCTGTGTTATACTTTGGTTAAGTCCCTGATTTATAGAGTCTACATCTGTTGTAATTCTCGATAAAACATCGCCGTTTGTGGTGGTGTCATAATAAGAAAAAGGAAGTTTGTGAACTTTTTCGTTTAAATCTCTTCGAAGTTTTAGAGACACATTGTTTGAGATTTTAGCCATTATAATACCTTGAACCAGTGAAAAAAGTGCGCTTAAAAGATAGATGATCAGTAAGGTTAAGAGGATATTTGCTATTGCCGTAAAGTCGATTCCGAAGGTATCTCCGCCAATTTCCCTCATTAAGCCTTCAAAAAGTTCTGTAGTGGCTTCACCTAGAATTTTAGGCCCAATAATTGAAAAAATGGTAGAGCCTACTGCGAAAACAAATACAACTAATATGGCGATTTTATATCTGCCAAGGTATTTTATGAGTTTTTTCATGGTTCCTTTTAGGTCTTTTGCCTTTTCCCCGCTAAAACCTGCGCCAGGTCCCATGCCTTGTCCACCACCTCTTCCTGGACGTGGAGGATTATTTTTGTTTTGTTGTTCGTTTTGATTACTCATTTTCAAGTTCCTCCTTTGAAAGCTGTGTTGAAGCGATTTCGTAGTAGGCTTCGCAAGATTTTAAGAGCTCTTTATGAGTTCCAGTGCCGATGATTCTGCCGTTTTCCATGACGTGGATAGTATCGGCGTTCAATATAGTGCTAACACGCTGTGCAACGATGATAACAGTTGCGTCGGCGGTGTTTTCCTTAAGTGATTTTCTAAGCTCGGCATCAGTTTTATAGTCAAGAGCCGAAAAGCTATCGTCAAAAATAAAGATATTCGCATTTGTTGCAAGTGCCCTTGCGATAGAAAGTCGTTGTCTTTGTCCACCGGAAACATTGCTTCCCGCTTGGGAAATGTGAGACTGATACTTAAGGTCTTTGCTTTCGATAAAGCTTTTAGCTTGTGATATTTCTGCAGCTTTTTCAAGAGTCGTTTCATCTGCTTCCATGTTTCCGAATTTAATGTTGCTTTCGATAGTTCCACTCATTAGAACGCTTTTTTGCGGTACATATCCTATTTCCTCGTGAAGAGCATGCTGAGTCATGTTTTTGACATTTACGCCGCTGACGATTACTTCGCCGTCAGTTGCGTCATAAAATCTAGGAATAAGATTTACAAGGGTGGACTTGCCAGAGCCTGTTGCACCGATGAATGCAGTGGTCTTACCCGGCGAAGCGATAAAGCTGATGTTTTCAACAGCACTTTCGTCTGCACCTAAATATTTAAAGCTGACATTTTTAAATTCGACAACGCCTCGGCTTTCCTTTTTAGGCTCGGTCGGATTTAATGGGTCGCTTATGCTTGGGGTGGTATCGAGCACCTCTGCAATTCTTGTAGCAGAAACTATAGCCCTTGGAAGGAATACGAACACCATGGTAATCATTAAAAAGCTCATGATAATTTGCATTGCGTACTGGATATATGCCATTATGTCACCGACCATCATTCCTGAATTAGCAACTTGGTCAGAGCCGACCCAAACGATTAAAATTGTGGTAGCGTTCATGATTAACATGATTATAGGGAACATGAATGACATTGCCTTGTTGATGAATAGATTAGTTTTTGCAAAATCGGTGTTTGCCTTTTCAAATCTCTCTTTTTCAAACTTTTCGGTTCCAAATGCTTTTATAACCATTAAACCGTTTAAAGTTTCTCTTGAAACCAAGTTTATTTTGTCGATTAACTTTTGGATGATTTTAAATTTAGGAAGAACCGAGGCGAAGATTATCATTAAAAATCCGAGCATGACTATGCCAGCTAGTGCGATTACCCATACCATGGACACCGAGTTTGTGAGTGCCATGAATATTCCGCCGATAATCATAATTGGCGAATAAAATAAAAATCTTAAACCCATCATCAGAACCATTTGAATTTGCGTGATGTCGTTGGTTGAACGTGTTATGAGTGAAGAAGTTGAGAATCTGTCGTATTCTTCACTTGAAAACGAGTTGATTTTTGAGAAGATTTGAGAGCGTAAATTTGTCGCAACTCCTGAGGATACTCTTGCCGAGAAAAAGCTTACAGAAACGGTTGCGATTCCGCCTAAAACGGCAATTATAAGCATAAGAACACCGACATTGATGATGTAATCAGAACGCTTTTCGTTTAAATCTATACCGAGTTCTTCATAAAAAGAAGATGTAATCAAGATAGAAGTTTGAGAAGTAAGCATAGGGTCGGCGGCTTTAGCTTTTTCTATTTCGTCACTTATAGTGGTATCGGTTAAGCTTAAGAAGAAATCTTTTAGCTCGTATAAATCTAACATAGAAAAATTAGCCATAGATTCTTCATTCATCTCTAAAGAGCTATCACTGACAGCGCTAAGAGTGTTAATCATAGCAAAAGAAGCATAGGAAAAAATGTTGTCTAAATTTTCGGTGTCGGCGTCTTCATTTTTGATGTAGATGTTTTTGCCTGAAGCTGAAGGATATTCTTCAGTAAGACTATCTCCATTTTCCTTTGTGTAACTATTAGCGGTGGTTTCTTTGTCCTCTTCACTCATAAACATCGTGATAAAGTCAAAACCCTCTTCGCTTATGGCATCAGGTGTGCTGTTTTCAATACCGCTTTGTTGTATTCCAACGTTTACGATTTCAGACATGTAATTTGGAAGATTAAGCTCACAAATTGCCTGAACAAATAGTAAACCGATTATGATTATTACTGATACAAAAAACGGCTTGGTATAACGAATAATATACTTCATTAAATATTTATCCCCTTTCTTCTAGTTCATTTTTATAGATTGATATAATATCACCGAGTTCGGTTAATAATACAATTAGATTTTCAAATTTCTCTTTTCCCATTTGGTCATAAATTTTTTGAGACATTTTAACGTGGTAATCTTCTAAATCTTTAATTATATTATGAGTCTTTTCAGTGGTATCTAAAGTGATTTTTCGCCTGTCGTGTTCGCTTTGCATTCTTGTGATGTAACCACGGTTTTCAAGTGAACGAATCATTTGCGATACGGCAGATTTGTTTATGTGCAAAGGTTCTATAAAGGTGTTTAGGTTTATGTCTTCACCTTTAGGGTGTTTTGAAATAATTTGAAGAGCTATAAATTCATTAAAGTTAAGGCCGTGTTGATTTATTAAAGACGGAAGTTGATGCTTTATTCTGAAAAAAGATTTAAATAGACTATCTGGGGAATAGTTTTCTTCTTGCATGTATTTCACCTCACTTATTTAGTACAGTGTTAAAATGTTTAGTTCTGTATTGTTTAGAACTGTACGAACTTATTCTATCAATTATTTAATTGTTTGTCAATGACTATTTTACCAAAATAAAAAAATAATATTATTTAAAACAAAATAAAGTGTGTAATGAATTAACTTGATTTCCATTGTTAAAAGTGGTAAAATGAAAAAAAATAGTTAAAGGATGAAAATGTGAAAGAAAAGAAAAAAATACCATGGAGTACCATTTATTTAGTAGCTACCGTGGTTGCGATAGGAGCAATAGTCTTAGCGAACAATCAAATAGGTAATGTTCTTGCTACAATTTCTACATTGTCATGGACTGAAATGGCCATTGCGGTTGTAGTTTTAATTGCCTTTTTATTTATGGAAGGGTTTATAGTTTGGTACTTGTTAAGGGTGCTCAAAGAGGAAAATGCCACTGTTATGTCAACTGTAAAAGTTGGGATTATAGGGCTTTATTATTCGTATATCACGCCCAGTGCAACAGGTGGACAGCCGGCACAGGTGCTTTATTTAAGCCGTGATAAAGGGATAAGTGCGGGAAGTTCGGTTGCTGCACTTTTTATCAAGTTTTTCTCATATCAAGTTGTACTTGTGCTAATGACGGTAATATCATTTATTTTTATGTATGATTCGATAAGTCAAAATACACCTGAGATAATTCCGTTTATCTACCTTGGACTTGGCATAAACTGTATATGGATAGTTTTGGTTCCGCTTGTTTTTTCAAAGAAGATACTTAATAAAGGTTGTAATTTTGTTGTAAAACTAATAAATAAGATTAAATTTATTAAGAAAAAAGAAAAATATATAGCCCATGTAGAAAAATTTAGGGAAGATTTTACTAACTATACTCAAAGATTTATCGACAATAAGCTTTCTGTATTAGTCTCGGTTTTACTTACTATTCCTCAGGTTATTTTCCAAATGGGTGTGTTATACTTTGTTTTTGCATCTATGGGAAATATGGGCGTTTCGTTTACAGAGATGACAGCTATGCAAACAATTTTGCAGTGCAGTGTAAGTTTTGTGCCACTTCCAGGAGCTTCTGGGGCACAGGAGTTTGGTTTTTCTGCAATGATAGGAAGATTTTTTACAGAGGAGCAACTGTATGGCGCTATGATGATTTGGAGGTTTTTAACCTATTATCTAGTGGTTGTTTCAGGTGCAGTTTTGGTAATCGTTGACCAGCTTATTTACAAGGCTAAGATGAGAAAGAAAATTCAAGAAGAAACTAATTCTTGACAAATATACAGTGGTATGTTAAAATCTTTACAAATCAAAAACCGTGGAGTAAGAGTAGTAGTTTATATGTTTGTTTGCAGAGAGTCTCGGATGGTGCGATCGGGGTAGCAAAGCTATAAAGGAATGGACTTATGAGGGCAAACCGAAAGGGATTTTTCTTAGTAGGGGCGACGGAAGCTCACCGTAAAAAGAGCAGATATATGCTAGTATATCATGAGTGCGCCGAATGGCGAATTAGGGTGGTACCGCAGAAGCTTTGCTTTTGTCCCTTGAATGTTAAGGGATAATTGTGAAGCTTTTTATATTTATTCCGAAAAAATTGTTGCCGAAAGGATGAAAAAACTATGAGTGAGATACCTTATAAAATTTATTTAACTGAAAACGAGATGCCAAAACAATGGTATAATGTAAGAGCCGACATGAAGAAAAAGCCAGAGCCGCTTTTACATCCGGGAACGCATGAGCCACTAAAAGCGGAGGAAATGGAAGCTATTTTCTGTAAAGAACTAGTACAGCAAGAGCTAGACGATACAACAGCATATTTTGATATTCCTGAAGAAATCGTTTCTTTTTACAAAATGTTTAGACCGTCTCCATTAGTAAGAGCGTATTGCCTTGAGAAAAAACTTGGAACACCGGCAAAAATTTACTACAAATTTGAAGGAAACAACACAAGTGGTAGCCATAAGCTTAATTCAGCGGTGGCACAAGCGTATTATGCGAAAAAACAAGGCTTAAAAGGCGTCACAACTGAAACAGGTGCCGGACAATGGGGGACAGCTCTTTCTATGGCTTGTTCATATTTTGACCTTGACTGCAAAGTGTATATGGTTAAAGTAAGCTATGAGCAAAAACCGTTTAGAAGAGAAGTCATGAGAACCTATGGTGCAAATGTTACACCATCTCCTTCTATGGATACAGAAGTAGGTAAAAAAATCTTAGAAGAATTCCCAGGAACAACAGGAAGTCTTGGTTGTGCGATTTCTGAGGCTGTTGAAGTAGCTGTTAAGAGCGAAGGATATAGATATGTTTTAGGAAGTGTTTTAAATCAAGTTTTACTTCATCAATCAGTAATAGGACTTGAAACTAAAATTGCCCTTGATAAATACGGCATAACACCTGATATCATCATTGGTTGTGCAGGTGGCGGGTCTAACCTTGGTGGACTTATTTCTCCGTTTATGGGCGAAAAGTTAAAAGGCGAAAAAGACTATAGATTTATTGCGGTTGAGCCAAAATCTTGCCCAAGCTTTACAAGAGGAACATATGCATACGACTTCTGCGATACAGGAATGGTGTGTCCTCTTTCAAAAATGTACACTCTAGGCAGTTCGTTTATCCCTTCTGCAAACCATGCAGGTGGACTTAGATACCACGGAATGAGTTCGACTTTATCCGAGCTTTATGAACAAGGATTGATGGAGGCTGTGTCCGTAGGCCAAACCGAAGTGTTTGAAGCGGCACAAATGTTTGCAAGAGTTGAGGGTATACTTCCAGCTCCTGAAAGCAGCCATGCTATTAGAGTTGCCATCGACGAAGCGCTAAAATGCAAAGAGACAGGCGAGGAAAAAACAATAGTATTCGGTCTTACAGGAACAGGATATTTTGATATGACAGCTTACCAAAAATTTAACGATGGTGAGATGAGCGATTATATCCCAACAGATGAAGACATTGCAAAAAGTATTGCAAAATTACCTAAGTTCTAATTTTGAATAAATTTTGATGATAGGGCAGAAGTGCATAAAGCATTTCTGCCTTGTTTTTTAGTGTGAATTAAATATTTTTAGGATAATAAATAATTGAAAAAGGAACACCCCAACCAAATTCACTGAATTTGGTTGGGGTGTTTGATTGCTAGATTAAACTTTTACATTAAATTCTTTGATTGTCGTCGTTTGCTTGGCCAATTTTTTCGTCGCCTAGAAGAAAATCTGGATATCTTCCTTCAAGTGCGGCTAGAGAAAGTTCGACGTCTTCGTGGACTTCTTGAGGAGTGAAAGCGCCTATTGCCATTACATCTTTGTTTCTAATAGCATTCCATGTAAAGGTAAGTCCTACATAAGGTGAGACTCTTCCGGCGGCCATTGCCTTGATTGCGATAACAGGTTTTTTAGCTCTTTGAATTGCAGCGGTTGCGATTTCAATTTCAAGTCTCATCAAAAATCCGACAGGATTTACAATTTGAACATAGGTCTCGATATCGTGGCCGTTTTTGTCACAATACTGAATGATTTCAGGCGAGTGAGAACCAAGACCTGGAATCATGCCGCAGTCCCTAATCATTTTTGTGTAATCATCAATTCTATCGAGTTTTTCATCAAGCATATTCATGATTTGTTCAACTCTTGTTTGATGCATAAGACAGAATTTAGAGCCGATTTCAGCACTTCTTTTAATTTGCTTTTCGGCTTCAGCTCTGCCTTCTTTCGTGTTTTCAACGTTTAGCCATGGTGTATCAACAATGATGATTTCCTTGCCTAATTTTTCTTGTGCATACTGAATGGCAGGAAGAATTGCATCGTTTTGGCTAACAGGTCCAATAAGCGTGTCGATTCCATGATCCAAATACGCTTGAAACATAGGTAAAAAGCTCTCTTTTGTGGGATATCTGTCGGTAATCATCTTGTCAGCGGACGGACTTGTGTGGCTCCAACCTAAAAGCCAGTTGGTACCCATAAAAATTCTAGATACGGATTGACCACCGATGTCGGTTCTAGGAAACATTTTTTTGTCCATTAAATACAGATTGTTATTAATTAATTTTAAATAACAATCCTTCACCTGCCTTTCAATTATTAATTATATTAAATTTTTAAATCGTACCTGTTTTTTCGATGTTCATAATCATGTCTACTCTATCTTGATGTCTTCCACCTTCAAAAGTAGCATTAAGCCATTCATCAGTTATCATTTTTGCGGTTTCGATTCCAATAACTCTAGCACCAAAGCACAAAATGTTTGTGTCATTGTGTTCACGGCTGAGTTTTGCGGTATAAGGGTCGGAACAAACACATGCTCTAATACCTTTAACTTTGTTTGCAGCAAGAGAGATTCCAACGCCAGTTCCGCAAATTAAAATTCCTAAATCTACTTCCTTATTTACCACCATGTCCGAAACCTTAAGAGCAGATACAGGATAGTTAAATCTCTCACCACTATCGGTTCCTATGTTAATTATTTCGAAGCCTTTAGCTTCAAGGTATTCTTTAATTTCGTTTTTCATTTCGACCGCAACATGGTCGTTTCCTATAGCTATTTTCATGTTTTTCTCCTTTATAATGCCCTTAGCTCGTGCATTAAATCTTTATAATCTCTGCCTTTATTAAACAGTGCACTTGTTCCAAGTACAAAACCCTCTACACCTTTTTTGCTTTTTTCAGATATTACCTGTGGACTACATGCACCGTCAATCATGATTTTATAGCTGTATTTATATTTAAGCTCTACCAATTTTTCAATTTTTTCATCGACAAAATCTAAATATTTTTGGCCAGCAAAGCCTGGATTTACAGTCATGACAAGTATGTAATCGCAAAGTGGCAAAATGCATTCTACTGTAGAAATGGATGTGCCAGGATTAATAGCGATTCCAGATTTTTTACCCTTTTCTCTAATCGCCAAAAGCGTTTTTGCTATGTGTACATCAGTTTCAGGATGAACATACACAATATCTGCTCCGGCGTCTATGAAAATATCAAGCACTTCAGAAGGATTATTAACCATTAAATGCACATCGACAGGTTTATCTGTATTTCTCTTGATACATTTAATGTCTTCAAGTCCCATAGCATAGTTTGGGACAAAACTGCCGTCCATAATATCTACATGGAAAATGTCTGAGCCAGCTTCACTTAAAGCTATTATTTCGGACTTTAAATTATCATAGTTTGCGCACATCATAGATGGGCATAAAAGCATTATAAATCCCTCCATATTTACTGTTAATTTGCATGTGTTGATTCTATCATATGTGTTTTAATAAGTCAATTAATTATATAAAAGTCTTTAATAAAAGTAGACAAGCGTATAAGATTAAACTTATTAAGATTATATAGCTTTAAATGCGTTGCGTCAATGAAGAAAACTTGAACAAATTTGTAAATTTATCTCAAACTTTACATTCTTTTTTCTTGACATATTTTACATTGCATACTAAAATTATTATATATGTTTAAGGAGTGTGATAACGTGGAAGCTTCTGACGGAAGTCGAAAATTTAAAAGTGGAAAGAGGTTTTCTCGTTATAAATGATACGATATCCTCTTTTCTTTGAAAGTGAAAGGAGATTATATGATAAAATACTATTACGCCGAGTCGGGAAAAACTCAGGAGATATCTGAAATTGCGAATAATTGTTGGATAAATCTTATTGACCCGACAGAAGAAGAAATTTTTGAAATACATCAAAAAACTGGAATTGAACTTGATGCGCTTAATGAATCTTTGGACGAAGAGGAGCGCTCTCGTATTCAAACTGAAGACGATTACACAATGATTATTGTTGATACACCTGTTTCAGAGGAAAAACATGGAAAGCAAACTTACGCCACGATTCCGATAGCTATTTTCATTACAAAATCGCATATTCTTACTATTTGTACCGAAGATGTTCAGGTTTTTAACAGGTTTGAAGACAGCAGAATCAAAGGTTTTTTCACGAAAATGAAAACGAGATTTATACTTCAAATTCTTTATAGAAACGCTTCACTATTTCTTCAGTATCTTAGAAGTATTGATAAAAAGAGTGAAATTATCGAAAAAAGGCTTCATCATTCCACACAGAATAAAGAACTTATTCAGCTTGTGGAACTCCAAAAGAGCCTTGTTTACTTCTCAGCTTCGCTAAAAGGAAACGATGTAGTCCTTGAAAAGTTGATGAAAACTGAGTCGATAAAAAAATATCCAGAGGATGAGGAATTACTTGAAGACACCATGATAGAAAATAGACAGGCTATAGAAATGGCCAATATATATAGTGGAATCCTAAACGGGACTATGGATGCGTTTGCCTCACTTATTTCGAATAACCTAAACAGGGTTATGAAGATTTTGGCGATAGTGACGATTGTTTTATCCATACCGACCATGATATTCAGTGCCTATGGAATGAACCTTAACTCACAGGCACTTCCATTTTCGCAAGAACCGTATTCGTTTATATTTATTATTCTTTTCTCGGTGGTAATTGTTTCGGTAGTTGCATTTATATTTATTAAATCAAAAATGTTTAAATAAAAGTTAATTCTAAAATTTTTGCAGGCTTAAATTTTTAAGCCTGCTTTTTTACTTGACAAAAAGAGATAGTTAAGTTAAAATAGTTAAATAAAAATAATTATATATACAGGAGGTCAGAAAAATGTATGATAGAATAATCAAAACTTTAGACAAATTTGGACACGACTTGTCCATTGCAGAATTACAACAAGTGTATAAAACTAGGGATGGGTCCGACTTATCCTATCACGATACGCTATATCTTAACATTATTCTTGCACATCCAAACAGGTATACATCATCACAAATTGCAGATTTATTAAAGGTGAGTAGACCAGCTGTAACGCAAAAAATTAATGAGCTTACTAAAAAAGGCTATGTAATTAGAACCCAGAGTGAAAGAGATAAGAGAATTTTTTATTTGTCAATTAATCCAGACAAATCTTATTATTCAGAAGAAGATAAGGCTACTGAGATAAGAGTTTCTAAAATGCTTGAAGAGAAATATGGCTCATCAGAAGTCGAAAAAATGTGTGATATGCTCGACTTTTTGTCAGAAACACTATTTAATGAAAAGATTAAGGAGCATAAAAATGAGTAATCCGTTATCGAAAAACTTTAATATGAAAAGCCTGCTTTCCTACACCCTTCCAAGTGTATTTATGATGGTTTTCATGTCTACATATACGATTATCGACGGCGTCTTTGTTGCAAATTTAGTCGGTGAAGACGCACTTGCAGCGATAAATATAGTCTTTCCGCTTTTTGGAATAGTGCTTGCAATTTCCTTAATGTTTGCGACAGGCGGAAATGCTATTATAGCAAGATTTTTAGGAGAGGGAAGAGAGAAGGAAGGTAAGCAATTTTTTACGGTGCTATATATTATAGGTGCTGTTTTGGGGATTTTGCTTAGTGTTTTGGGTTTTGCGTTTCCAGAGCAAACACTTGAAATGCTCGGAGTCAGCGACACGCTTTATCCATATGCAAAGGACTATTTATTAAGCCTTTGCGCATTTGCAGCACCTGTTATTTTTCAGGTTTTTGCGCAGTCTTTCTTTGTCACGACTGGTAAACCTATGTTAGGTTTTGGCGTTTGTGTAATGGGCGGAATTTCAAATATTATACTTGATTTTATTTTTATTTCGCCTGAAATTTGTAATTTTGGCATTGCTGGAGCTGGACTTGCAACAGGAATTGGAAACGCAATACCGGGAATTTTTGGTATTTTTTATTTCTTGTTTAATAAAAAGAGTAATTTACATTTTGTAAAGCCGAAACTGAATCTTAAACTTCTTGCATTTAGTATATACAACGGCATGAGTGAGCTTGTAAACTCGCTTGCACTGTCGATAACCACGATTATGTTCAACTTTATTTTGCTTGATATTGCAGGAGATGCCGGCGTTGCTGCTATTAGCGTAATACTTTATATTCAGCAGTTTCAGACCGCTATATACTTTGGCTACACCATAGGAGTTTCGCCAGTGATTTCGTATAAATATGGTGCGGGCGACAAACCAGCACTTAAAAAGCTGATGAAACAAAGTTTTTTAATCGTAAGCACGGCATCGGTGATTATTATCGGAGTTACGCTTCTGTTTGTAAATCAGGCGGTTTCGATATTTATATCGGCAGACAGTTCCACATTTGAAATGGCTAAAATCGGACTGTTAATGTTTACGCCGTCATATCTTTTCATGGGGTTCAACATATTTATTTCATCTATGTTTACAGCTTTTTCAAACGGAAAGATTTCGGCGACGATATCGGTTTTAAGAAGTTTGATTTTAATAGTGATAATGCTGCTAGTACTGCCTATTTTCTTAGGAATTTACGGTGTATGGCTAGCGATACCCGTGGCAGAACTGCTTGCGATAATCGCTTCGATTATTTTTTACAAAAAGAAAAAAGAGTTTTACGGATATTAGTTAGTTTATCTAATAATTCAAAAGATGGTGTGAAAATTCACACCATCTTTATATATTTT
>CAYJFP010000036.1:0-14414 GCA_964369415.1 uncultured Eubacteriales bacterium | reverse complement strand
TATTATACAAGACGGCAAATTAATTGGGGCTGTTACACATGTTTTTGTGGACGACCCTACTCGTGGGTATGGGATTTTCATAGAAAACATGCTTGAGTCGGCGCAAAATATAGCGGAATAAACAAAAATGTTAGTCCTTAATCTTTCAAACTACGTAAGATTAGTAGGATTAACACTTTTTTGCTCAACAACATAATACCTCCAAAGTAGATGCGTAAAATACGCAAATTACTTTGGAGGTATCTTATCACTAAAGTACTGTGTCTTTCAAAGTGATAGTAATCAATATTTATTGCTTATCTTTCTTGTTGAATGGAACTCTTCTTGCGCTGTAGACGCAAGAGGTAAACGTGCACTTGAGGAAGCCGTTTTAAATTCATTAACCAATGAAGTCATCGTATTTGCCTGACCGTTTAACTCTTCGCTTGCAGCAGCACTTTCTTCAGCTGTAGCTGTATTTGTTTGAACAACAGCAGAAATTTGATTTACTGCATCGAATACCTCTTCGACAGCTTTTGCCTGTGCGTCAGAAGCATCTGCAATTAATGCAACAATTTCTAATACTTGTGCAGAATTTTCCTCAACCTCACCAAAGGCCTTATATGTGTTATCTGCAAGCTCTGAGCCCTTAGCAACTGCATCTAATGAAGACTGAATGAGAACAGTTGTATTTTTAGCGGCTTCGGCAGATTTTTGAGCAAGATTTCTAACTTCATCTGCAACAACCGCAAATCCTTTACCAGCTTGTCCGGCACGAGCAGCTTCAACAGCGGCATTAAGCGCAAGGATATTTGTTTGGAATGCTATATCATCAATAGTTTTAATAATCTTGCCTATATCGGTTGAAGATTGCTTAATTTCAGCAATAGCTTCCATTAATTGGTTCATTTCGTTTGTGCTTCTAGTTACAACTTCTCTTGCAATCTCTCCGCCTTCATTTGCTTTTTTAGCATTTTCAGCAGTGCTTGTAACTTGTTTAGAAATGGTCTCAATAGTAGCTGAAAGCTCTTCTACGCTACTTGCCTGTTGTGTTGCACCTTGTGCTAGAGCTTGAGCCGCTGAAGCTACTTGCTCTGAACCAGAAGTTACCTGCGAAGCAGAATCTCTGATTTCATCCATAGTTCCTCTAATCGTTTTAATTAAAGCAGCCATAGATTTTTCAATTTCAGCAAATTCTCCTGGGAAGTTAACTTTAAAATCAATAGAAAAATTCTTATTTGCTAGTTCATAAACTCCTGTGTTTATTCCTGCAATAATTCTTTTAAGTTCACTAGTTGAAACATCAAGAGAATGAGATAAGTCATGCATTTCTTTATTTTTAGTACTATAAGTGAAGTCAAGGTCCAAATCGCCTTTAGAAAGTTTTTCTGCGCTGATAAGAAACTTATTAAGAGGTTTAGATATATGAGAATTGACGTACATGATAACATTCACACATACTAAAACTAAAATTACTAGTATTGCTGCAAAAATCGCCACTGCAATTACTGATAAAGTATCTTGAGCTACTTGTACATTATTAATATTAGTTTCAATAAGTGCAACCTGTTGATTCAACTTTTCATTCATTTGTGTAATAGTTGTTGCTATTGTACTCAAATAAATATCAAGTTTTTCTGCACCACTATCTGCCGGCAAAGACAAAATTTGTTGCCCAGCGGCAAAAATCTTATCAATATCAGTTTGAATAGAACTTACAAAAGAATTATGAAGAGCTGCTGCTGAAGCTTCATACTCAGTACCAGAAAGTGCTTTTATCGGATAATCACTAGAATCTGTAGAACCACTAAATGATGCTCCGTAAGCTGAATGGTTATATAACCCTATTCCCCATTCAATGCTAAAAATTTCACCTTGATATAACATATTTTCGCTAGAATTAAGAGTAGCTGTTACATTATTATAATGTGAAATTTGTGCATTTACATACAATACAGTTCCTAGAATCATAAAGAAACTAATAATGATAAAGATAAATCTAACCAGAATTGCTTTTATAATCGACATTTTATTCATATTTTCTTACCTCAATATATATTTTTCAATAGTCTCAACAAGTTCTTTTGCTGAAGGTTTGCATATTTGTGCATCCGCACCGACTTTTTGCCCTTTATGATATAACTCATCAGAAATAAGTGATGAGAAGAAAACCACTGGAAGCTTTTTAAGAATCGGGTCAGATTTAACAAACTTAGTAAGTGTATAACCATCCATGACAGGCATTTCAATATCTGATATAAGAATATTTGCCTGATCTGTAAAGTTTTCACCTTTGCTGGCTCTTAAAGCTATTAAGTAATCTTGTGCTTCTTTTCCATTTGTGAAGTATACAACATTTTTGTAACCAACATCTCTTAAAATTGCTTGAATTTTTTCAGAAATTAGCAAGGAATCCTCTGCAAATAAAATGTATTTATCTGCACAAACAGTCGTACTTTTTTCTTCTTTTTTAAGCTCAATATAGCTTTTACCCAATGAAGTTTCCATGATTATACTTTCAAAATCTAGCATGAGAAGAACACTACCGTCAATCAAAAATCCACCAACGGTAATCTTTGCCTTATCATTTAGATTATCATTTTTCATGTCGCTCCATTTTAGTCTTCTAATGCCTTCAACCGCATCGACGTAAAATGCAACACTTGTGCCATTAAACTCACACAAAAGAACAAGTGCCTTTTCTTTGATTTCTGAAGTCTCACCAGTTAATGCAAACTTTAAGTCTATAATTGGAACCATTTCTTCACGAATGTTCGAAACTCCCATTATGACACCTGAAGTCTGCGGCATACCTACCACATCTCCAAGCTGAACAATACCTTTGAGTTTTAAAACATTGATTCCATAGGATTTACCACTGACAGTAAATTCCATAACCTCTAGTTCACCATTACCGGTGGAAGTCAAAATGCTACTCATATATCAGACCACATCCCAACATCATATATTTTACAAATTTTCATTGTAATTTAACTAAATATTCTTCAAGGCAAAGAACTTCTGATGACATTTCAAACGCAGCTTCTTCTCCAACATACCTAAAATGCCACGATTCCCATTGTATTCCTGTAATCTCCTCTTTACCTTTTGGATACCTTTCAACAAAACCATATTTTACTGAATTTTCCATAAGCCATTCATACTCTTTAGTTTCTGCAAAATTATCATTTAAAACCGCATTAACTTGATTTCCTGCAAAATCTATAGCCAAGCCCGTCTGATGTTCACTAAATCCAGCCTCTTGCAAGTATAAACTTGTTTTCTCAGTGCTTTCTTCAAGGCTTAAACCTTCGTCTAAATAGCTATTCAACTTATTATTAAAAAGAGCAGCTTGCTCATTTTTATCTCTATAAGATGATATTACTCTCAACTCCACGCCGTCATTTTCTGCATCTTCTATCATTGATGATAGTGACAAGATAATTCTCTTATCTACTAAGGCGTCACCTACATATTCAAGTTCAACTTCAAAATCGTCTGGAATTGGATTATCATCGTTTACAAGTATCATATTCCAAGGCGGAACATAACCTGAACTTACAAATATATCATTATACTTACTGTTATCTATTTCATCGCTACTATTTTGATTATCAGACGAGTCTAAAGTGTCCTCGCTATCCGGACTTACTGCACCTGCTAGAAATGTGACTCCATAAAACAAAACTACACAAAGCAAAATACCCTTGAATACTACTGCATTTCGTAATTTAGTTTTTCTTTTAAATGTTTCACTTTCTTCTCTAAGCCTTTCAATTCGCTTTCTCATTTTATATTACCATTATGTAAGTTATCCGTTATTTTTACTTTTGATGCGGTATTTAGTATCTGACTATAAATCACCGCAACAAGCACATAGATTTCTTCAGGAATTTTTGCTCCTACATCTAACATGCAAAGCATTGATGCAATGCTATCATCTCTATAAACAGGTATTCCCCTATTTTCAGCTACATTAATAATTCTCTCGGCTGTTTCACCATATCCACATGCGATTACAACAGGAGCCGCATCTTCATCTGAATTATATTTTAAGGCAACAGCTTTTTTTCTGTTATCAAATTCTGACATCAACACCCATCCTTTTGTAAGGCAATGATTTAAACACATCCATTAGCGAACGAGAATTCTTCATCGTTTCAATTTTTGTGTTACCAAGCTTATAATTAATTTTATTCAAAGCCACCGAAACATCAGAAAACATACTTTCATATCTTCCTGTATATCCATATGGGCAGTATAAATGCAAATCTACAGTTTTGTCATAGACAAAAATCTCGGCCTCAAATCTACCAATAGACTCAACATCCACAACCATTAAAAAGTGTATCCCACTTTTTACTCCTTCTGGCATGTCCTTTTCATCGCTTTGTGGATTAATCCAAATTTCTGCAAAAGCACGCATGTTTCCATCTAAAACAGGAACAATGAAATGCAGTAAAGGGGTGAAATTACATGGCGATGAAAGCAAACTTTGAATTATAGAATCTATTTTTGCGGCATCAGCCAAATTACCAGTTTCATTAGATGACTGAGTAGAAATAAGCCTTATCAGTGCATCCATAACCTTTGAGCTTGAGTCTCCAGAGCGATTTAGAAAATCAGTCATAAAACTCCCCTGATTTAACCCCTCTTTATACATTGTATTAGATAATTCATCAAAATTCAAGAGCGAAGTGTAAGAATTTGCAAAATCTGAAAGTATTTTCTGTTCTGACATATTCAAAACTTGTCTAAGTTTATACACTGATTCATTAAAAAATGTGAAATTCTGATTATATCTTGACAAATTATAAACCATTATTGATAAGACTTTACCAATTTTTGGTGAATAAAGTAAACTTCCTTCTATTTCTTTAATCAATGCCAAAACTTCCTCTTTCAAAAGAGGAACATTTTTTTGAACATTCTCTGACTTAAAAGCATTATATAAATTTTCAATTTGAGTAAAAATCTTCGGATTTGATTCAAAATTATCCTTTAAAAAGGCCAAGCTATTCGCTACAGAATCAAGAATATCGCCCCTATTGGCTAAATTATTGATTGACTTTAGTAAATTCGCAATCAGCACTTGTGTATGTGGAACATCTCTGTACTTTGCACTCATTTCTCTTAAAAAGTCAAACAGCGGACCCTTAAATGTTGTAAACATATTCTCTTGGGACATAAACTCTTGCTTTATATCTTCTTTATTAATCATTAACTCTTTGAACACGTTTTCAATTTCAGCAGTAATTGGATTATTATTTTGAGGCAACAGCCTAAACATTTCTTCTAGTAATGATATATTTTTCAAATAAGAAACAGCAACTGCTGGATCCTTTAGCATATTTAAAAGAACAATCGGTGTATCGCTATTGTTTCTACCTGTATTTTGTTTTAAAATTTCACTTTGATTATGAGGTTGAATAACTTTAGAAGTTTCTGAAATATTAAAAGCATTAACTGAATCCAAGCCAGGTTTTGGTAGTATTGCTTCATTTTTATTGACAAGCGGTGTAGTGACTTTTAAAATATCCGGCAAATCAATCTCATCCTTTAACAACTTATTTTTTCTATCATATATATTATACACCAAGATGTAAAAAAAGAAAGTAATTTTCATAAAAAAAATATATATTATTTATTTTTAGAAAAAAAAATAATATTTTGTTAAATAGCTTGTAATATTGAAAATAAAATTATATAATAATTACATTAGTGATTATTATGTAATAGTTGTATTTTATGTACATATTCAGGTTAATTGCTTAGTAAACTAAATATATATTGTTAATAGGGAAAGGATGAGTAAAAATGCAAAACATTGCACCAGGAATGGAAGTTATGCTTGAGACATTTATTCATGAAACACAAACCATGCTCGATCAATTAGATGAAATATTACTTGAATCTGAGCGTGCAGGTAGCCTATCTGAAGAGAATATCAATAATATTTTTAGAATAACACATACAATTAAAGGTTCATCTGCGATGATGAGCTTTGATAGTATGTCGAGTTTGTCACACTCACTTGAAGATGTATTCTTCGTAATCCGTGACGAGCCGGAAAAGCTAGATTTAGTTTTTAATGATTTGTTTGATCTAATGCTTACAGGTTCAGATGCACTTAAAGAAGAACTAGAAAAAATTTGCTCTTCTGACGAGTTTGAACAAGGTGATCATTCTGAATTAATTGGTAAATTACATAATTTAACTAAAATTCTTAAGAATCAAGCTGAACCTACATCTTCTCAAGGAAGTAGCGAAGGTGGCGGTGATTCCGATTTATCTATTCCAAAAGGAATGGACGGTTTCCCATACGCAATCAAAGTATTTTTTGAAGATGATTGCCAAATGGAAAATATGAGAGCATTTATGCTTATTTCGCAGCTTCAAAATTTGTGTAAAAGAATTGCTTCTGTCCCGGAACATCCCGAAAATGATTCTGCTCTTTGTGCTGAAATTATCGAGAACGGTCTGTTAGTTTTATGCGACCCTATTGATGAGGACGAGGACGAGATAGTAAAATGTATAGATGAATTCTTGAATATTAAAACTTATGAAGTTATTGATATTGAAGATTCTGATGATAAAAAAGAAGAAGAGAATAGTGTAGATAATTCTAAGGCTTCATCTACTTCTAAGTCAGTTGCTTCTCCGACAACACCACAACCTAAACAACCAGCACCTTCTGCTGCAAATGCTGGAAATAAAGTTTCTACTCCTTCAAAACAAAGTCTTATAAGTGTAAAACAGGATAAACTCGATCAGCTAATGGACTTAGTTGGTGAAATTGTAACGGCTGAATCTATGGTTGCTAGTAATCCAGATCTTGCAGGTCTTAGACTTGATAATTTTACAAAATCTATCAGAGAACTTAGAAAACTTACCGATGAATTGCAAGATGTTGTAATGTCCATAAGAATGGTTCCACTTTCAGGTACTTTCCTTAAAATGGAGCGTATTGTTAGAGATATGTGTAAAAAGCTTGACAAAAAAGCTGATCTTGTTACCGAAGGTGGAGACACCGAGATAGACAAGTCTATTAACGATGCTATTGTTGATCCATTTATGCATATGATAAGAAACTCTATGGATCATGCCATTGAGACTACAGAAGAAAGAATAGCAGCTGGAAAATCTGAAGTAGGTGAAATTTTACTTTCTGCTAAAAATGTAGGCGGTGAAATTCACATTAATATAGCAGACGATGGTAAAGGATTAAATCCAGAAAAACTTCTTGAAAAAGCAAGACAAAATGGCATTCTTACAAAGCCTGAAAGCGAATATACTGATAAAGAAATATTTGGTCTAATTATGCTTCCTGGTTTTTCAACAAAAGCTGCTGTTACAGAATTCTCGGGACGTGGCGTTGGTATGGACGTTGTTAGAAAAAATATTGAGCAAGTTGGCGGGACAGTTTCTATTAATAGTGTTTTAGGCCAAGGAACTACTTTCACTATTAAAATTCCACTCACACTTGCTATTGCAGACGGTATGAATGTCACTGTTGGTGATACAATTTTCACATTACCAATAGCTTCTATAAGCCAATCATTTAAAGTAACTGACAAAGACCAAATAACTCAAAATGCTGATGGTTCTGAGATGATTATGGTAAGAGGTGAATGCTATCCAATTATTAGACTTCATAGAATTTTTGATATTGACACTAAGGTGACTGATTTGACTGAAGGAATAATCATTCAAGTTGAAAACGCATCACATCCAGCTTGTATATTTGCGGACAATCTACTTGGTGAATATCAAGTTGTTGTAAAACCATTTACGCCTTTCTTTAATAAATATAATTTAAAAGAAAAAGGTCTATCTGGTTGTAGTATCCTTGGAGATGGTAGCATAAGTCTTATTTTAGATTCAAACAGTTTAATAAACAACAATTAAGGGAGATGACATTATGAGTGAAAATATTTTTGCAGATTTTACTGATGAAGATGAATTAAACCAGAGATATTTAATTTTTGAGATTGATAAAGTTTTTTATGGAATAACACTTACTTCTGTTTTAGAAATAATTCAAGTTCAAAACATTACAAAAATCCCTTGCGTTGATAATTATGTAAAAGGTGTTGTTAATTTAAGAGGTAAAGTTGTTCCTATCATTAATCTTAGACTTAAATTTCAAATTGAAGAACAAGAAATCACTGATAAAACATGCATAATTGTTATTGATATCAATAATATTAATGTTGGTGTATTGGTTGATACTGTAACCGAAGTAGCAGCTATAAGAGATTCAGATTTTTCTCCACCACCTAAGTCAAACGAGTTTTGTAATCAGTATCTCTCATCTGTTGCTGAATTTAATGGTAAAACAATTTTAAACATAAATGTTGCAAAGTGTTTTGCCGATGATTTGGGCAAAATCGTATTATAATGCATATAATACATAAAGGAGTTGCTCTTATTGGATAAAAATTTGATGAAAATCACTGACCGTGAATTTTCTGATCTAGTTAGTTTTGTGTATGAAAGCTATGGTATTGATTTAAAGCAGAAACGTACTTTGCTAGAAGGAAGACTGTCTTTTACAATTAATTCAAAAGGATATAAAAGTTTTGGTGAATATTTGCAAATGCTTAAATCAAAATCAAATCCTAATGAAATTCAGCATTTTCTTAATAAAATTACAACTAATTACTCTTATTTTGGAAGAGAGCTTGAACATTTCAACTATCTTCTTGATATAGTTTTGCCTGAACTTGAAAAAACTAGAAGTCGTGAACTTCGAATTTGGAGTGCAGGTTGCTCAGGCGGCCAAGAGGCTTATAACATCGCCATGCTTATGGATCATTATTTTGGAAGCAAAAAAAGCATGTGGGATACGACAATTCTTGCAACAGATATCTCAACAGACATGCTTAAAAAAGCTGATTCAGGCATATATACCCATCAGGAAATATCTTCTCTCCCCTCTGAATTTAAAAATAAGTATTTAGTCAAACATTCGCCAACAGAATTTAAAGTTTGTGAAAAGATTCATAACGAAGTTGTATTTAGACACGGCAATTTGATGGATCCTTTTGTAGTTAAAAAGCCCTTTGATATTATTTTTTGCCGAAATGTCATGATTTATTTTGATGATCATGTTATTGAACGACTTATTAATAAGTTTTATGATGTGATTTCAGATGGTGGTTATCTTTTTATCGGCCACTCTGAAATTATCAATAAAAATAAAACAAAATTTGAGTTAATGCAACCCGCTATTTATAAGCGAATGAAAAAAGGCTGGTGATTTATTTTGTGCAATCATTCCAATTCAGCTAATTCACAAATTACCACTAACTATTCTTATGATGATATGATTATTGCAATCGGTGCTTCCATTGGAGGCACCGAAGCTATTATTGAGGTTATCAAAGATTTTCCTTATAATTTCCCGGGTGTAATTATAGTGCAGCATATGCCACCAATTTTCACCAAAATGTATGCGGATAGACTAAATAATATCTGCAAAGGAAACGTTAAAGAAGCTGAAGACTTTGACAGAGTAAAAAGTGGTCAAATTTTAATAGCTCAAGGTGATTATCATTTAGAATTATTTAAAGATATTGAAGGCTATTATGTTAGAAGCATTAAGGGTGAAAAAATCGAAGGACACTGCCCTTCAGTCAATTTAATGTTTGAATCTGTTTCAAAAGTTGCATCAAAAAATGCCATTGGTGTTATTCTTACTGGTATGGGTGCAGATGGAGCAAAAGGGATTACTAGCCTAAAAAAAGCAGGTGGATTTACTATAGGACAGAATAAAGAGACTTCTATTGTGTATGGAATGCCCTTTAAAGCACTTGAATTAGGCGGAATAACTCAAGAATTGCCCCTTGAAGAAATTGGATTTAAAATCATTAATCAAGTCAAATTAATTTCTAATAGTTAAAAGAACAGTTAAAGCAATTTGCTCTAACTGTTCTTTTATTAAGCATTTCTTCTATAAACTTCGTAAACATATGTGTATAGTTGATTTTCTGTTATCCTCCTGTCCCATTCAATAAGGCAGTCTTTATAACTTCTATTTACTTCAACAACTTCTACATAGTCTTCCCCTTTTTCAACGACTATCATGGAGTGATCATACTGAATAAGTCTAATATGATCCCCAATACTTATATCATCAAAGGTACTAATATATGAAATAGTAGCATTTTTTCCAAACAAAAAGTCACTTACAAAACTTGCAAATGCAAGACACTGAAACTCAGCACCATAATTGAATAGATCACCCGTAATTCCCTCGTATCTATGACAAAATTCGTATCCATCTCTATCATGATTACAAGCAGTAGTAGATGTGATAAGTACAATTTCATCACTATTTAACTCATCTATATCATTCCCTATAAAATTAAAATATTCACCATGCTTATACCACTGTCTTAATAATTCAATTTTTTCAGAAATGCCAAACTGGTCATAATACTCATCAAATGGATCCGACGGCGGTGTAGGCTCTGGTGTTGATATTGGTGAATGCTCAATACTTTCACCTTCAAAGTAGGCTAAATCCTCCTTAGAGGAAGTTATTTGTGCATCTAACAATATTATTTCTCGTTGATAATTATCGGCAAAAATCACTAAGATAATTACAGCTACAAAAATTAATGACAAGCAGAATACTATAATCTTATATGCCATATCTTATTTATCACCCCACTAATTTAATATTCTTAGTTTAAATTAAACTTAGTTGAAACCTTGAATTTTCAGTTTAAGTATATCTCTTTCCCTCAAATTGAATCTGCCATATAAATTTATTTTCATCAGATTTTTAGCTATAAAAGTATTTTGACACTCGTTTCATAGGATGCTAATTTATAAATAAGTATTTAGTTAAGATGTCAAAGACATGTTAAAATATAAATTATTATAAAATTTATTTAATTAGAACCGATAATTCCTGAACAGTACTTGCTATTCTATCCGCTCCAGCCTTTTCAAGCTCTCCTCTACTACCATATCCATATAAAACCCCTATAGAGGCCACACCAATGGATTTCGCGCCAATAATATCGTGCTCTCTATCCCCTATCATCACGCATTCAGAAAAATCTGCAATGCCCATATTTTCAAGTGCATATGAAATAACCTCGGCTTTTTCAGACCTACTGCCATCCATCTCACTTCCAGCAACAAAGTCAAAATAACCTGTTATGTCAAAATAATTTAAAATTTTATCAGCATAAAATTTAGGTTTTGAAGTAGCCAAAATCACTTTTTTTCCATTTGCTTTTAGTTCTTTTAAAAGCTCCACAATACCTATATAAAGTGTATTCTCGTATATTCCAAGTTTTGAATACCGCTCTCTATATTTTTCTATGGCGATAATAGTCTCTTCTTCGGAGAGATTAAATATTTTTGTGAAAGAAAAGTGTAAAGGCGGTCCTATAAACTTCTGAATATCATCTAAATTTTCAGTTTCAATTCCAAAATGCCTTAATGCATAATCGGCTGATTTTAAGATTCCAATTTTAGAATCTGTTACAGTACCATCTAAATCAAATAATATATATTTCATCTATTTACTCCAATTTTTTACTTTTTTCTATTATATCATAAATGATAAAAAACACAAGGAATACTATGTTTAATTGAGTTAAATTTAAGCAATATCATAAACAAGTTTAATTATAAAATTTTAAACGGTGATTTTTTCTATAAGTATTTGGACTAAGAGAAAAATTATTTTTGAAAATCTTAGAAAAGTATGAATAGCTATTGAAACCACACTTTTCAGCTATACTTTCCATATTATCATCAGTTTCTACTAATAACTTTTTAGCATGTTTTAGCCTACAGTTATTTATATATTCAGTAGGCGTTTTATTTGTACATTTTTCAAACACACGAATAAAATGAAACTCACTATAACCACTAAGTTTTGACAAATTTTCTATAGAAATTTTCTCTTTAAAGTTTGAATTTATATAATTGATAGACTTAAGTACTTTATCATATTTTTTGTTAGAATAATTTTGTTGAGACTGATAAATAATTTTTTCAAATAATGATAGAATTAATATTTTAAATCTTAATTTTCTCATTGAATTTTCTCTATAATAATCTTCAAAAACATCATCAAAAATTGAAGATATTTCTTCGCAATCTACGAACTGAGTAAATTTTGGAATCAGATCAAACCTCTGAGTAAAAAAGATTTCTTCATTAAAACCAAATGAAATAAATCTACTTTTATACTTTCCTTTCCCTTGTACAACCATCCCAGGATATCTAAAATGAATCGAATGTGGAACTGTTGCAAACACTTCATCATCAACCATAATCTCTCCTGAGCCATCCTCTATTAGTTCAAGTTCCAAGTGTTCTACAGTTCTCTTAGGATATATTGATTTTTCTATTTCTAGTGAATTTGAGACATGGTATTCAAACGGTATTGGCGAGCACATATTAAATAAAGTTTCCAAAATATCCCCCTTTAAAATAGCAAAATAGTTAATGTTTTTAGCAAAATCTTGCCTTTAATTTTTTAATATAATCGTGTATATTTAATCCATAGCATAAAATAGTTTAAACAAAAATTTATTGAAAGAATGGAGTATTAACATGTATGATAACCCTTTAACAAAAAAAGAAGTTCAAGATGTAATTGAAGGCAAGGGGCATGCAAGACGAGTCCCTATGGCAATTCATTCATGGGTTTCCAGTAGTGATTTTTCCATTGAAGAAGATAAATTTCAAGATCTTTTAGATAAGTATCCTTGTGATATCGATAGAGTTTTTCTGAGAATGCCTGAAATATTTAAAGCTCCTAAAGATGATAAAAACTACCGCTGGTCAAATTTTAATAAAACTTTTGATAATAAAACTGCGATAGATTCAAAAATTGTAATTGATGACTGGAATCAACTGGATGAAATTTTAAATAATTTTCCCAGTCCAAATTATATTAACCTCATACCACAAAATAAAACTATTGAAACTAATAAATATCGTGTAGCGCATTGGTGGTATTTGCTATTCGAAAGGTTTTGGTCGTTTCGTGGTATGGAAAATGCACTCTGCGATTTCATTGAAAACCCTGACGAAGTTCACAGATTATTCCGTGCGTTAACAGATTTTTATAAAGTAGCTATTACACGATCTAAGAACGAGTTAAATGCAGACGCTGTATTATCTAGTCATGATATCGGTACTCAAAGTTCATCATTTTTCTCACTCGAAATATTTAGAGAGTTCTTTAAGCCTTATTACAAGGAACTAATAGATCATGCCCACGGTTTGAATATGCATTTTTGGCTACACACTTGTGGTAATATTGAAGCATTTATACCTGACTTCATCGAGATAGGTCTTGATGTTTTACATCCAATACAAAAATATACGATGAATGAATGTGAAATTGCTGAAAAATACGGTGATAAAATTTGCTTATGGGCAGGATTTGACGTTCAGCAAGTCATCCCCTATGGTACGGCTGATGATGTTCGAAGAGAACTTCGGTTTATGTATGACACATATTTTAGAAAGGATGGAAGATTAATCATTGCAGCTGGCAACAATATGTCAGAAGATACGCCATTTGAAAGCTTAAACGCCCTACTTGATGAAGGTATTAATTACGGAATTGCCAAATGCAATCAATGATTATTCAGAATTATAATACAACTAATTTTATTTTAAATATATAGTACAGAATCATAGATGTTTAGTCAAGTCCATTATTCTACAAAACTTAATCTTAAGTAAAAAAAGTCACCGAAAATTCGATGACTTTTTTTATTGTGCTTACATGGTATTTACTATGCTTACTAGTTTTATAGTAAAGCTAAATCGTTGCATATAGTATACAGTGCTTTCTCTAAACTATCATCATTAGTGAAGATAGTTTCGTTAATTTTTTTAAGATAATCTTTTTCATTCCACCATCTTCGCATTTCAATTTCTCCAAACTCTAAACTCTTATTTCTGCTTCTATGTCGTTTTAGTGTTTCTTCAAAAGATAAATCATAATAATACGCATATATTTCATCTGAAAAAAGTGTATAGGCTTCTACAAAGACCTTATCATACCATTCTGCTTTTAGAATTCCTTCCAAAATAACATAATCACAGTTATTTCTTCCATAATTTAGTAAGCTAATTAATAGTGTTATTGTTTGTGTGTTAAATCCGTCATTTGTATGTAAAATTTCACGTCTTAATAAGTCTTGTGGAAGAAGTAATGAGCTTGTTTCTTTACCTAATTTTTCTTGAAGTTTTTTTGCCAACGTGCTTTTTCCACTGCCCGAATTTCCTCGAATTATAATTAATTTAGACATCACCATCACCTTACCTATATAAGTACTCTGAATAAATTATCACAAAATAAAAAAAACCTAACCAATATGATTAGATTTCTTTGGAGGCGTCACCCGGATTTGAACCGGGGAATCAGGGTTTTGCAGACCCATGCC
>CAYJFP010000035.1:12458-14680 GCA_964369415.1 uncultured Eubacteriales bacterium | reverse complement strand
AAAGCACACTTCAAAATGAATTGAAAGTGTACTTTCTTATGATAACAAAGAAGTCTCTTTGCTATCATGGTTGGTGGACCAACAGGGACTCGAACCCCGGACCAACCGGTTATGAGCCGGTTCATATATAAAGGAGATGTTATAATGTCAAAAATAATCGCAATCGCTAACCAAAAAGGTGGAGTAGGCAAAACTACGACATCAGTAAATCTAGGAATAGGACTTGCAAAAACTGGAAAGAAAGTTTTACTAGTTGACGCAGATAGTCAAGGAAGCCTTACAATCTCACTCGGTGTGCAAAATCCGGATGAGCTAACACACACGTTAAACACCGCAATGCAAGCTATAATACACGATGACGAAAGTTACGACTACAACTCCCCTATCATGCACCATGATGAGGGAGTTGATTTTATTCCGGCAAACATCGAGCTTGCAGGACTCGAAGTAGCCTTAATATCCGTGATGAGCCGTGAATACATGTTTTCTCTTTTATTAGAAAAATATAGTAACCAATATGATTACATCATCATAGACTGCATGCCGTCACTCGGAATGATAACACTTAACTCACTTGTTGCAAGTGATGAAGTCATCATACCAACACAAGCACACTTTCTATCGGCAAAGGGTCTAGAAATGCTACTAAGCACAATATCCATGGTAAAGAAAAGGCTAAACCCGAAACTTGCAATTAAAGGAATACTTGTAACAATGGTGCAAGCAAGAAGTACATATCAAAAAGAAATGAAAGAGCTTTTAGAAAACACTTACGGCACACACATAAATATTTTTGAAACCTCTATCCCCTATTCCGTCAAAGTATCAGAGACCACCGCCTTTGGTAAGAGTATTTACCAGTACGATAAAAAAGGAAAAATAGCACAAGCCTACGAAGCATTTACAAACGAGATTAAGGAGTAATAACATGTCAAAATTTAATTTAAGTGCACTATCAAAGCCACCACAAAACCTTACCAACGCATACGATACATTAATGGGTACGTTTACCGAAATTGTAGATATAGAAATATCACAAATAGACGATTTTAAAGAACATCCATATAAAGTGCAAGACGATGAAGCTATGTTCGAGCTTGCCGAGAGTATAAAAGTAAATGGTCAGCTCACACCTGTAATCGTTAGAAAAAAGGACGATAACCGATACGAGATGATAAGCGGTCATAGAAGAAAAAGAGCTTGTGAACTAGCAGAAATTAACACTATTAAAGCAGAGGTAAAAGAGCTTAGCAATGAACAGGCGATAATAGCCATGGTGGATGCTAACTTACAGCGTCCTACAATTCTACCAAGCGAAAAAGCTAAGGCATATAAAATGAGATTAGAAGCTGTCAAACAGCAAGGCACTAGAAATGATTTTACCTCGTCTCAACATGAGACAAACTTAAGGTCAGATGAAATTGTAGCCGAAGAAGTCGGCGAAAGCCGTGCACAAGTGCAACGCTACATTAGACTTAACGAACTAATTCCGGAACTGTTGACATTAGTAGACAGTGAAGAAATAGGAGTTCTTACCGGAGTGGAACTCTCATACCTTACAGAAGAAGAACAAACGATAGTAAATGACTTCATGGGTTCGCAGATAAGAAAAGTGACAATATCACAAGCAAGGCAACTAAGAGAACTATCCAAGGAAAATGCTTTAACTGAAAAAAGTTGTGAGGGAATTTTTAAGAAAACTAGCCACGAAGCAAAAGAAAAAGTAAACTTCAAAGTCAAGAGAGATTCATTTGAAAAATATATTCCAAACACTGCAAGCGATAAAGATTTTTCAGAACTGATTGAGAGAGCTTTAGAGTTTTATTTTTCACACGACAATAAACAAGATTAAGAAAGGAACATAAAATGTTAATCAAAGAAAAATTATTAAAGCTCAGAAAGAGCGAGGGAATCACGCAAGATGTAATAGCTAAACACTTACATATTTCACGCTCCACTTACACTTATTATGAAAGTGGAAAAACAAGTCCTAGTCTCGAACAGTTAAGAAGCATAGCGAATTTTTACGGCATTAGCTTTTACAGCTTAGTTAAAGATATGGAGTGATGAGAAATGAACTTGCCTACAAAAAGCGAAAAAACTACAGAAGAAATTCATGAAAGCATTCTAGTCAATCAAGAAGAATTTATAAATAAAGAGTATGAAGAATTAGAAGAGATAAGTGACGATGACTTACCCTTTTAAAAAGTTCGTGTCTCACA
>CAYJFP010000035.1:0-12358 GCA_964369415.1 uncultured Eubacteriales bacterium | reverse complement strand
AATACATCAGTAAGGTATTTACTATAAACGGTAGGTGGTTACCCTCTCCCTTAAGAGGGTGTTCTTTTTAAAATAAAAATACCCTCAATCCAAAATGGAAAGAGGGTGATGTGTATGACAGATTATGAAATACTGACAACAGTGTTATTAATTCTGAACCTAGTAGTTATTCTGCTACTTAAATACATAGACTTAAACAAAAAGAAATAACCGCCCCCATTCCCCAATGGTTCGGTTATTTCTTTTAATCACTATTGAGGGTAACCGTCTATCGGTGATACCTTACACCTATATTATATTACTATGATTTGAAATTGTCAAACAGAATATCTTTTTTCTTTTTAAGATATTAATAGGACATGATATAAAACCGTGTCTCATGTTGAGACGGATTAACAAAGGAGATTTAAAAATGAAAAAAACACTTACGAGTATTGCGTTAATGCTACTTTTAACTTTAACTGCTTGCACATCGGCGGAACAAACCTTAACTTCAGAAGCTAGTGCTACACCGACACCGACAGCTACACCAACAGCAAAGCCGACCGAAGAGCCTACAGAACCGACAGAAGAAACTGAACTCTTTGATTTTAAAGAAATCATAGACATCATCATAGAAACTGCAAATAAAGTTAGCTTAGAATCAAAAGAGCCTACAGAATCAGAAGAAAGCAAGGCAGAGGAATCAGCTAGTTCGCAGGCTACATCACAACCGCAGGCTACATCGCAACCACAAGCTACGGCACAACCGCAGGCTACACCGCAACCACAAGCTACTGCACAACCGCAAGCTACACCGCAACCGCAAGCTACACCACAACCGCAAGCTACAGCACAACCGCAAGCTACACCACAACCACAAGCCACGGCACAACCAGTGGTCACACCCGCTCCAACTGTAGAGCCTACACCAGTACCAACAACAGCTCCAACACCTCCACCAGAACCATACATCGTGGAAGGCAGTGTCGGAGACGGACTATTTGCCACTGCATATGACGCTAGAGTTTATGCGGAATCTATTTGGGGAGAAAAAATTGCCCTCGAGGGATTCCAAGGCTACCGTTGGTCTCCAGTCATTTATTCAGACGGAACTGAAAAATGGACTATACATTGGTATTGATGTAAAATCACAAACCGCTATGAATGTTTTCATGGCGGTTTTTTATATACAAATTCTCTTAAAAAAAGAAAGGAAATAAACAATAAAATGAATATCAAAACACCTGTTGCACTGCTTATGGCGGTGCTAATTTTTTTCTCGGCTGTAGGAATGACTAGATTAGAAGCACCTACCGAACCGCCCTCGTATTCCGTAGAACCCGATACGACAATCACCGACCTTACGCCACCTGTAGACCCGAACGTAAAACTTAATGAACTCTTAAGAGAAAACGGAGCATACTTAGGAGCGGACGGAAAACTTCATGCTTTAAATTCAGATTACTTCATGCCTATGAGTTTAACTGAAATATATAACGAAGCCGGAGTACCACTTCCGGCAATAATGTATGCACGTTCGACCTTTACAGTAATAGCCGGAGAGCCAAGTGTGCCGGCTTCTCAAATACAATTCGCCGATGGAACAAGCTATGCCGCACCATGGAATTCAAAGTCGGTAAATGGTATACCGGCATATTGCCTTGAACAAAAAATCATGCTACATGAGGGTGAAAACACTGGATACACACAAACTTCACCCGGTTCTGACGTTCTAAATCGTCTTACACTAATAGACTATTACGGACGATATTTAAACGTTGGTGCAGTTGATGATTTAGGCGAAAGGATGTTTTATGCTCAGCTCATGGTGTGGGAGTATCAAGGCTCATGCGAAGTTGTCTCTATGAACGACACCATGGGAATTGGCTACAACGGTGTGAACTATGACAGCTGGATAAGATTTAAAAATGCTGTTACAGATAACATCAATAAGTTTTACACCACACCAAGCATAGCAAATCAAAGTGTCCACTTAAAAATGGGCGAATCTATAACTCTAACAGATACTACAGGTTCATTCAGTAATTATCTTGACACACCTATATTTAATAACACTGGAGTTCAAGTAGTGAAATCGGGAAACCAAGTAACATTAACTGCAACAGGAACTCCAAACCCAAGCGGAGTTATTTCATTCGGTTATGACATAGCTATGGAATACAGTAATCAAGGTCCGAGCTTTTATTACGACCACGTTACGCTACAAGACGTAGGTACTGGCGGCTTTAGAGATGGTGACCCTAGAGGTATAAACTTAAACGTCACCGTAGAAACAAACGGAAGCATAGGCATAACAAAAACTTCTGAAGACGGCATAGTAAATGGCTTGCAATTCAGAGTAACCGGAACTGGAGTAGACACCACTGTAACTACAGGAGCTGACGGCAGAATAACAGTGCCGAATCTAGCACCGGGAACATACACCGTAGCAGAGGTGAACACACCGAATAAATATGTTGCACCTGCAAGCCAATCAGTGGTAGTCACTGCAAATACTACTGCACAAGTAAGCTTTCACAACGTCTTAAAAAGACAAAATTTAGAGATAACTAAAACTTCTGAAGACGGCATAGTAAATGGCTTGCAATTCAGAGTAACCGGAACTGGAGTAGACACCACTGTAACTACAGGAGCTGACGGCAGAATAACAGTGCCGAATCTATTACCGGGAACATACACCGTAACAGAGGTGAACACACCGAGTAAATATGTTGTGCCTGCAAGCCAAACAGTGGTAGTCACCGAGAATGCCACTGCATATGTAAGCTTTCACAACGTGCTCGCTCGTGGCTCTTTGTCCGTTAATAAAGTATCTACAAACGGTACTGCACTTAGCGGCATGGTAGCAAGCGTGTACAATGACGTCAACAATAACAAAGTTTATGATGAGACGATAGACACCTTTAATAGCAATTTAACTGAAACAAGTGTAGGTGAATATTTTTCACACAACCTCTTGTTAGGTAATTATCTTTTTATTGAAAACCAAAGTCCAACAGGACATATCAAAGACCAAAGCGTTTATCCTTTTTCGGTCACTGCAAACGGTGAAACAGTGGTGCTCAGTAACAACGGCACGACAACATTTACAAATGATACTACCAAAGTAGAAATCAGTAAAAAAGACATTGCGACAAGTGAAGAGTTACCCGGTGCAAAACTTCATATCGAAGACTTAGACGGTAACATTTTATACGAGTGGACGTCTACCGACAAACCGCACTATATTGAGACAATACCAGTAGGAAAATACAAGCTAGTAGAAGACCTTGCACCGCTTGGCTACCTAGTTGCAAACGAGGTAGAGTTCACTGTATTAGCTACAGGTGAAGTGCAAAAAGTGGAAATGAAAGACGATTTTACCAAAGTAGAAATCAGTAAAAGAGAAATCGGAAAGAGCGAAGAGCTTGCAGGAGCACACTTACATATCGAAGACATGGACGGAAACATCCTTTATGAATGGGTAAGCTCTGACACACCGTATTATATAGAACGACTTCCTATAGGCAGATATAAGCTAGTAGAAGACCTTGCACCAATAGGATATTTACTTGCACACGACATCGAGTTTGAAGTTTTGGCGATAGACAACATCCAAAGTGTGGTGATGTACGATGAACCAATAACAAACATAATGAGATTTTCAAAAGCCGACTCTTATGGCGGTGGACTTCTAGCTAATGCAACTTACGGAATATACACCATGCAGGACGAGCTACTGCAGTCGCTCACTACTGATGAGACAGGATTTGCCGTATCTGAAGAGCTACGTTATGGCGATTATTACTTAAGAGAAATGGTAGCACCGGATAGATTCGAGATAGACCCGACTAAGCACATGTTCTCGGTCAAAGACATAGGAGAAGAGAATTCGCCTGTACTGGAGATGAAAAACGACCCTAAAATCGGAAGTATGACTATGAGCTACTCGGAAAAAGAGCTTCCCATAGCACCACAAACTGGAGACGAATCACACCTACCTTTAATTATCACACTGGCATTTTCCGGCAGTATGCTGCTTGGAGTATTAATCTACAAGAAAAGCAAAAACAAAAAGAGACTCTTTTCACTACTTGCGGTAGTTTTTTCGGCAGTTACTGTGCTGTCATTTAATGCAAGTGCAGATGTAATAGTAGATGAAAACAAGGCTTTTGAAACTACAGTAATCGAAACTACCGACAAAAACGAGATGTATAATTTTTCTGATAATATAGAGCACGAAAACGAGCAGTACACGCTTAAAAATGTTACTTCTAAAATCCTAGAGGAAACCGCAAAGAGCGAAGAGCTTCATTTAGAGCATAATGAAGAAAAATACACCTTAGAACAAAACGCAACTTTTAATGAAGAATACGAAAAAGACGGATATACACTCACACTTAACGATGTAAGTTATGAAGAGGTAAAAACCGCAGAAAAGACAGATAAACTAGAACAAAGCATAGTAATTAATCGAGGTAGCTTTAGGGGTGAAACAGAAAACACAATAGTAACTGAGTACTTCTATGAAGAATACGGAGTGACTATTGAAGTACCCTTACACCTTGACAGAGTGGAACAAAGCAACCCTCAGTGGGTAAGCGATGTCAGTGTTCCAGTGACGATTAAAGGTGTCGATACCGCATACATAAGTTTTGGTGATGAAATGATACCTTTTGACGGAACAGAACCACCACTTAATGGATATGAAAATACTTTTTTATCTTTTCTAGAACTCGACAGTAAATACTACAGGCTTAATTCTATAGCATGGAGCGGTGAAAGCTACACCGATGAAAACGGAGTTTTGTGCCGAAACGCAGTTATAAGCGGTGAACGATATGTTTCTACATTTACAGCGTACTACGGCGGCGAAAACGTAACGATTCCACAAACAGATATATACAAGGCTGTAGCACATTATGGGGCAGTTCAAAATGTGCTTAGCACTACCGATTTTACATATAAAATTGAGTTTACGGCAGAATACGAAAAAGGTTATCAGCAAAGCTTTTTAGAGCAGTATGGTGTGTATCTGCTAATCATTTTAATTGTCATCGCAGTGGTGATTACCCTGTATATAATCG
Organism: uncultured Eubacteriales bacterium; assembly: GCA_964369415.1. Lineage (GTDB taxonomy): Bacteria > Bacillota > Clostridia > Oscillospirales > Acutalibacteraceae > SIG603. Next base: position 7,289 of record CAYJFP010000035.1, on the reverse strand, counting down.
CAAAAAAGAAAAAAGAAAACACAAAAAATAAAGGAGTTAATAATTATGGCAAACTTAGAAACAACACTAACTAATCTTATGAACTGGGTTCAACCTATCACTTGGGCACTCGTAGCAGTCGCACTTATCATCAACGGAATAATGTGTATATCAGGCTCGCAAGAAGGACGGGAAAAAGCAAAAAAATCTCTACCATGGGTAGCTATTGGCTGTATTTTAGTCATAGGTGCGGTCACAATTTCAAAAGAGTTTATTTCTCATATTGCATTTTAAATAAATTTGATTAACAAGCATATAATAACAACATCTTGACAAAAAGAATAGTATGTAATACAATGTATTACATAAGGTGGTGTTATTTATGACAACAATATCATTAAGAGTAAGCGACGAACAAGGAGAGCTTTTCAAAAACTACGCACAACTTCATGGCATATCAGTTTCAGAGCTTGTAAAACAATCTGTACTTGAAAAAATTGAGGATGAATTGGATTTAACTTTGTATAATGAAGCTATGGAAGAATACAAAAAGAATCCTGTAACATATTCGCATGAAGAAGTAAGACGAATGTTTGAGGATAATTAATGTATAAGGTAATATATAGCGATAAGACAATTAAGCAATTAAAAAAACTTGACAAATACACAAGGGACATTATTCTTTCTTGGATTGAAAAAAATCTTTTACACTGTCAAAACCCTAGAACACATGGAAAATCACTTGTGGGAAATAAAAGCGGTCAATGGAGATATAGAGTAGGTAATTATAGAATTTTAGCCGAAATACAAGATGAAGAAATTGTGATACTCGTCTTATCCGTAGGGCATAGGAAATCCATATATAAGAAATAGAAAGACTGCGTAGTAAAAAAACTACGCAGTTTTTTACCTAAAGGAGTGATGAATTTGGGGGAACTTAAAAACGACATTGCGTACATGAAAAACAATAAAAGACTGATGAGAGTAAACAAGCTATTGGCTAACAAAAAAATGTTGCTATTAGCTTGTTTATTTTTTTCATTTATCCTCTTTACGGCGGTAAACTATTTGATTGTTTCAGTACCGAAGTTAATAGGGCATTTAAGCGGAGAGGAACAAACTTTCTCGCTTCTTAATGCCTTTGATTACAGTAAAATTATTGACTATTACATAGTTTATTTATTGGTGCTCATTTTGATTGTAGCACTTAATTTACGAATCATATACTTAATGCGAATAAGCTATAAAGACAATAACATCGGACAAAAAGGAACTGCTAGATTTACCCTACTTGAAGAGGTAAAGGCTCAGTACAAAGAAATTGACGAAAAAGATACTCTGATAAAAGAATCAGGCGGCATACCCGTTTGTATGCACGAAAACAATATATATATTGATGATAGTCCTGTAAATAATCTAATTATAGGTATCACACGAAGCGGTAAAGGCGAAATGTTAGTCTTTCCCATGATAGACATATACAGTAGAGCGGAAAATAAGGCTTCACTAATAATAACCGACCCAAAGCTTGAACTATATTCTAGCAGTAGAGATACTCTGATTAAACGTGGCTACGATGTTAAACTGATTAACCTTGTAGAACCTCTTAAATCCTCGGGATTTAACCCATTGAACCTCATTGTCGAAGCATATAAAAACGAAGACTATATGGCGGCTGAAATGCTCTGCAACAGCTTTACCGCCACTATTTTTACTTCTTCAGATTCCGGCGGTGAGTCCTCACCTTTCTTTACCGAAGCTAGTAAAGGCTTGACCTCTGCTTTAATCTTAGCCTTGATAGACGAGAAGAAAAAAGAGGATAGATTAGAAGACGTTAACATGTATAGTGTCGTGCAAATACTAATCGAGCTTACAAGTCATAAAGACCCAAAAGACCCCGAAAAAACCATGTTAGACGTATACTTTAACAATCGACCTGCAGGTGATAAAGCTAAGTCAAAATACGCAGTAGTTCAAACAGGCAGTGACAGAACTAAAGGAAACGTATATTCGACAACTCTTTCCAAGCTAACTATTTTCACCTATGAAGAAATAGCAAAAATGACAGCCGTTAATAATATTGATATGAAAGCCGTAGGATTTAGCGATAAGCCTACGGCTATTTTTATAGGCATACCCGACTATGACTCGAGTAATCACTACATAGCTTCGATATTCATAAGACAGCTCTATTTTGTTCTAGCAAAAAGTGCAAATCTTAGCGAAAAGGCGAAGTGTGAACGAGAGGTTATTTTCATCCTCGATGAATTTGGAAATTTACCACCAATAGAGGGCATGGAAAATATCATTACGGTGTGTTTGGGACGAAACATTAAATTCAACCTTGTGATTCAGTCATATGCACAAATTAAAAAGCTCTACGGCGAAAGTTCTGATACTATAATCGGAAACTGCGGAAATCAAATATACATCCAAAGTGCCGACAAAGAAACGGCAATGCATTTTTCTGAACTGATAGGCAGTGAAACGATTACTAATGTCAACCGCTCGGGTGAAAGAATGAAGCTTAATAAAACCATAACCGAGATGTATGAAGAAAGACCGCTTCTTAACAAAACCGAACTTCAAGAGCTTAAAACAGGCGAATGTGTCGTAAAACGCATAATGAAAAGAAAAGACTTAAAGGGAAATGACATAGTCCCTCATGCTATATTCAACACCGGAAGTACCCGGTTCAAATTTAGATACGAATACTTACTTGATTCTTTCCCAAACAGAAGTATCGCCGAGCTAGATTTAGACGAAGCAAATAAATACATTAACCTAAACAAAGGCTTACTGTTTAGTGATAACAGTAAATGCACTTTTGTATCAGAGCTTAAAAACAGCAAGGAAATCGAAGAACTGCTGATAAAGCACAAGCTTGTAAAAAGCGTTAAAGACCTTACGATAAAAGAATGTGAAACCCTTGTTTCAGTGGCATTTTTAGAGCTTAAAATAATAACTAAGGATGAAAGAGCCACTATAATTAACCTTTTAGAAAATTAGTTCATATTACTTACACCGCCCTTAAAACGGCAGAATGGAGTGTTTAAATGCAAGAACAACTTGAAATGTTTGATAGTATCTTAGGGCAAAGCAATATGTTTCAAGATATATTAAACAACATATTTTGGGGACTTATGTGGCTATTTAAGTTCCTTTGCGACACATGCGAAACTCTACTTGACGAAGTGTACAAGCTTCTCGATTTTACAAACTATGCCGGACTAAATCAATTTTTCACTAATGATGAACTTAGAATTTTCTTAGCTCTCATTGCGGCAGGAGCTTTAATCTATTTTGGAATCACACTGATATTCGGTGAACTAAAAAACAAGATAGTCCATAACATCATATTATTTTTACTGGTAGTCACTTCTTTGCCGACATTTATGCTTCAAATGAACGACATCGTGCTTGCCGGAAGAGATTTTATTAATTCTGATAACAGCTCTATATCAAATCAAATAATATCCGCTTCTGTAGTAGATTTAGTCTCGATAGACGCACAAGGCTATGATAACTTTACCGCACAAAACGGAGTTGTCACCCCGATAAACGGTGCGACTGTAAACTTTTTTACAGGAACTAGGACTAAGAATATCGAATATATCAACCCAAACGAACAGCTAAATAAAGACGTAGACCTAAACAGTGATTTATTCTTTCACCGACTGGTGCTACAGGAAGACGGAACGGTAGTAGTCGAAGAGATAAAAGAAACATGGTGGTTCATTTTCGCCTTTACCGATTGGCACTATAGATATTACATTAACTACCTAGCAATTTACATAGGCTTAATCGCCGCCAGTCTAGCACTTTTCTTCACCGCATTTAAGTCCGCTAGAATCATATTTGATTTAGCCTTTCATCAGCTATTCGGAACTATAGTATCGGCGGCTGATTTAACAAGCGGACAAAAGACAAAGGCAATATTAAGGTCGGTAGTATCCATGTATGTTACCTTAATTCTTACAGCAGTTCTTCTAAAGCTGTTCATTCTAGGTTTAGCATATATCACTCAAACCATCTCAAACCCACTGGCTTCGAGCTTGATATTGGTAGCCTTTGCGTGGGCGGTTATTGATGGACCGAACATCATCGAGAAGATACTCGGTGTGGATGCAGGTCTTTCAAGTGGATTCAAAACCTTGGCAAGTGTCTACATGGGTGCAAAAGCGGCAGGTTCTGCGGGCAAAGTAGCGGCTAAAGGTCTTGGTAAGTCAATTTTCGCCGCTTCAAAAGTCGCTTCCGGTGCGGCAGTGGGAACAGCAGGTGCAGTAGGTTCAGTAGTCGGTGCACAAACGGCAAAGAATAACTTAAACAACAATGTCAGTTCTACCGGCACAAATTCTGCTACTACAAATTCTTCATCCAGTCCTACAACTAGTAATTCAAACTCTAATTCTCAGTCAAGCTCAAACCCTCAGTCGAACTCAAAGAGTTCTACTTCATCTTCTATAAATACAAATTCGGCTAAAGGTTTTGTTAATACGTCTTCCAGTGGAAGTAATATCAACAACACAAGCCAAAGCACCACTTCTCCAACTTATTCATCGTCAAGCGGAACTGGTGCAGAAAAAGACATGAACTCTCACTCCACTAGCAACAGCACCATAGACGAGAAAAACACGAATATGCCTAACAATATAGACACAAATTCACCGATAGAGAATAAGTCTAATCTAGATAGTAAAGACATTAACTCGCCGACAAATAGTAACGATGTTAGCTCTCCTGTAAACCATAAAGACATAAACTCGCCCATGGCAAGCAGTAGCTTAAACAGTAATGCGGACATAAATTCAAAAATCAGTGATACTAGCTCTTCGCCACTCTCACCGATTAACAGAGATAGTAAGGGTGACGTTTCTAAATCCTCACCACCGCCTACGAGTCAAAAAAGCAATATTTTCACTAGAGTTTCAAACTCATATAGCAGTGGTGTCACAAAGGGTTATGAACGCACGAAAGAAAAGCTTCAAAAAAAGAAAGGAAAAGATAAAAAATGAAATACATAGTGCCACAAGAACTCAGAAGTGAAACTAAACTTTGGAAATGGGTGTATCTTAAAGATTTAATTTTTGTAGTAGCCTTTGTCTTGATACTTAACATGATGTCCGTATTTATTGCTGAAGAACTTCATACCGTATATTTTATTTACAATATTTTAGTAGCCGTTAGCTTGACTATACGAACACCGTCAAATCCTCAAAAAAGGCTGTATCATAGCATTTACTATGCACTTATCAAAGATAAAGGAGTGTACAAGCCGTTATGAATTTAGAGAAGATTTTTTCTTTTTCAGATAAAAAGATAGACGATATTCTTTTAATCAGAGAGTACAAACATCCATACTTCATTTTGCAAAACGGCAACCTTTTAGACTTTGTGAAAATCAAGAGTAAAAACCTAAGTTCTGCCACCAATGATGAAATTCAGTATGACGTTTTGTCGTTCACTAGATTATATAAGACCTATGCCGATGACCTCAAAATCATCGGCATTAATTTTCCTACAAACACAAAGTCGGGACAGGCATATTTAAAACACAAGATAAAAAACTGTGGCAACGCACTGTTTAAAGAGCTACTCATAGAAAAGCTACATCAACTCGAATGGATAGAAAAACATAGAACCGACAGAGAATATTATTTGATGTTCTATTCTTCCGATGAGCTAAAATACAAAGACAACCTTGGAGTAATCGAAAAAAGCCTAGCTTCACTTATCTCACCGCTAGACGAAGAAAAGAAAATGCAGATACTCTTCAAAATGAACAACAAAAACACTTCTATTTTTGTATAAGGAGGAACACATGGCAAAACGTAAAGTAATAGAACACGAGAGTGACAAAAAGCTTTTAAGCCTTATTCAGCCAATGGGAGGTATATCGTTCAAGGACGAGAGATACATTAAAACCGGTGACGGATATGAAGCGTGTTTACATGTATATCAGTATCCAAAATTTTTGGACACACACTGGCTTGTCACTGTTATCAATATCAATAATGTAGTGGCTACTATAGACATAAGCACCGACAATATGATAGAGGTTAAGAAGAACATAAACAAGTCCATGAAAGAGCACGACATAAGGTTTAGAACCGCTAGTGAAGTCACTGAGAAACAAGACGCTCAACAGCGTTACCAAGAGCTAGACCGCATGTACACCGAAATATCTCAGCTCGGAGAAATCGTCAAACTGATTCATATAAGGCTGTTCATATCCGAAAGAAGCCTTGATGAACTGGACAAAGAGGTAAAGAAAATTCAAAGCTATTTAGAAAGCAACTCCTACAAATCGGCAATTTTTCTTAATGAGGGAAAAGCCGAATGGCAGTGCATGTACAAAAGCTACACCGAACAGTCTAAAACAGAATATAGTCGAAACGGACAGGCTATACTGTCCGAAAGCTTAGCCGGCGGTAATCCTTTTCACTTCACTAGCCTTGAAGACCCACACGGAACATATTTAGGAACTACGGTAACTACAGGTGGCAGTGTACTTTTTGATTTATTTACCATTACAAAAAGCCGTCTTTCCTACAACGCATTGGTCATAGGAAAAATGGGTGCGGGTAAATCTACCACTCTAAAAAAACTGATGTTAGACATGGCGATTCGGGGGCATTATGTTAGAGGATTCGACCCGACCGGGGAATTTACAACTTTAGCCGAATATCTAGGCGGTAAAGTCGTAAGTCTTGACGGAAGTGACGGTATTTTAAACGCACTTGAAATACTTAGAACGGACGAAAGCGAAGCCACTAACTTTGCTAGACACATTTCAAAAATCTCGACAATTTACAAGTTTCTAGCTCCCATGGCAGATTCTTACGAGGTTATCGAGTTTGAACAGATTCTCAATGACTTCTATGCCGACTTTGGAATTATAAAAGAAAACGTGCCGATTCACTCACAAAAGTTTACAGGCTTACCGCCTAATCACTACCCTATCTTCTCAGATTTTTTATCTTTCATAGAAAAACTCATTAAAAAAGCTCGAGCAGGTGGAGCAGTTCAAACAGAACTTACTATCGAAAAAATGAAAAGATATAACAACATCCGCTTGGTTATCTCGAATCTCATCACCAACTACGGCTACATGTTTGACGGCCACACCACTATAAGCAACATCATGGATAGGCAAATCATCCTATTTAACATTAAAAATCTGCAAAATATCAAACCCGAGATATTTGACGCACAAATATTTTCAGCCTTAAACCTTTGTTGGGACAACTGCGTTCAAATCGGTAGTGCCATGAAAAACCACTATGACACTAATAAAATCAAATGGGAAG
>CAYJFP010000034.1:0-15179 GCA_964369415.1 uncultured Eubacteriales bacterium | reverse complement strand
CATTTTCAAGTGTTTTCTCGCCGCACAAACCACATTTTATGCATTCGCTTTCAAGATATTTCAGCTGAATTTCATCTCTTAGCCCCTCAGGGTTATGGCACCATTTACAAGACAGTGGGCAACCCTTCATAAATACGGTTGTCCTTATCCCTGGACCATCGTGCACCGAAAACCTTTGTATATCAAATATTCTTCCTATCATTTCATATTCCTTATTGTTTTAATTAATCATGCTCATCACTAGTTTATTCCATCTTATTAAATTTTGCAGATTATACGAAACTGTGCTAATATCTTTCATAAGAATCTCAAGTGAGCAGTTATTTTTTACAGCTGCGTCTAAGATTTCTTGTATTTCCTTTTTCGCTTCATCTTCATTTAAATTTAGATTCCCTATTGTAGCAGGACTTGGCTTTGCGCTTAGAACATAGTCGTTTCTTATTTGTTCCGCACTAAGATTAACATCTGCTCATGGAGAAATTGAAATTTTTATCATCGTAGCTTTTTAATTGGTTTATATAGTGATGGCTTACAATATTATTGTTAGTGTCCATAGCCATTTTTTCGTCTAGAATTTTCACACCAATGTCAAAGCCGTCCACTTTTTTATTCACTCCATAATAAGTAGGTAAAACCATGTCACCTGGAAAACATTCCCACTTTAGTATTTCTTTTTTTAAGCAACTTTCTATATTACGGCATCGCTTATCCTCACACTCTAAATCTAATTTATTATCAAAATTGAGTTCATGCCACGGAAATTCATCTATTAAAAGTATCGGTCTAGCAGGTTTTAAATCATTCACTTTAGAGTGAAGTTGCATACGTTTTTTATTTTCATCGCTATTCGCATAATAAGAATAAATCTTTCCAAGATTACTCAAAACTTCTTTATCACTCATATTTTCCTCCTATCAGAAAGATTATCCTCCTTTACTATAAAAGAGGATAATCTCTTCAAACAATCATTTACACAAGTTCATATTTTTCTTTTAGCTTTTGAGCTCCTTCATTTCTTCCTGTTGCTTCTAATCGCTCTAAGTATTTTTCAAGGCGCCCTTTTGCATGATGAGGGCCACCCTCGCTTAATACTGTCCAAAGTGGGTCTATAGTGCTGTCTGATTTCATCATCATTTCATCGTGCCAGTCTAAAATGTATTTGGCACCCTTTGCACAAATCTCAGGGTAATTTTCCTTTACGTCCTTTGTTTCATAAGGGTCATTTGTAATATTATAAAGCATTTCTTTATCAAACAGGTGGTATCCATCGTGATAAGTGCGAACATAAAGCCAATCTCCAAAACGTGCCGAACGCTGGCACACATGAGCCATTTGCGATATAACTAAGTATTCATGGCCTTCATCTTCACCATTTTTAATAGCTTTTGCATAAGATTTGCCATCCCATGATTTTTTTTGCTCTAGTGATAATAAGTCTGCTACCGTTGGAACTATATCTATATTATAGTGAAGCGAATTATCCACATGATTCTTTATTCCACCAGGCCATTTTACAATCATAGGAATATTACAAGTTGCATGATCAGCTGTCGCATGTTCACTATAAATACCGAGTTCACCCATATTTTCACCGTGGTCAGAAGTTATCATGATGGCGGTGTCTTCGTAAATATTTTGCTCTTTTAGCTTGTCAATTATCTTTCTGATAAGATAATCTGCATAATAGATGCCACAGTCATAACCATCCATTAAATCTTTTAGCTCTTTCATATTAGCGATTTTTCCTGGTTGTCTTGGGAATCTTGGGTCTTCCTTATCGTCGAACATACTTATTTCATTCGCTGAATGAGGCCCGACATGCTTTAAGTGCTCGTTAAAAACATCTTCTGTCAGCCACTCTGGTATTGGCTCGTTTTCAAAAGGATTTCCGCATTCTTCAGGCACTCTATACGGCGTATGTGGATCCCAAAAATGCACATGCAAAAACCAATTCTCCCTATCTTTATTTCTGTCGAGCCAGTCAAGTGCAACAGGCAAAACTTTTTCGCCCGATTCACTTCCTCCTCCACCGACATTATATGTTTCGTTGTATTTTGCATTAAACCACCACGCTGAATGCCTGTCTGCAAAAGTGCTTATAGAAGTTGTATAATATCCTGCTTTTTTAAATAAGTTATTAAAACTATCTAAGTCATAGCTATTCTGAAACTGTCTGTCCTCACCGTTTAATCTCATGTCACTGCATGTTCCACCGTGGTCAACAGCCCCGTTTCTAATTCCGAACTTACCGCTCACTAACGCTGCACGAGAAGGAAGACAAGGTGCATCTGAGCAGTAATATTTATTAAATATTACTCCATCACTTGCGACTTTGTCAAGATTTGGCGTTGTATTTCTGTGGTATCCATAGCACCCCATGTGATCAGGTCTTAAAGTATCAATATCAATAAATAGGACGTTCATAATTATCTCCTTAATTTTTTATATTCCAAGTTCAATTCTGCTAAGTTCTCGCTTCATTGCCGAAAGCTGAAATTCTACTTCATTGTATTCATTTTTGCCTGTATGATGTTCTGTCGCCCAAATTCCGTTATATCCTGCATTATATATAGGTCTTAAGACTTCTAGCACACGCTCACAATACGCTTGTGAAAAGTGCATGTGAATTGCCTTACTCGCCATTTGAACGTCATACTTATCTTTTTGTGCTAAATCTACATCTGGCCCCCAATTTCCAAGATGTAAAAGCAGACCAAAATTATCGTGATTAATTGCCTCAAACATAGTATTAACCACTTCAAAATTTGTCGAAGCGCCCCAGTGATTTTCAAAACAAACTTTAAAGCCTTCTTCTTTACCTATTTCTGCATATTCACGAAATTTCTTTGCGGTGTATTCTATTTGCTCGTCATCCATAGTCATTTTTCTTACGCCTAAATCAAAACGTATGCTTTTAGCACCCAATATTTTAGCCGCACGAAGGCAGTCCTGTGCCACTTCGTTTTGCTTTGAGAGCATGTCAGGATGGTCCGCCCATGGATGTGCATGGTCACAGCATAGATTAACCAAGGTCATTTCTCTATCGTCCAAGGCTTCTTTTATCTTTTTTAAATATTCTTCATCATAACTTTCGATAAAGCCGTTCCAAATGTCGGCTGTGTCTAAATTGTACCTGTATCTGCATGTTTCAAGGTAGTGGAACACGTCCATTTTCTTAAGTTTAAGTAATCCATGAAATGAGTATGATGCGACTGATTGTTTAAAAGCCATAATTCTTCTCCATTCTAAAATTTATTATATAAAAGGGTGTTCACTGTAGTTTATTACTCCAAAATCTGTTTCCTGAGTTTTTACCGAACTTGAAACCGACGAAGCAATGATTTCATCTCTTGTCACTTCTCTTCCAAGTTTTCCTGAAAGGTAAATACCTTCACTTAAAAGCATAGTATCAAGTGCTATTTTCGGAGTATCTAACATCTCGATTTCTCCTCTTAATGCTGCAATCCAGTGCTTTTGTGAATTTTGATAATAATCAAATTTTTCGTTTAATTTTCTGTTTCTATAAGCGTCTGCGTTCACATCAAAGGTCGAGGTCATAGTAAGCCCTGAAAAATTCGAGTAGAACGTGACAGGATCTAGAGTTAAACCGCCTTTATCTCCACAAATCATGCTCTGGCCTAAATTATCTGCATGAATTGCCCAAGACTCTACTATATCCATAGTGATATTATTTTCAAATTTAGCATATCCCGTTCCAAATTCTTCTACATCAAATCCAGAAATTTTTCTTCTTTCTTCATCCATTTCAACTTCTTGATACACTTGCCCTGACACACGCTCAAGTTTTGGAAGCCCCATCAAATAAAGAATCTGAGAAATCCTGTAGACTCCCATGTCGAAAAGCGCTCCACCGGCCGCCCAATATTTTGAGTTGAATTCTTTTTCGGCATATCCATCTACAAAAGGTCTACCCCTTCTTCTAAATCCGCATGACCTTGCGTGATATATTTTTCCAACATTTTTTATTAATTCTCTACAAGCAAAGGCGTTTTTGTCGTATAAAAATGCAAGCTGTATGTGTAGTTTCCTGTTTAATGTTTTAGCCACATCATACATCGCCTTTGCATCTAAATACGAACCCGCCATAGGCTTTTCACAATAACAATCTTTGCCGCTTTTCATGACATCTATAGAGATTGGTGCATGTAGATTATTGTGAAGGCACACGTCTACTGCATCTAAATCATCACGAGAAAGCATTTCTCTATAATCGGCATATTTGTTTTCTATTTTATACTTCTCACAAAACTCTGTAAGCTTTTTTTCATTAATGTCACAAGCCGCCACTATAGTCACGCCTTCTATTTCACCGTACATTTTCATGTGACTATGCGCAATTACGCCTGTTCCTATAATTGCTATTCTTATTTCTTTCATAACAACACTCCATTTCACATATAGCAAAGAAGGGCTGAAAAACAGCCCTATTTGCTATTAATTTATTTAGGAATTTTAGTTCATTTCATCGTATCTTTCTTGGTAGATTTGGATAACTTCTTCATATCCTATTGATTTTAATTCTTCTACATATGCATCCCAGTCGGCATCTATATCACGGGCGCCTGTGATGAACAATACACGTTGGTCAGTTATAAACTCGTTAAGAGTCGTGTTGATTTCTGCTAATCTTTCTGAATCTTCAATTTCATAGAAGTAAGGTGTTAATTGCTCTTCAATCGGAATTGCATATTCAAGATACTCTTGAGTTAAATCATATAGATAAAGTTGTGTATCAAACAAGCCACTTTCAGGGTCAAGTCTTGCACCTGTGTAGTCATTGTTGTATCCACCAGGGCCTGCTGCTTGCCAGTGTTGGCTGTGCTCTGTTGCCCATACTTCGTTGATAAGTTTATAGTATGCTGGCTCTCCATCTGTTCCAATGATTCCGCTGTCTGGATCTAATAGTTCAAAGTCAACATCAGGCACACCGTATCTGTTTCTCATTGACATATCTTCTGAATAGAAATAGTCAAGCCATTTGAATGCTAGCTCTGGATTTTCACATGCACTTGTGACAACTTTTGGATAACCAGGAAGTGCGTTGTATGCATTATACATTGTCCATTGTTCGCCTTCTGGACCTTCTAATGGATTAATCGGTACAAATTCGTTGAATCTGTCGCTCATTTGATTTGTAAACTGTGATTTATGCCCGCCTGGTGCAACACCGACTCTATTTTCTGTCTCTGTAAGTTGTTTTAGCTGTGCACCGTCTTGAGAATATGTAACTGCATCAAGTAATCCTTCATCGACAAGACCTTTTAAGTATCTTAACGCTTCTTGATATCTTTCGTCTGTATATAGAGCGTTAACCTCTCCGTCATACACTGCATAATGGTTTGCTGTATATGGTAAGAACGAACCTAGGATAAAGTCTTCAACAGTCATGTTCCAGCCTGATGTAGCTCCCATGAATGGAATTTCGTCGTTTGGATCACCATTGCCGTTTGCATCTTGCTCTTTAAATAGTCTTAGAACATTTGTAAATTCGTCTAAAGTAGTTGGTATTTCAGCGTCTACGTTATCAAGCCAAGTTTGGTTTATCCACATTCTTTCGGAAGTGCAGTTTGGTTCATTTCTTGAACCCATACCATAGAATCCATATATTTCGCCGTCTAAAGCTGTAATAAGTGGTATTCTATCTTGATTTGCATCTAGTCTTTCTTTGTAATAAACTGAGCCGTCTTCTATGAAGTCGCTTACTGAAAGAATAACGCCTTGTTCTCCATATTCTGTTAACACTTCGTTTGTAAATTCACCACTTAAAAATATGTCAGGTAAGTCTTTTTGAGATGTAAGAAGTAGATTTACCTTTGTATTAACATCTGTATCCGGAACTAACTGAAACTCAACGTGAACATTAGTTAAATCTTCATAATATTTTGTAAGTGCATTGTCGTCATACTCATAACTAATAACATTAGGGTTTTGAGCTAAGAAAACTGTCAATGTTTCTTTTTCTGCAACTAAAGGAAATTCGCCTGATGGTGCAATCTCTTGCCCTGAGGAAGATTCACCCGATTCCTCTTGTGAGCCCGAAGATTCTGAAGTATCACCACTACCACTGCTTTGTGATTCCGCTGGAGTACCACAAGCTGTAAAAACTGTACTTGTAAGAAGCGCCGCAACAATTAATGCTAGAATTCTTTTTTTCATTTTTCTTTCTCCTTTATATTTCTTTTATAGATATAGGCTTAACCTATTACTAACCTTTTACGGCACCTACCAGTGCCCCTTTAACAAAGTGCTTTTGTACAAATGGATATGCTAGCATGAATGGTACACTTGAAACAACTATTAACGAGTATTTAAGTAAATTTTCAAGTCCATCTTTTTTCTCAAGAAGTATCGGATCGACCAAGGTCGAAGTATCTATCTTGTTCTCAATCAATATTTCACGAAGAACTAATTGCAGCGGAAACATACTGCTGTCTGACAAATAAATAAATGCGTTGAAATATGAATTCCAGTGTCCTACTGAATAGTAAAGAGTTAATACCGCAAGGATTGATTTTGAAAGTGGTAAGACAATTTTGAGTAAAAATGTAAAATGATTAGCTCCGTCAAGCTGTGCTGCCTCAAATAGCTCGGCAGGTACGTTCCCTTGGAAAAACGTCCTACAAATTATGACATTGTATACGCCTATAGCACCTGGAATTAGCATTGCCCAGCGTGTATTTACAAGTCCTAAATCGGACATTAGTATATACGATGGGATAAGTCCGCCGCCAAATATCATTGTAAATGTAAACAAGAACATGAATATCGATTTTCCAGGGAATTTTTTTCTTGATAATGGATACGCCGCAAGTACTGTCATGAAAATGTTTATTGCAGTTCCGGCAACCGTGTAGAAAATTGTGTTTAAATATCCAGTTATTACAGAAGCATCACGGAAAACTGCTGTATATCCTTCCAGAGAGAAATCGACTGGAAAAAGCACTACCTTTCCCGATGATACCGCATCGGCTGAACTGAAGGAAGAACTGATAATATAAAGCAATGGATATGCAACTATTATTAATGCAAGAAATAGGAATGCATCATTTATAAAGTAGAACATTTTATCTTTTTTAGACATTTTTATTTTTTTTCGTTTGGCTCTTAAAAACATAAATCTCACTTTTCCTTTCTTACCATAAACTTACATTATTTGCTTTTTTAGCAATAAAGTTAACCATGGATATTAATATTAAATTTATTACGCTGTTAAATACTCCTATTGCCGTTGCATATGAAAAATCAGGACTAGAATTTTCTAAACCAATTTTATACACAAAGGTCGATATTATCTCCGATGCTTCTCTGTTTAGTGAGTTTTGCATTAGATAAACTTTTTCAAATCCAACCGACATAATTCCGCCAGCGCTTAAAATAAGTACTATTACGATAGTTGGAACGAGAACTGGAAAATCTATATGTACAACTCTTTGAAAACGTGTTGCTCCGTCTATCATTGCAGATTCGTGTTGCTCCATGTCAACACCAGATAGTGCCGCTAAGTATATAATCGTTCCCCATCCACAACTTTGCCAAATTCCTGACCATACATATATAGAAGAGAACATTCCTGCTTTCGACATGAAATCTATAGGCTGAAAACCTAAAAATTCAATAAACTTATTGATTATTCCAACATAAGGATTTGTAAACTGAAGCACCATACCGACTAGGACCACGACCGATATAAAATGAGGTAGATATGTAATCATTTGAACAGTTTTCTTATACCTCTTTTTAAGTGTTGAGTTAAGTGCAATAGCTAAAATAATTGGAAATGGAAACCCTGCTATTAATGAATAGATGCTTATTGTAAGTGTGTTAACAAGTATTCTTTCAAAGTCATAGCTATTAAAGAATTTAATAAAATAATCAAATCCTACCCACTCACTACCCCAAATTCCATCTACCGCAACATAATCTTTAAACGCTATCTGTATGCCGGGCATTGGCAAATACTGAAACACAAACAACCAAATCAGTGGAAGTGCTATGATTACATATAGTTGCCAACAAGATTTTAAATCTTTTGCCAATACTGCACTTTTCCTGTAAGGATTTCTCTCTTTCTTTCGACTTTGTCCTAACTTCACTTTAAAACCCCATTTACTTTTTATTTTCTCAAACACGACATAATAAACATAAAATTTGATTGCCGCATTTTTTTCTTGTCATAACTATACAACATCATTTAAGTTTTGAATAGTGTAAGAATCAATTATTACAGTGAAAATCATAATATTCTGTGTGGAAAATCCCACTTTTTGTACATCTTAAATATTTCACCTTGTAATTAATAACACTGTAGCATATAATAATTTGTAATTATCTGTACTAAATATACTTATATAGAAAGAAGTGAAAAAAATGAAGTATCAAAACCCTATTATCAAGGGCTATAACCCTGATCCATCAATTTGTAGAGTAAATGATGACTATTATCTAGTAACCTCAACTTTTGAATTTTTCCCTGGTGTCCCAATTTATCACAGCAAAAATTTAGTCAACTGGGAACTTATCAATCACTGTTTAACGGATGAATCACAACTTCCATTAAAAGACTGTCGGTGTTCAGGCGGAATTTACGCACCTACTATACGATACAACAACGGCACATTCTACATGGTAACCACTAATGTCTCTCACGGCGGAAACTTCTATGTCACTACAAACGATATTTATGGTAAATGGTCAAATCCTATTTATGTTGATCAAGGTGGCATCGACCCCTCATTACTTTTTCACAAAGATAAAGTATATTTTTGCTCGACACATAAAGATGAAAACGGCAAGCAGTGCATAGGCTGCTGTGAAATTGACATTTTAACAGGCAAGAAACTAACCGAGACAAAAATAATCAGTTATGGAACAGGTGGAACTAACTGCGAAGCGCCACATATTTATAAAATTGGTGAATTTTTCTATCTAATAACCGCTGAAGGTGGTACTGAATACGGGCATATGGTTTGTGTTTTAAGAAGCAACTCTATTTACGGACCATATGAAAACAGCCCATACGGACCTGTTTTAACGCACAAAAACTATATGGGCGCTCAAATCCAAGCTACCGGACATGCCGATTTATTTCAAGACGAGAATAATAACTGGTGGTTGGTCGCACTTGGAATAAGAAAGCTTAAATCTACTATGCTACATAATTTAGGTAGAGAAACCTTTCTTTCCCCTGTAAAATTCACCGATGATTTATGGCCAATAGCGGGAAATAATGGCACTATTGAACTTGAAATGGATGCAGATTTACCTAAAAATGTAAGTGAAGTTTCAAACGACTTTTTTGATGATTTTACCTCTGATAAGCTTAATCTTAACTGGACTTATGTAAGAAACCGAGTTAAAAGCAGTTATAAGCAAGATAAGGGACTTACACTTTTTGGAAACGAAAACACTCTAAATGACTTTACCCCTACTTTTTTAGGGATAAGACAAAAAGAATTCTGCATGACGGCTGAAACATTTTTAACCATTAAAACTGAAGGTTATTCAGGAATAAGTGCTTTTTATAATATGGCTTATCATTACGACTTATATATAGAAAAGACAAAACAAGGTAATTTCATTGTTTTTTCCTCGACTATTCATGCGTTAACCGCTGTTCACAACAAAATTTCTATAAACTCAGATACTGCTAGCTTAAAAATTGTATCTGACAACGATTTTTACACTTTCCACTATAAAAATGATGATGAATACATAGAACTAGGCAAAGCATCTACCGCTGGACTATGCACAGAAGGAACTATGATGATGACATTTACAGGTACGTTCTTCGGTTTATTCAGTGTAAATTCTGAAAGCGAGTTTACATTTTTTAAAGCTGCCGAAAATGATTCTACTCTATAGTTCTTCCTAATTTACCATAATAAAGAGCTTCCTCTAAGACTTTTTGCCTTAAAGGAAGCTCTTTATTTTTTCTAAAAAATCACTTATCGCCTTGTGATTGATAAAACATAGTTTTATATTGATTTGGAGTTACTTTATACACACGCTTAAATGCCTTGTAAAAAGTATTTGCGGTATTATACCCTGTTAATTCCGATATTTTTTCTACAGAATACTTATTTGCAATTAATAATTCCTTTGCTTTTTCAAGCCTTGTTTTCTCGATATAGCTTGAAACCGTTTCATCCGTATGCTGCTTAAATATTGATGAAAGGTAGCTTTCAGACAAATTAATTTCACTTGCTATTTGAGATAGACTTAAATTACTGTCACTATAGTTTTTGTTAATGTACTCTTTAATACTAATAATAGTTTCATTTTCTACATTTCCATTCTTCGACAAGCTTATGTATATATCTAAAATCGAACTAAAGCTATTGTAAATAATTTTTGGAGAGCTATTGATTTCTGCCTGTCTTAAATAGTCTTCAATTTTAATGTTATCGCTATGCTCTATATTTGCAAACTCATTTTGCGCCCTCTTCATTGTAAAAATAAGCGCTGAAACTATTCTTGATAAATTTTTAGTCGTGTCAACCTCGCTGAAAACATCAATAATATTATAAATCGTCTGCTTTGCAATATAATAATTGTTTGTCTTAATCGCTTGTAAAATACGCTTTTCGTCTTCTAATGTATATGAAAACATATCTGCATCAAGATGCAAATCATCGTATTTTAACACATTAACCGAAGCTTCATCTGATAAATGCTTTACCGCCATAATAGCTCGCTGAAATGAAATATAACAGTAATCAGGCATACTAACCGTGCTGCCTAAGCCTATTTTAAGTTTATTATTAAAAACTGAATTTTCAATTATTTTAATAGCTTTCTCTGCTATTTCATCGTTATTAGATTTTTCAGAACATGTAATTATAGCGGCTCTAGTATCGCTTATTCCAACCAAATACATATTATAATCAAGTTCTTTACTAATTTCTTTTGAAATTTCTACAATGCTTTTTTCTAAATCATCGCTTAACTCTCTTTTTCTATGTTCAAACACAATTACGCTATAGTTTGAGCACATAAAAAACTCTGGCACAAGCTCTCCGATAATTTTAAGTTCTGAAAAAGAAAATATATACCCCTTGATAAGTTTTGAAAAAAAGCTACTCAATAACACTTCATTATAATTGCTAATTGAATTTTCTAAAAAAGTTTTTTGCGTAACTATATTATCAAGCTCACTGTCAATTTGATTTATAACATCATTAAACGAATAACTATCATTTACATTCATTTTTGACATTAACTTTAAAACTGGCAGATTAAACCTTTTAGAAAGAAAATAAGACAAGACTAGGCAAATAATTAGTATAATAAAATAAAAAGGCAAATAAGGCAGCAAAAAGTTATCCCCAACTGAAAATATATCACTTTTAGAAATATAAAAATCATAAGTCAAGCCTAAGTAATCAATCTCCATGCTAAAATTAGTATGATTACTTAATGAAGAATCAATATTTCCTATTTCAATAATATTATTGCTATTTTTATCTTTTAAATAAAATGTAGAATCTTCATAGAAATCTACAAGTAATTCTTCGTAAATAAATTTGCTTTTATCTATGCTATAAATCAGATACACTGGCTCTTTTAAATTCTCTATTTCATAATTTAAATAGATATTTTTATCGTCATATAATATATCTACACCACCGCTTGGAATCGCTTTTAATTCTTCAACATATTCATCAAAGTTCAGCTCTTTATCTGCTGATTTTACTCCCTTTAAATGCGATTCAAAAAACACCTGTGCATAAAGTCCTGAAGTTTTTGAGTTGACAAAAGTATTACTTTTCTCAAAGTAAATACAAAGCGACCCTTCTCTTTCACTTGCAAACTCATTTATAGAAAGGTAATCTGAAATCTGATTAAACTCCACATAACCTTCTACACTTATTTCTTCTTGATATGCATATTTCTGAACCCACTCATTAAATCCTAGTACTAACGAATGGTCATATCCTCTTGCAACTATATTTTCAACTTCCGCCTGATGATTATCTAAGTGCTTCGTGATATCACTTGTCACCGCATTCATATTTTCAGAATTATTAAGGGTTATAATAGTGTAAAAAAACATTACAGAAAACAAAGTTATAAAAATTATATATGTAAAAATAAAACCCAACAACAATTTATTCTTCATTAAAACATTCCTTTACATTTCTATTTAAATTAAACTCAAATAAAATATCTCGTACAAACTAGATAAATAAATTCCAATTCGCTAACTATTTTTCATATAATAACATAAGTTATTAATAATTTCAACATAAGTTTATATTAAATTAATAATAATCACTAAATGTCTATGAACGCTTGCATTTCACTGAATAAATATGTAAAGAATAGATTTTAATTTATTTCAAAAAAAATAAAAAAACACAAAAAAATGTAACCTTGATGTAACAATCATGTTGTATACTGTTAGCATAGAAAAAAGCTATGTACATTTTTTCAGGAAAATACAATTAATTTATAGCACCGAGCCAGCAATACCACGGTTTTGCACACTTGCGAAATGATGTCGTGAGACATCAAGGGGGATTTCTAACGAGAAACTTGTTTCGCAATATATTAATAATGCGGTAAAAAAATGCGGTAAAAACATTTCTAATAAAATTTTGAAGGGAAGAATACATTAAATGAACAACAAAACAAAAACAACTGCGTGGAAACGCTTTCTCAGCGCTTTTTTAGCCTTGACAATTATTGCGGGATTACAGCTTACTATATTTGCAGAGACTGTGGATATCAAAAGTAATGAAAATAACGCTACTTACACTGTTTTACCAGAAACAGAAAAAGAATATCTTGTTGAAAATGATACTGTTGTTAGTGTAATTATGCATGACGAGAGTGGAAAAACGATTAACGAACAAGAAGGCATAAATGTTTTGGCAATCGAAACTGATATTTTCACGAAAGATGAATACAAAAATTATGTTTGGTGCACAAAAGACGAAAACGGTAGCCTGCAAATTTTTGACCAAAGCAAGATTTCTGCCGAGGCTACAACTGTGGATTTGTACCGTGCAATTACGGTTACTCCTTTCTCGTATTCTCCAGTTACAGATAGTTATACACAGGGAGCTCCGATTATAGTAAATTCTTTTTATAATAGAAACTATGAAATTCTTGCAAGCTATCTAGACACACAAATTCAGCACAAAGATAATATAAACCCAGAATCGCTGCGTTTTATCGGATGGAGCAATGTAGTTCCTACCAATATGCCTGTTTACACTTCAAATGAATTTGGACTAATTGACAGAAATTCGGCAAATGTTGAAATCGGAAACGAGCTTCAGCGCCTTTCATATCGTCAGGATTACTCTGCAACAGCTCAAGGAACAGACCCACTTTACTATAATCCGTTTTATTACTTAATTCAAACGAACATGATAGTAGATGGAAATGTTAACTTATACTCATTATACCAAACGGTAGCTTATGATGTGAATGATTCCTATTGGGAGGAATACAATACTGTGAATTACGGCGGCGGTAACCAAGACTATTATGCCGGATTCAGCGATTCTACAAATGCAACTGCCGATTATGGCATGATGATTGGAAACACACGAGTAGACCCAATTTTTGTAAATGGAAGATGGGAATACATGGAGCCTGCGGGCTCTCCAGCAGAAGTGCTGCGTGACCCTATGAACACGAATTCTTCGCTTCTTCCTGTTAGTGAAGATGGATTGTACGGAAGTAAAACCTCCTCGTGGACAGATTACGAAAATAAAATAGGAAACATTGAATTTGGATTTACAGCACAGCCTGAAACACACGACACCGACGTCGTTATCGTTCTTAATAAATCTGCGTGGGCAAACGATGCAAACTGGCAAGCAGGTGTGGATTCGGCAAATGCTTTAACACAAGAACTTTTAGCAAATGACAACAGCGCAAACAACCGTGTTGCACTTGTTCAGTTTGGAGGGAACACACTAAACAGCTTTAACTTCCAAAACGATGCCGCTACTTTTGAAAACAGTCTTTACAGTAGCCTTGACAAAAATGCGGATGGCTCTTTAGCAAGTCCTGTATCTCCTATTGCATATAGAAACGGCGACGGCGAAGTATTGCATGTATATACTAATGGAACTCAAAACCCTGCTGGATACTATACCTCGGACTACACTTTAGCGTTAGAGCAAGCCGAACTTTTCGCACTTTCAAGAAGTGAAGAAGACAGTGACCGCCCTCTTACCATAGTATTTATTTCTCACGACGATACAGAAGTTTATGTAGGACACCGTGATATGTATTACCGTGTACTTCAAACAACATCTCACTGGGGCGATGAAGTAAGCCCAGGAAATCAAATCAATGCTATCTCTTATACAAAAGAAATAACTTTTGACATGCATGGAGACGGCATAGAACAAGCAGAAACAGAACTATATCACCGCATGTTTATCGGAACTACTTCGTATTATCACGATGGTGCTTATGCAAATTCTTATGGTGGCGGAAACCAATATGGAGCTCTCTTGCAAGAGGGTAACGGAATTCAAAAAGCACGTGAATTAGAGCAGAATTTTGGTGCTTCCATTCACACAGTGGGTGTGAATTTAAGTCTTAGAGCAGGTTATGATGCAGTGCAAGAATCTTGGTTACAGGAGTTAACTACATCAAATGCCAACTACCAAAATATTGAAAGTGTAAGTGTGGACAGTTTAACTACAGCGCTTAACAGTATATTCTTCGACAGTGCTTCACCCTTACCCACAGAGCCTTTAGAATCTTCGTTTGAAGATGCAGTTGTTTCAGATATAATCACTGAAGAATATAGCATTTTAGTAGATGAAGCACATCCAGTCACTTTAATGCGTGGTAATACAGAAATTTCTCTTACAGAAAGCGCTGACAATACACCCGAACTACATGAGTACTATATCGAGACTATTGATTACAACGGCGCTCCACGTGAGCAAATCACCGTAAACCTTGGAATAATCGACCGTTACTATTCTAAGTTGAATTTTTATATTGAAGCTACCAATCCCGATATGGTGGACGGAAGCTATCCTACAAATGAAGAACACACTTTAACCTTTAATAAAGTTCCTTCAACAGGCGGACAAGGAGAAGAGTTCACAAGAAATGACCTTGGTGACCCTTCGTTAACTGTCGAAACAGTAATATTGCCGACAGAGACTCCAGCTCCGACAGAG
>CAYJFP010000033.1:0-15293 GCA_964369415.1 uncultured Eubacteriales bacterium | reverse complement strand
CCGTCGCAAGACAGAACCGCACGGTGAGAACTTATAGCTCTACTTTGTTTTCTAAGACATTATAATATAAACTTACCCGTTTGTCAAGTAAAATATCAAAACCGAAGATTTATTTTATCCGTAATGATATTTATTACAATTTTATCGATAAACATTAAATTTTAATTGACTTTCATTAAATTTCGGCATATGATATTAATAAGAATCTAATATTTTTTTATAGAAAGGCGGCATTTATATGTTAAAACCAACTTCTACTACAAAAGAAAAATTATTAAAAACAGGAGACTTCATCATTTCAATACTATTTTTCATTAACATACTAATTTTTATCGGAAGCTTAACCATTTTATTCTATAATATATTTTTGCCCATTGAAAGATTTTCTGACATAAACTCAGTATACGATATAAACCCTCTTTCCATCGGTGTTTTCACCGAATTTAGCGGTGTTAATCTTTCTTTATTCTCATCACCATTGGACATCAAAACCTATTTCATACTTGGTAATATTTTTAGTACGCTTTACCTACTTCCTATAATTGCCGTGATGTTTTTTGTAAAAAAACTATCTACCTCTACTCTTTCAGGAAATATTTTCACTGCAAAATCAAGTAGAAACATACTTTTCATAACTGTTTTCAGTGCCATAAGCATGTTCCTAAGTGTAAATGCTAGCTCGTTTTTTTCACTTGTATTTATAGAACCGTTTTCACCTCATCTAATTCACGCTGTGAATGCACCTCTTGAATCAATTAAGGGTGGTGGCTTTACATTTGACTTGTACTCTTTTGTAATATTAACCGCACTAGTCTGTATTTACTATGCATTTAAGCGTGGTGAAGAACTTCAAAAACTGTCAGACGAGACTATATAAGAGAGGTGCGAATTTATCATGGCTATAATTTTAAGGCTCGATAGAGTAATGGCGGATAGGAAAATTTCACTGATGGAACTTGCAAATCAGGTCGGAATATCCTATGTTAATTTATCAAATATTAAGACTGGTAAAATAAGCGCGATACGCTTTTCTACCCTTGATGCGATGTGCAAAGCACTTAAATGCAACCCAGGTGACATACTTGAATATGAGGATGATTAATAAAACTCCTCTTTCAAACTTCTGTCGAAAAGTTCCTGCAATGTTTCTTTTGGATCACATCCATCATACAAAACTTTGTAGACCGCTTTACAAATCGGAAGTTCAACATCTAGCTTTTCTTCAAGTTCTATGAGAGCCTTTACGGTGTAATACCCTTCTGCTAGCTTGTCGTATTTTTCACCAGTTATTATGCTTTCACCAAAGCTTCTGTTATGGCTGAATTTAGAAAAAACTGTCGCTTCATAGTCGCCTAAATGGCAAAGTCCGTAGGCGGAATTTTCGTCACCGCCCATGACTTTTATAAGTCTTGCTATCTCTCTTGTCCCCCTTGACATAAGTGCACCTTTAAGCGTAGACAATTTAAGACCATCAAGCATACCCGCCGAAATTCCGATTACGTTTTTAGCCGCTGCACCTATTTCATTGCCTATAAGGTCACTTCCGTAGTAGAATCTAATAAGAGGTCCTTTAAAAGTTTCAATCAACTTCTCCTTAACTTCTTCGCTTTCGCTGTCTATCACCATACAGTTTGGTATACCCGACTTAAATTCTTCGACATGTCCAGGGCCTAGCCACACGGCAGTATCGCACGAACTATCGGCATATTCACCGACAATTTGCGACAGTCTTTTGTTGGTGCCAATTTCTATACCTTTCATACAAAGGACAAAAATTTTATTTTTAAGATTAAGCTCTTTAATCTCTTTCATCAAATCTCTAAGCCCTTGAGAATTCACTGAAATAACTATAATATCACTATTTTTTGTCTCTGAAATGTCATTGGTTATTCCAAAACTAGGATTTGTCTCTAAAACAACATTTAAAGATTTTGAATTTTTTCTTCCGTATAAGGTTACCTTATTTCCTATTGTTTCTAAATACCAAGCAATAAAACTTCCCCATCTACCCGAACCGATAACCGTTATTTTCATCTTTAGTACTCCTTATTTCACAAATCTTCCGACTATAGGCAATTTCTTTTTTAAATTTTTCTGTGCATTTAAAAGACCCATCACCGATAGTGTGTACGATAAAATAATCATAACTGTTGTAAACCATCCAAAAATCGCCCCCGCTGTAGTCGAAAGTGAAAAAACATACTGCTCTACAAACCATTTCAGCATATAAAATACTATTACAGAAAAGTAAAGTATTATGCTTTGTTTTGCATTAAATTTGCAAAAATCGGAGTCTTTTTTTGTAAGTGGCAAGATAAAAAGCGGAAGAAAAAATATATTTCCTAAATAAGCTAGCACGCAGAAAGTCTCTTCTCTGTTTTTATTTTCCATAAAGGCTTACCCTAAGACAATCTTTTGGAAAGTTTTTTTGCCTTTTTTCACAATCACATGGCCTTTTTCAAAGTCTGATACTTTCACCATATGTGTGACATCTGTAATTTTATTATCATCAAGAGTGATTCCGCCTTGTTGTACAAGTCTTCTTCCTTCGCCTTTTGACGGGATAAGTTTTGTACTTAAAAGTAGGTCTAGAATATTCACGCTTTCGTCTGTAAAAATATCTTTAGCCACTTCTGCTGTTGGCATGTTGTCCGTGCTAACGCCTTTTCCAAAGAGTGCCCTTGCACCATCTTGTGCTTTAAGCGCTTCTTCTTCGCTATGGACAAGTTTTGTAAGCTCGAAAGCTAAAATTTCTTTTGCTTTGTTCAGCTCACTGCCTTCCCAATTTTGCATAGCCCTTATCTCTTCCATTGGTAAAAATGTAAGCATTTTAATGCACTTTAACACGTCGGCGTCATTTACATTTCTCCAGTATTGGTAGAAGTCGAAAGGCGAGGTTTTCTCAGGGTCTAACCATACTGCACCCGACTGGGTTTTACCCATTTTTTTACCTTCTGAATTTAAGAGAAGTGTAATAGTCATCGCATGTGCATCTTTACCTAGTTTACGTCTTATAAGCTCGGTACCGCCAAGCATATTGCTCCATTGGTCGTCTCCACCAAACTGTAAATTACAGCCGTAATTTTGGAATAAAGCATAAAAGTCATAACTTTGCATAATCATGTAGTTAAACTCTAAAAAGCTAAGGCCTTTTTCCATTCTTTGCTTGTAACATTCAGCCGAAAGCATTCTGTTAACACTAAAACACGCTCCGACTTCTCTTAGAAGCTCGACATAGTTAAGTTTTAAAAGCCAGTCAGCGTTGTTAACCATTATCGCCTTATCATCAGAAAAGTCTATAAACTTACTCATTTGCTCTTTGAATCTATTGCAGTTATGCTCTATGGTTTCAACCGTCAAAACATTTCTCATGTCCGTTCTACCCGACGGGTCGCCTACCATTCCTGTACCACCACCTAGAAGTGCAATCGGCTTATTTCCTGCCATTTGTAGTCTTTTCATAAGGCATAAAGCCATGAAATGTCCCACATGTAGGCTATCGGCAGTCGGGTCAAACCCGATGTAAAATGTCGCTTTTCCAGAGTTGATTAAATTTTTAATTTCCTCTTCGTTTGTGACTTGTGCTATCAGGTCTCTTTCAATTAATTCTTCGTAAATTCCCATGGTAAATTCTCCTTTATTATTTCTTTTTTATATTCGATAATATCCATATTTTTATTGATATTTTCTATCTCACCTGTTTTTTTGTATCCCATTTTCTCGTACAAATAGCAGAGTTTTTCTTCTTGTTTTATTGTATCAAGTTCCCAAATCTTAGCCTTAGTATATAATTTTTCAAGCTCTATAATAGCCGTTTGGGCATAGCCAAAACCTTGAAACTCAGGCAAAATGTAAAACGGTCCAAGTCTTAATTTTTCGCCAATCCTTCGAACTCTTGCCGCTCCTATATTTTTCCTATTTAGCACTATAAAATAATAGTCGGTAAAGTCTTCTTTAAGACGCTTAACAGTTTTTTCCAAGTTTTCAGTGACAGGACTTGTATCGTGATCTTGATACTTCTGGTATATCTTCTTAAACGCTTCGATTTGCATACTGTATAACTCCCGTGCATCTTCCACACTCGCTTTAATAAGCTTTACTGACATGATTTTGTTCTCCTTTCTAACAAAGTACACTTGTGGCTAAAAACTATAGTCATTCACCATTCACTTCTAACCTTTAGCCCCATGAGTCTCACGCCTGCAGAGAACATATAAAAAACCCTCTGCATATTTTGCAGAGGGCGAATTATCGCGGTACCACCTCAGTTTATCATGATTTCACAACCATGACCTTACAGGGCACTAGTATGCCCCTGCATTATAACGCATGCAAAACGACTTGCCCCTACTAATTTTCAGGGAGTAGCTCCAAAATGTATTTCACCTTAAATCCCCATTTGCTCGCACCAACCGCAAACTCTCTTAAGTAGAACATAAAAGTTACTCTTTTTCTTCATAGCCTTTAAATGGATTATACATTTAGTTTTACTAAATGTCAATGTTTTTTTATTTAAACCTAAGTCCCTTTGGGTATTTATTTTTTAGCACACCATTTGATGCTTTGCCAAAACCTAGGACAGCATTTTCTACCGAAACAGCTGTATAGCCTTTTTTATTCTCTACCGGAATTTCTTCACCCTTTAAAAAGCTATGTAATATTTTATCATCCGAGTTAAAACTCACTATACTCCTACAATTCTCAAAGTTTTGAGCCGTAAATAAATTGTGTGACGGCTCTATCCTTTTCCCGACTGTTTTTCCGAGTTCAACGCCCGCTCTTAAGACGTTTAATCCTTTTAAATTAGGTAAATCATGGGGTAGAATAATGATTTTATCGCCAAAGTCATTGATGATTCCAAATTCCTCAAAAAACAGTTCTTTATATAAACTCTTTGCATCTTTATTTTCTTTTTTGTAATCATAATTCTCGTCAAATCTATCAGTTTCAGCATTTTTTATAAACTTTGCAACAAAATGTCCCTCGCCTGTTTTGGACGGATATATTCTAACGGCATCCATCCCCATGGCTTTTTCACCAAAACTTACTTTAGCATATACCAATTCAAAGTCTTTGTTCTCTTCGAGAAATTCAGTGCATACATTTTCATTTTCCTCTTTTGAAAATGTACAAGTTGAGTAGACCAAAACTCCGTTTTCTTTAAGTGCTTTTGCCGCAGAATTAAGGATTTTCAGCTGTCTTATAGAACAGGAATCCACATGCTCTAAAGTCCACTCCGTAATAGCTTCGGGATTTTTTCTGAACATTCCTTCTCCAGAACACGGTGCATCGACAAGTATTTTATCAAAATAGCCTGTCAATTTGTCGCAGATAACCTCGGGATTTAAGGACGAAACTACAGCATTTCTTATTCCCATTCTTTCTATATTCGATAAAAGAATATTCGCCCTACTCTTAACTATTTCATTCGACCATAAAAGACCCTTACCCATTAGTGCTCCGCCGATTTGCGTACTTTTTCCGCCGGGTGCAGCACATAAATCTAAAACTTTATCTCCTGGTTTCGGATCTAAAACAGTCACCGCCGACGATGCCGACGGCTCTTGAGAGTAAAACGCACCTGCGGCATGAAGTGGCATGTTTCCTACCTTTTCAGTCTCTGTCAAAAAGCTATATTTTGAAAATTCACTTTTTTCAAAAACTTCAAAATGCTTTTTCACCACGTCTTCACTAGACTTTAACGGATTAATTCTTATCCCTTTTGTGGCTTTATCCTTTAAAGAGCCAAAAAAATCTTTGCTTCGCTCTTTTAAATAATCTTCCATTCTATTTATGAATTCTATCGGTAAATTACTCATCTTTTTTCACTCTCCCTAAGAGTTCTTTTAAGGTTTTATCATCCGTTTTATTAGACTTAAACCCCTCTCCCATTATCTCGTTTGCATCTCCCATAACCACAAAAGCATCTTTGTCGCTCTTGTCGATTATTTCACGCATTTTTCCTATTTCATAGTTTCTCACGGCGCACATAAGAACTTCAAGGTCTTCACCGCTATAGGCACTTTTCGCCTTTAATATACTCGCCCCTCTTTGTAAATCGGTTAAAATCCCATCCGAAATATCCTTATTTTTTCTTGAAAAAATATAAAACAGCTTACCTCTTCCTATATCAGTTCCGTTCAAAATCGTATCAATAATTCTTGAAGCGACAAACACCAACACGCAAGCATACATCGCACTTTCGACACTTTTAAACACAAACCCAGATGTCGCAATCACTACAGCGTCTATCATAAGCATTATCTTGCCCATAGAAAGGTGAAGTCCACTTTTTATAAAAAGTCTTGCAATCATGTCGCTTCCACCGGTTGTTGCACCTCTTATAAATGTCAGTGAAAGCCCGACACCCTCTAAAATCCCTGCAAAAAGTGCCACCAAAACCATGTCGCCTTTATACGGTGTCACAAAAAGTGAAAATAAATCTATCATCACCGAAGATAACACTATCGCAATCGCAGATTTTATCACAAGCTTGTATCCTATCTTGATAAAAGCCAATAAAATTATCGGTAAATTGATAAAAAAGATTAAGGAGCCTATGGGTATTCCACTTAGATAATTAATCATTGTGGCAATACCCGTGACTCCTCCAGGTGCAATATTATTCGGTGCTGTAAAAGCATTCACACAAAATGCATAAATCGAAGAACCCACCGTTAAAAAAAGAAAATCGACCGCAAAGACTCTTACTTTTTTCATGTCAACAGCCATAATGTAACAGCACAATAAATACAGAAAAAGTTAAGCTTTATGCACTGTAACTTTGCCTTTCTGATGATTTAAAGACTTCTTCTCCCACATTTCAGTGATTGTATCAAAGAACTCCTTAAGTCTTAGTATGTCACCTTTTAAGTAAAGATATCCAAAAAGGCTTTCAAATCCTGTCGCCGCATGATAGTCAGAACGCTGTGCGTTTTTAGGAATGTGCCCTACCTTTGCATTTCTACCTCTTAAATATGCCGCTTCTTCCTCTTCGGTAAACATTTCTTGAAGTTTTTCCTTTACCGCTAGCGCCTGAAACTCGCATCTAACCATTTCCACACTGCTTTTGTGAAGAGTATTCACCTTAGAATTGCCCTTAGAGATTAGATATTCCCTTACGAACATGCCGTAAACTCCATCTCCTAAAAAAGCAAGCGCAAGCGGACTCATCGTCCTTACATCTATGTCGTTTTCAAAAAAATTCTGCAATATACTGCTCCTTACTCGACAAAGTCAAACTCTAAGTCATACATACTTACAGTGTCGCCCTCGTTTATACCAGAATCTCTCAGCGCATCTATAACACCAGTGTTTATAAGTACTCTTTGGAAATATTGTAGTGACTCATGGTCACCAAAATTAATGCTATTAATAAGACCAAGTAGCCATTCACCTTCTACTATATAAACGCCGTCTTCCACTGTAATTTTAACTTCTGTTTTAGCAAATTCATCTACAGGTTTTAATATTTCTGGTTCTGGCTCGTATTTGATTACAGGTGGAAGCTTAGAAATCATTTCAGAAATACAGTTTAATAAGTCGTCTACTCCGTGTCTAATCGCCGCCATTATCGGGAAAAATCTATAGCCTTTTTCTTCGACAAAATTCTTAAAATCTTCGACAGCTTCATCGTCCGTAAGGTCACACTTGTTTCCTGCGACTATCATCGGTCTTTCCGCCATTTCTGGATTAAACTTTTTGAGCTCTTCGTTGATTATTTCAAAGTCCTCTTTGGGGTTTCTACCCTCACTGCCTGAAATGTCGACTATGTGAACCAAAAGTCTACATCTTTCAACATGCCTTAAGAATTGATGTCCTAGTCCAATTCCTTCCCAAGCACCCTCGATAAGTCCTGGTATATCCGCCATTACAAACGAACGCCCTTCACTCATGGACACAACACCTAAAACTGGAGTCAATGTGGTAAAGTGATAGTTTGCAATATTGGGTTTTGCTTCACTGACAACCGAAACAAGCGTAGACTTTCCAACGTTTGGAAATCCCACTAGGCCTACATCGGCAAGCAGTTTAAGCTCTAGTAAAATCTCTTTATCTTCGCCTGGGTTTCCCGGTTTTGCAAATCTTGGTGCTTGCCTTGTCGGTGTTGCAAAATGGCTATTACCCCAGCCGCCTCTGCCACCTTTTGCAATTATTTTAGACTCTTCGTCCGACATATCCGCTATGATTCTGCCAGTTTCAGCGTCTTTGATAAGAGTTCCTCTTGGAACTTTTATTGTTAAATTTTCTCCGCCTTTTCCAAAACAGCGTTTCGCCCTTCCGTTTTCGCCGTTTGGAGCTGTATATTTTCTTTTGTATCTAAAATCGGCAAGTGTAGAAAGATGGTCATCCACCACAAAGACTATGTCTCCGCCTTTTCCGCCGTCACCGCCGTCAGGACCGCCTGCGGCAACGTATTTCTCTCTGTGAAAGGAAACAGAACCGTCTCCGCCTTTTCCCGCCTTAATCTTGATTTTAGCAATATCTATAAACATATTTATCACCATTTATAGTGTTTTAAACCACTACAATGTACCTTTCAAATTTTAATCTTAAGCTATTAAAAAAAGAACTTTTCCAAAGCTAGGAAAAGTTCTAATCTTTATTATTGCTCTATGGAGTAAACGCTAACTTTTTTACGGTCACGTCCCATACGCTCAAATCTAACTTTACCGTCAACTAAAGCAAAGAGAGAATCGTCAGAACCTCTGCCTACGTTATTGCCCGGATGAATTTTTGTTCCACGTTGTTTAACAAGAATGTTACCAGCTAGAACAAATTGTCCGTCTGCTCTTTTAACTCCGAGTCTTTTTGATTCTGAGTCACGTCCGTTCTTAGTAGAACCCATTCCTTTTTTATGAGCAAAAAGTTGAATGTTTATTTTAATCACAATTACACCTCCAAATAATTCACATTGATGTTGTCTTCATACTGTTCTTCAAGGGCCATCAAATGTATCTTTAACCCTTCAAAAAAGTCTCTACATTTTTTCATATCTTCATCTTCTATAATGAACACCATTTCCGCATCGTCTACACGAAGAGTCTTCGGTGTCACTTTTAGGACTTCTACAATGGTATTGACCGTCATGTAAAGCGAAGATGAAACCGCCGCACACACTATATCACTACCCTCTTCGGAAAAACCCGAATGTCCCACAGCTCTAAAGCCTTTGATTCTTCCGTCTTTATCCGAAAGAAAATCCATGTAAATCATTATGCTTTAACAGCTTCGATTTGAACTTTAGTATAAGGTTGTCTATGTCCCATTTTTCTTTTAGAACCTTTTTTAGGTTTGTAGGTAAACACAGTAATTTTTTTAGCTTTTCCGTTTTTAAGTACTTTAGCTGTTACTGTAGCTCCTTCTACATAAGGATTTCCTACTTTTGTCTCGCCTTCGCCAAACACTGCTACTACAGGAAATTCTACTACTTGATCTTCTTCTACAGCAAGTTTTTCTACAAATATAACGTCTCCGTATTGGACTTTATATTGCTTGCCACCTGTTTCAATAATTGCAAACATATTCTTTTGCCTGCCTTTTCTATAATCTCGCTACTATTAGGTGGTAATTTAAGTTACACTTTTAAACCTATAGTACGCGGCTGTAATATTATACAATATAAATAATTAAATGTCAACGAAAATTTAAAACAAAGGAGAAAAGGCTCTTAACAGTCCTAACATCGCATATTTAAACACGTTCATTTTATATGGAAGATTATCTAAAGTTATCTCTTTTGAGACGGCCTGAGTTTTTAAAAAATCCTCTTTAATAGTCTGAATCACCGAGGATTTGTACATAAACACACCACATTCAAAATGGAGATTTAAACTTCTAAAATCAAGATTAATCGTTCCAACAACAGCCTTTACATCGTCACTAATAAACATTTTAGCATGAATGAAACCAGGTGTGTATTCAAAAATTTTGACACCTGCTTTTATAAGCGCAGAATAATATGATCTTGATAGAAAATGGACAAATTTTTTATCGGCAACTGCTGGTAATATGAGTCTTACATCGACACCCGATTTTGCCGACTGCATAAGTGAAACCATCATTTCACGGCTTATTATCAAGTAAGGACTTGTGATATAAACATATTCATCTGCCTTATTGAGTATCGACATATAAATGTTTTCGCCAACCGCTTCATCATCATTAGGACTATCTGAAAACGGCTGGACAAATCCATCACTTTCATACACTTTATTCGGCTTGAACTTCAAGAAGCTCTCCACCTCTTGTGTTGTATAACCCCACATGCTTAAAAACATCATCGTTAGACTGAACACCGCATCGCCTTTAATCATCAAAGCAGTGTCTTTCCAGTGTCCGTGCTTAACTTTCTTATTTATATATTCATCTGCAAGATTTATGCCGCCTGTAAATCCTGTGTTTCCATCTATTACACATATTTTTCTGTGGTCTCTATTGTTAAAATTAGAATTAAACGCATGTCTAACCTTGTTGTATGCATAACATTTAATTTTTTTGTTTCTGAGTTTTGCTATAAAACCAGGTTCCAATGTCCCAATGCATCCAAAATCGTCAAACATTACCCTAACATCAAGCCCATTTTGTGCTTTTTCCTCAAGAACTTTTTCAATTTGCCCCCACATAAGGCCTTCTTCTATTATAAAATACTCCATAAAAATATACTCCTGAGCTTTTTCAAGCTCTTTTAGCATAGACTCTAGCATATCTTCACCAAGTGGATAGTATTCTATCTTTGTATTTTCGTAAACAGGCGCATCCGCATACTTTTTCAAGTATCTAAACTGACTTTTTGTACCGCTGTCTTCATTTAACTTTTCTATATCAAGACTTTCTATCTTATTAATCGAATTTTGATAGTCCTCATTTATTTCCTTATACAACTTCTTTGTTTTTTTTGACGTATGATGAAGCCCAAATGTAAAAAATAAAATCCCGCCTAAAAACGGCATAATGAACATTATAATAATCCACGGTATTTTCCCTTCAGGATATGTGTCTTGAATAAGAATCACAACACCTCCAGAAATACTTAGAAGAAGCAGCAGATTATACGCCAAACCGTCGTATTGACCAAACAAAACTATAATAAACGCCCACAAGAAGAGTTGAAATAAAATCGACATTATTATAATAGAAAATCTTAAAATCATCGAACCCAAAATTTTATTCATAAAATTAAACTAACCCTCTTTTTAATCCTCTTTTTTTTGCTTAGCTTTTTCTCTCTTATCATCTTCTTCCATAGAAATCAACAATGCCTTTATCGCCGTTATCGGATTATGTTTTACAGTTTCGTCTCTTTCTTGTAGCTTAATACTTTCATTTGCCATAACCGCTACAAATGAATAGATAATGCTGAACACAGGTGCCGCAATAAGCATGCCTAAAATTCCACCTAGAGAACCACCTATTGTAACTGCAGCAAGAACCCATATTCCTTGAATTCCTAAGCTTCCTCCGACCACTCTAGGATAAATCAAATTACCCTCAAATTGCTGTAGAATAATAAAGAATATTAAAAACCAAACCGCCTGAATCGGATCTACTGTAAACACCAAGAATGCACCAACTACAGCACCAGTAAATGCACCTATAAGCGGAATAAATGCAAGAAGTCCTATTAAAACACTTATCGTTGTCGGATACGGAAAACCAAATATAGTCATGCCAATAAATGTTAACGTACTTAAAATAACGACCTCTGTACACTGTGCAACAATATATTTTGAGAAAATTGTTTGTGATTTTTTTAATACCACTCTAATTACAATCAAGGCTTTTTCAGGAAGAATTGCTCTGAACAATTTTGTAAACTGTCTTCCAAGGCGCTCTTTGCCTGTTAAGATGTACATAGCGAATATAAACGCAAAAATAACGTTAGTAACACTTCCTGCCAACGAAGTTGCTATTCCCATAGTATTAACTAAAAGATCGCTGAAGAATACAGTCATATAGTTCACTACATTTTGAGTTAAGGTGTCCCAGTCAATACTTAAATTATTAAAAAAATCATTGAACTGAGAATGTCCTGATGTTAAACCGACTATCCAATCCACTATTTCAGGTGTAACCTCTACCAAACTCTCACCTAATAGTATCACCGCATTAACAAACTCAGGAATAACTAAAAGCATTACAAATATTATAACCAAAATAATTATTAAAATCGACATAAAAAGGCTTATTCCACGCCTTACCATAAACATTTTCGGATTACCTATTGATTTTTTGAATAAATGTCTTTCAAAAAAACTCATAGGCAAGTTAAGCACAAAGGCTATAGCCGTACCTAAAATCAGTGCCGAGAACACGCCAAGCACAAAATCAACCACACCAAGCAGCGCAGAGATATTGCTAAGTGCCCACCAAACACCTATTACAACCAGTGCAGCACCCACTAAAGACAAAGTTATTTTCTTACTCATTTTAATCCCCCATTCATTTAATCGGTCGATTTTGGTTTAGAAACTTTACTAAAAATGAACAAGCTTAAAAAATAGTTAAGTGTTACACCTACAACACTACTTACAAGTTTCATCAAGCTGCTGTTTAAACTTAACACCCCAACCAAGAACCAAATTGTCACATTTTCGGCCATACCCGCAATAATTCTAGATGCAACAAAGCTAAAAAACTCTTTAAGCGCTCCTAAAAAACCCGTTTTCCCTTTGTAAAAAGCATAGTATTTTATTCCAAAAAATGAAATAAACAACGGTGGAAACCACGCAATTATATTACTTACAAGGTAACTTACACCAAATCCTAAATTTAGTATATAGTAAATCAACAAGTTTACACCCGCCGAAAAGCCCCCAACAATCGCATATTTCAGCGTCGGTTCATCAAAGCTTTTTTTTAATAATTTACTTGAAATTTTATTAATTATGTCTGCAATTTTTGTCAAAAAGCCGTTCGTACCATCACCTCTTTACATTAAAATATACTATTGAACTTATTATATCAAAAAACAAACACAAAAAGCAAATGTTTTTTTATATTTCCTCCTTACTGTTATAAATATCAAAACTTATTCCTTGCTATTAACTGTCTATTTATGTTAAAATTAAATAAAGTAGGTGATAAAGCATGTCTTTTTATAAATTAGTATGCCCATGTATTTTAGGAGCTGAAGGCTTAGTAGCCGATGAACTTAAGAACATGCAGGCACAAAATGTAATTACAGAAAACGGAAGGGTAATTTTTGACGGAAATCCTTCTATGATGATGAGAGCAAATATCCATTCGAGATACTCTGAAAGAGTATTGATACTTTTAGGCGAATTTAACGCTTTGTCCTTTGAAGATTTGTTTGAAGGAACTAAAAGTCTTCCTTGGGAGGAGTTTATCGGAAGCAATTACGAATTTCCTGTCACTGGAAAAAGCCTTTCAAGCAAGCTTACAAGTGTTCCGGACTGTCAGTCAATAGTTAAAAAAGCGATTGTTGAAAGACTGAAAAAAACTTATAAAACCGATTGGTTTAAAGAAGATGGCCCTGTTTGTGCCGTTAAATTTCTTATTATGAAAGATAAAGTCAGTCTCATGATAGACACAAGCGGAAACGGACTTCACAAACGAGGATACCGAAAAAATTCTTCTATAGCCCCTATCAAAGAAACACTTGCCGCTATAATGGTTAAACTTTCAAGAATTAGAAGCGATGCTGTTTTTTACGACCCATTTTGCGGTTCGGGAACAATTTTAATTGAAGCGGCTATGTATGCTTACCGCATTGCTCCTGGTATCAAGAGAAGATTTTCAAGTGAAAAATGGGGAAATGCCAATCTTTGGAAAGAAGAGAGAGACCTTGCACTTTCTCAAATAGATAAAACGGCAGATTTCAAAGCTTTTGGATATGATATTGACCCTAAATCCGTAGCATTGGCACTTGAAAATGCTAAAAAGGCAGGCGTAGGCTCTAAAATTGAGATTAGCCGTGCCGACATCAAAGATTTTAGACCGAGTGATGATTTTGCATATATTATTACAAATCCGCCCTATGGTGAAAGACTTCTTGACTTGAACAAAGCAAGGGAGCTTTACTCGACCATGGGAAAAGTTTTCGAGCAAAAAAGAGGTTATAGATATACTGTGATAAGTCCTGACGAAGAATTCGAGGACATTTTTGGAAGAAGAGCCGACAAGAGACGAAAACTGTACAACGGCATGTTAAAATGCCAGGTTTACATGTATTTTAAGTAAGAGGTAATATGAGATACGTTTTTATTATTAATCCGAACACACACGCAGCAAAACTTGAAGAGAAAATCAACGAAAATATTAAAAAAATCTTTTCAAGTAGTGATTGTGAATATAAAATAGTTAAGACTAAATGTGTCGGTGATGCTACTGAAATAACGAAAAGTGAAGCTTCTATCGGTGATGAACTTAGGATTTACGGTTTCGGCGGCGACGGGACTCTTTCTGAAATTGCAGAAGCTGCTAAAGGACATGAAAATGTCGAAATCGGAATTTTCCCTTTAGGAAGCGGTAATGATTACATTAGAAATTACGGTACTATTAAAGAGTTTTTAAATTTCAAGGATCAGATTGAGGGAGAATCGATTACTGTTGACATGATTGAAACTCTTCATTCGAGTAGCATAAATATTTGTTCCGTAGGATTTGACGCTCAGGTCGGTTATAGGATGAAACATTATAAAAATTTACCATTTGTAGACGGCCCTATGTCTTATAATGTCGCTGTCGTCCGCTCTTTCATGGGAAAACTTGGACAAGAGCTTACCATTAAAATCCATGACGACAGTGGAATAAGCACGGTAAGCGGTAGCTTTCTTTTTGCACTTGCCGCTTCTGGCAAATGTTATGGAGGTGGTTATCTTGGTGCTCCAAGTGCTCTTACTAACGACGGACTTCTTGACTTTGTACTTATAAAATCAGTTCCAAGACATAAATTCTTTTCACTTGTTAAACTTTACAAAAAAGGTTTACACCTAGAAAGCGATGTTTTTAAAGATTATCTCATTTTTAAGCGTGGAAAGAAAATCGAGATTGAAGGCGCCGATAAACTTTACTGTAGCCGTGACGGCGAATGCAACATGGTAGATAGAGAAATCTTTACTTTAAGCGACAAAAAACTTAAGTTCATACTGCCTTTTTCGGTAAAATATAAAAATTAAATTATTTTTTTAAAAAACATATTGACAAAAATATACTTTTTGTGTTATTATATCTCTCGCAATCCTTTTTGTTAAGGTTTGTGGAGAGGTGTCCGAGCGGTTTAAGGAGCTAGTCTTGAAAACTAGTGATCTCGAAAGGGACCAAGAGTTCGA
>CAYJFP010000032.1:2087-16643 GCA_964369415.1 uncultured Eubacteriales bacterium | reverse complement strand
TATTTGCAAAAGTTTCACCATGTCTTGCAGCATACAGTTCGATTTTCATATGTACTATCCCTTTTCAATAATATTTATTCATAACATCACAGTTGTGATAAGGGTATGTGCATAATAATCATTAATTATAATTTTCTTAAATGATTTTAAGATGTCTACTTTCTTAGTTTGCTCCATGTTTCAAAAACGGTTCTTACATTTTCGTGTTTTGCACCAGGGCCAAATTCACACTGGGCAATACATCCGCCGTCACACCATAAATTGTCATAGACATCTTTAACCGCATTTTCTACGTCTTCTACCGTGCCGCTTGGCAAAATGTACTGGCGGTCAATTTCACCCCAAAATGTAATTTTACCCTTAAACTCTTTTAGTTTGTCGGTACCCATGCAGAAAATTTGTGTATTAAATGCATCGAGTCCAAGTTCTATCATTTCAGGATAAATGTCGACGGTGTATCCGTCAGAGTGCATAAAGGTTTTTTTGCCGTAGCGTTTTGAGATGTCGATAAAATCCTTGTAAAATGGCTTAAAATACTCTTTCCAAAGTTTCGGATTTATTAGTAGGCTTTGCTGACTGCCCCAATCGTCCATAAAGCTAATTGCATCAACGTCGGTTTGTGCCCATTTTTCGACAAGCTCACAGTAAAAATCTTTCATTTTTGCCATGAAATCAAGCATTTTTTTTGGCGGGTCCATTAGGTCAACATATAATTCTTCTGTAGAGCGTATGAATTGAAGCTGCTCAAACGGGCGTGGATTACACCCAGCAATTACAAATTTATCCGTGTTTTTGCAAAATTCATTCACCGCTTCAACATCAAAGTCGAGTAGCTCATACGGAATGTGAATATTATCCACATCGTCCCATTCTTCACTTTCCACAATAGCTTCTTTAACTTCGCCTATAATTCCATCGTGTATATTGACAAATTTGCAACCCCATTCATCTATGTAATTACCAATTTTGTAAGGGTCACCCTTTGAAATTGTCGGCTTTTTTAGAATGTTTGGAGCACGAACTATGTCGGGCTCAAAAGTGGACAAAATTTCTTTTAATTCGTTTGGATAATGGGTATCTGTCCAAGGAAGATTCCATAATTCTCTTGGCACATGGCCTTCTTTATTTTTAAATTCGAGTGTGCTTATAACTATTTCACGAGATGTCATGGTTAAAACTCCTTTATTTTTTTTATTGGATATGTTAATATATATAGTATTATAGACAAATGTGTATTTGTTACTATTGATATATGAGGTGATTGTGTGCTTAAGCTTTTAGATAATGACTATATATGGGACAAAAATTACAAAAAGTTGCCGAATAAAATATTAAAAGTACCAAATTTAAATATGTTTGGGAAAGCTGATTTTACAAAGACTAACTCAGCTCTTGATACGCATTACCATCCTGATTGCATTGAGATGGTGGTTTTGATAAAGGGTACACAACAATACATTATAGAGCCCGATAACTATTACTTTTTAAATGGTGGAAATGTATTCACAACATATTTAAACGAGCCTCATGGAACGCAAGGTATGCCGCAAGCGGTATGTCAGTTTTTTTGGTTTCAAATTAATTTATCAAGCAGTGAAAATTTCTTAGGGCTAGGTTCGCAACAGGCACAGTTTTTTTATGAAGCGGTAAAAAACTATAGGTTAAGAATCAAGACGGTTTCGCTTTCTTCTTGTAAGCTGTTGACACATGCGTTTGAGGCGTTTTCATCTGGGAGTGAAGAAAAAACTTCTCTTGGGCATTTGTTGTTTTTAAGGTTTATGCACGATGTTTTATTTGAGAAAAATCAAGATTTAGAAGCTGAAGAAAATTTGCACTGTATTTCTAAAATAACATCATATATAAATAAAAATATTGTTGAAGACATTAGATTAGATGAACTTGCAGATATTTGCGGTTTTTCGCTTTCGTATTTTAAAACAAAATTCAAGGAAGCAACAGGAATTACTCCAAGGGAGTACATTAACTTCAAAAAAATCGATAACAGTAAAATTTTACTAAAAAACCCCGATATGAGTATTACAGATGTCGCTTATCACCTGAATTTTTCCTCAAGCAATTATTTTGCAAGTGTTTTCAAGCAGTTTACAGGAATTACACCTACAGAATACAAGGCGATTAACCTTTGACACTGCCAGAAAGGCTGTCGGTGAAAGTTTTTCTGCATAGCAAAAACAATACTATTACGGGTATCGAAATTATGACAGCGCCCGCCATTATTCCGCCCCAATCCGTGCCGTGGCTGTCCTGAAAAACAGTTAAAGCCATGGATACAGTATATGATTCTTTTTTAGAAACAAATGAAACGGCGACTAAATATTCTTGCCAAACTGTTATAAAAACGTATATAGCGGTTGTCACTATTCCAGGAAGCGAGAGCGGCAATACTATTCTTGACCATTTCATGAAACCGTTACAGCCGTCAATTTCCGCCGCTTCTTCAAGCTCTATTGGCACATCCCTAACGTAATTTGTAAGCATGATAACAGATACGGGCAGTGTTAGCCCCATGTATACAATGCAAAGTGCAAATGGCGTGTTCAAAAGCTTTAAACTGCTCATCATTAAATAAAGAGGAATAATGTAGGCAACCATAGGAATGAACTGCGTGAATAGAATGGCACCGTTAAATGCGGCTTTTCCAGCAAAATTTTTTCTAGCAAATACGTATGCCATAAGTAGGCCAAAGCTGACACTGACAAGTACGGTGATTGACGCAATTATCAGGCTGTTTAAAAGGGCAGAAAGGATATTTGCTTCTACAACCGCATCTATAAAATGCTGCATCGTAAATGTTGTAGGAAATATAGAAAGCTCGGTACGCATAATCTCGGCGTCAGTCCTAAAAGCGGTTGAAAGTATCCAGTAAAGCGGAAAACATAGAAATATAAATATAAAAACAAAAATTAAATATTTAAATGCCATATATTTTTTGCTATTAAAATTTTTCATTTAAAGTCAACCCCTTTCCTTTGATTTGACAATTAGTTTTTTTAGAAGAGTGAATATAATAAGTGCAGAAATAAGCACCAAAATCATAAGCACTGCAAATGCCGAGGCTTCAGCGTACTCGTAAAATGCAAATGCCGTTTTCTGTAAAAATAGTGGAAGGGTTTCGGTTGCACCAACAGGTCCGCCGCCTGTCATTACATGAATAATTCCAAAAGCATTGAAAGTCCAAATAAAGCATAGGCTGAGTATTGAAATAATTGTGCCAGAGGCGTGAGGTAATTCTATAGCGGTGAAAATTTTAAATCTGCTTGCGCCGTCTATAACTGCCGCTTCCACTTGGTCGTAAGAAAGCGTTTGGAGTTTAGCATAAACTGTAATTGCCACAATGGGAAAGCTTCTCCATGCATTTGCAAGTACAACGGCAAAAATAGCTGACCAACCGTCTGCAAAAATATCTGCACCAGGCTCTATTAGATGTAGCATCTCGGCTAATTTGTAATATGGCCCTGTTTGATAATTGAGCAGTAATTTCCAAGTGTATCCTGTGACAACTTCAGGTAAAACCCACGGGAATAGTAAAAATATTTGAAAAAGTGTCTTGCCTTTAATAGTGCGTGAATTAAGTAAAAATGCGGACAAAAGACCGAATAAGAGCATGAAAATTATATTTAAAAAAGACCATATAAACGTTGTCCCAAGTGCAGATGTAAAATCTCCATGCTCTAAAATATTGGCATAGTTTTCTAACTGAACGTTTTCATAATCGGGATTTAGTAAGGAATAATCGGTAAAACTGTAAAGAACATTTCTGATAAACGGAATAAAAATTATTCCACCAAGCAAAATTAAACCCGGACTTATCAATAAATAAGGAGTTGGTGAATTTTTCCTGAGTTTTGTGGACATAAAAATATCCTCCTTTTATTTAGAATCGGCTACACAACATCACTGTATTTTTATGTTGTATAGCCGATTTATTTATTTTGTGTTATTCGTTATTTTCATCTAGTAATTCTTGAATGATAGGCTGCATAGTAGTGCAAGCATCGTCTACCGATATGTCGCCGTATAAAACAGGAAGCCAACAGTCGTTGTGGAAAGTATCCACTACCTTGCCTAGATTTGCAACAGGAACTTGTGGTAATTTTGATGTAGCCATTTGCTCGAAGAAAACTTGATATTTCTCTTCGTTAAATGGTGCTAAACTGTTTCCGTCTTTTGCTGTAGGTAAAGAAGCGCCCGCCGCTTTAACTAGATTTTCAGTTGATGTTGTTATGTATTTAAATAAATCCCACGCAGCATCTGGATTTTGTGTGCCGGCGCCTATGCCGTATTGATAGCCGCCTGATGTAGATGCACTCTCGGTGCCAGCTGGGATAAGAATTGTTTGTAGGTCAAAATCTGCTTCAGATGAATAACCGAATTCCCATGGACCATAGATGTACATGCCTATGTTTCCGCTGTAAAACGCTGCACGTCCCTCGTCTTCTGTCATGGTTAAGCTATTTTTTGGCATGTAGTTTAGAAGTTCTACATTAAATTCTAAGTATTCACGCATTTCAGGTGTGTCTATAGTAGCGACTGCTTTTGTGCCGTCCATCTCGTATAGTCTTCCACCGAGCGATAGTAAAAATACACCTTGCTCATAAGTTGAAACATAAGCGTTTCGTGTAACGGCATTTACAAAACCAAAGTTGCCATCTACTGTAAGAGCCTTAGCTGCTTCTAACATTTCGTCTATAGTAGTTGGAACAGGAACATCATACTGTGTGAATAAATCATTGTTTATCGCAAGAACTCTTG
The DNA here is from genome assembly GCA_964369415.1 of uncultured Eubacteriales bacterium. Lineage (GTDB taxonomy): Bacteria > Bacillota > Clostridia > Oscillospirales > Acutalibacteraceae > SIG603. The sequence goes on along the minus strand of CAYJFP010000032.1, from coordinate 11,870 downwards.
TATCTGTATTAACAGGTATAGAGTACTGACTACCGTTTACTTGTCCGGAAGCTAATTGAGATTCAAAGATAACGTCTTCGTAAACTACGCCATCTGCTGATATAAATTCGTCTAAATTATAAAGTATGCCGCCTTGAACAAATGCTAATGTATCGACATGGTTAATTGTTAGTAAGTCAAAATCATCACTGGCTTGATGTGCAGCTAATACATTTGTATTTGCAACAGTAAAGTCACTTTGTAAAACAAGTTCTACAGTAACGTGTGGATTTTCTTCCATATATGTTTCAACTAAAGGTTTTAATGTTGCCTCGTCTGCTTCAAGCGCACAAAAGCGCAGTGTTACTGGTTCGGCTTCACTGGACTCATCGCTTGATTGCGATGTGCTTGATTCTTCGCTAGAGGTGCTTTCTGATGAGGAACTTGGTTGCTCCTGTGCAGTACATGCACCAAATGTAAATAACATACTAGCACATAGCAATGTTGATAATAATTTTTTCATCCTTAATCATCCTATCTTAATTATTAACCACTAAAAGCATAAAGCATATAATTGTTTTAACTTTATGTGTGATTTGTATGCATTTTAACATATAGAGTTTATTTTTTCATTCAATTTTATAAAAAGTACAAAATTATACAAATTTTCAGGCAAGGTTTATCGGATGAAGTAAAGATAATGTGGATATACATAATGAATATTGATATTAAAAAGAGTGCGAGCGAAAAAAGATAAATATTATGGGTGAAGGTATTAAATATGAGTACCAAAATAAATTTGTGGTGCTGTTTCACCGACGGTGTGGGAGACCACTACACTGGCAGTGTAGTGGTCAGCGGGCAGGTAACGCTTACACAAAAAGCAGTAGCAGAACTCTTTGCTGACAATGGTAAAACCTATCAATATAAATTTTACTATTTATCTGCTATTATTTCTAATGAAATTTGAAAAATCACCCACGAAACAATTTGTTTGATGTTTCGTGGGTGATTCATTATACATATACATTTTCAGCAAATCAGATTTTATTTGCTTGGTGAACGTTTTTAGTGAAATATAATAGTAAAACTTGAGGTGCGTATTAAGAGTAAGTGATTAGCACTTCGCCGTTTGATGAAAGTAAATCTTCTTTTGAAATAAAAATAGAAGCTCGTTTATATTTGTTTTGAACTTGTGAATGGTTAAGATTACAACTTAATTCATCTGAATCTGAAAAATTATAAATAAACTTAATTTCTTTTCCAAAGCACTCGAAAGTGAAGTTTAAGTTATTTTGTGAAATTGGCAAGCAAGGGTCGATTATTACGCCTTTAGATGTTAGCCTGATTCCTAAAACGTTTGAAATTAGCTGGTTTAGATATATGCCAGGACCGCTTGAATACAGTCTCCAGCCACCCTTTACAGAAACTGTACCGTCTTTTACTTTATCAAAATTCTCTGAAAAATCATACCTGTCGTTAAAACAAGGGTCGGAGCTGCTGAAATAAAGGTTTGACTGCCTAGTAGAAGCGTTTTTGACACTGTCTTTTATCTTTATAGGATTGATGGTGAACAGGCCGTTCCATGAATCAGTACTTTTTCCGAGCTTTGCCATGGCTTCTATGTACCTGATGTGCGCATGGATGTAGTTAGAGCTAATCTCTCGTCCAATATTTGCGGCTTGCTCTGCACGCACAAACATTTTTGAAACACCGCCTGAATAGGTGGTAGGTTTGTCGATTAAATGAGCACCGTCGGGATATTTAAGATGCTTTTCGATGATTTCTCTATTGATAATAGCCTGTTCTTTTGAAATAATTTCTGAAATAATACTGCGTGTATGTGGTAGCAAACGGTACGATATGCCTGTTAGTTTATCCTCTGGGTGAATAATATTTGTAAGGCTTCCGTCGCTTTCTATTAAAACAAAACCTGAAATAACCGAATTTTTAACCAAATGTGTATTAAAATCATTCTTGATTTCTTCGGCCATTTTAGTTAGATAGCTCGAAAATTCTTCATTATACGCTAACATAGACTTTCCTAAATTATGGATGGACTGATAGGCTAAAACCTGTGTCCATGCGCTAACCATGCGCTCTTTCATCTCTTTTTTTACAGGTTGTAAAGTATCGTCCCAATCTCCGCCTGCGTATGAAATGAGCTTAGTTTTTTCGATAAATCTTTTTTCTATGGAATTAAGACAAAGTTTAAGGTGCTCGAAAAGCGTTTGCTTGTTTTCGCTGTCTAAATATGAGAGTTTTTCTTCTAATATAGAATAATCAGCGGTTGTGGATAGGTACTCAGAAATGCATTTCAGTGGCCAAAATATTACATCTCCGTGGCATTCGTCCGAAAAGATTTTGAATTTATCGAACATGAACCACTGCGGCCATTCTCCGTCCGAAAGATTTTGGTGAGAAAATAAATTTTTGATTACCGATTTAATCATTTCAAAGTTTCCGGTGCATAAGAAGAATTCAAAAGGCCCTTGGCATACATCACGGGTGCCCCAAGCGGCGCCGCCGGGTTGTTCTAAACCATGTGGAACGGCAAAATGCACCATGGCGTTGTGTGCGTACCAATATGCGGTGGCGTTTAGTTTTAAAAGCTCTTCGTTTTTTGCATCGCCACTTAGATAAAATCCGTTTAATAATTTTTTATAACTTGATAGATATGTTTTCTTTTCAGTCTCGAAATCGGCAAATTCATCTGTGAAATTATCAGATTTTTCCAAAATTCCGCTCATGTTCATTTTGAAATCGGAAACATCAGAAAGTTTAAAGCATATTAATCCCTTGTTTAGCGGCTGCTCGTTCGTAAAGAAAATGCCATCGTCACTTAAAATCACCTCTTTATCAAAACTAATTTGATAAGATAAATCTTTATAAACAGAACAAGGGGTTAATCTAGAGAATACAAAAGTTTTTTCATCTTTTTGATCAATAGTGAAGTCTTCTGAAAACTCATGTTCAGCCATGCCTATTTGATTAGTGATAATTAAGTCATATTTTTTGTGGTTTTGACTTTCAAAAGAAAGTGTAATAGTGGCATTGTCGTGAGTAGCATAAGATGTGATTATGCAAAGGTCGTCTTCAATAAAATAATACCATTTTGAGTAATTAAGTCCCATTTCAAATATGCTTGGCATAGCTAGAATATGGTATTTTTCATTTGATTTTAAATAAATTCTTTGTCCCGAATTTTTTAGGGCGTTTAACAAGCCTCTTTGGGTTGAAAGCAACTTCTGTCCAGAGGTGTTTCCGATAACCAAATGAGAATTAAACAGACCGTAAATATAATTGGTAGAAGTGATTAGATTGTTGTCTATTTCTTTGGTGTTTACAAAAGTGGTTATAATGTTGCCGTGTGGTCTTTCGGTGAGAGTTTCCTTCTCTTTTAGAACAATGTGGGAATGATCTTCGGTGAAAAATGAAATCAACTTACCGTTTTCATATTCTTCTAAAATTCTTTTCGGGAATAATTTATCTAGGTTTTCACTGCCAATTTCGACACTGCTAAAAGGCGAAGAAAATTCAGGTTTAAGCTGGATTTTTTCTAAAATAGTCAAATTAGGCGAGTTAAGAAGAAATTCTGTATAAGCACTTTGCAATTCTTCGCTAAAATCAACTTTTTCCACAGCAGTTTTATAGTCGTCTTTAAAAATAGCATAAAAGGTGAAATTGTGCTTACCGTTAAGCTTGATTTTTTCACTTTGAAGTGCTATGTAGCTTTGTTCAAATTGATAATTTACGCTTTCTAAATTTCTGTCTAAGGCTTGTATTTTTTGATTGTCCTTGTAGTCAAGTCCAAAAAACTGAGTTGCATCGGTGGAATATGCTATCGCATTTCCTTTAACCATTCCTTGCTGAATATATGGATTTTTACCATCCATAAGTTGGTTTTGCCTTGAAGAAATCACATAACCGTTTGAAGCGTTATGAACTGCATGTCCTAAATACTGTGCCATGTAAAGTTCGTTTACCAAGACTCCGCCCTTAGAAGCGATTCCGACGTCTTGTCCGTAGATTATATCGACCATTTTATCTTTTCCGTCTAGTTTTATATCCCAAAACCAAACATCAAAAGAGCTTAAATAAAAAGTTACGCAGTATGTTATCTTTTCTATCTCTCCTGTATAAGTCAAGGTGTTGTTGTCATGCGAAATAATACTGTTTGACTTAGTTCCTAAAAGAGGAAAAGACTTAATTTCATTATTTTCATAAATTCTTAGATAAACATTATTTAAAGATCCATCAATTTCATTTCCGTAGAAGTCGTTAATCATAAAATTATTATAGGAAAACTGAAAAATATCACCTGATGTTAAAAAATCAAATGAAAAATTAGCTCTTTTTAGAGTTGTTATGTTTTTGTGAAGGTTGTTAATAATCATTTTAGTCTCCTTTTTAGTAAAAAATAGTCAAAATCACAAATTTTATATATTAACAATACTTTATTAAGTGTAATTAAGCGTAAAAATAATTATGAAAACGTTTTTATCAATAAATAATAGTTGTGACAAAAACATTATATATTGTGAAAATGTAAATGTCAATATTAATAATACGTTAATTTTAAATTAAGAAAATAAATATTAAATATAAAAATTATTTAAATTAGGGTTGACTTTTTGGTAAAATCAATATATAATGACCACAATGAATTGAGTGGTTCGAAAATTGAAGTTTTTACATGAAAACGCTTTCATATATAAAAGATAGGAGTTGTAAAGTTAATATGACAAAAAGGTTTAAAAATGTTTTCACAGAGATTAAGAGAAATAAAATCTTGTTTCTAATGCTCTTACCGACGATTATATTTTTTATTATATTTCACTATGTTACTATGCCGGGTGCCTATGTAGCTTTTGTTGATTACAATATGAGGGACGGTATTTTTGGAAGTGAATTTATAGGACTTAAAAATTTTGAATTCTTAATTAGAAACGGAGATTTATGGAATATTACGCAAAATACACTTCTTTATAATGTTGTATTTTTAGGCCTTGGAAATATTATTCAAATCGTGTTTGCGATAATGCTTTCAGAAATTGGTGGTAAATTCTTTAAAAAAGTTTCGCAATCAGTAATTCTTCTTCCACACTTTATTTCCTTTGTTATAATCGGATTTTTTGCATTTAACTTGTTTAATTATAATTACGGATTTGCAAATACTCTTTTAGAAAGCATAGGCCTTGAAAGGCACGAGTTCTACACCGACCAAGGAATTTGGAAATACATAATAGTGGCGTTCCATATTTGGAAGTCGACGGGATACGGCATGATAGTATATCTTGCGGCGATATCGGGAATTAGCCACGATATATACGAGGCGGCTTACATAGACGGCGCTTCGAGATTTAAAAGAATCAGATATATCACATTACCACTTTTAAAACCGACCTTTATTTTATTGTTGCTATTTGGTTTAGGTGGAATTTTAAGAGGCTCGTTTGATTTGTTCTATAACTTAATCGGCAACAACTCTGTTCTGTTTCCACAAACAGATATAATTGACACCTATGTTTTCAGAAGCTTAGTGGGCCAGTTTAACTTCTCGTTAGGAGCTGCGGTAGGATTTTATCAGTCAATATTTGGCTTAGTAATCGTACTTGCGGTAAACGGAATAGTTAGAAAAGTTGAACCTGAGTATTCATTATTCTAAATTAGGAGGTAAGTATGAATAATAGCACTGTTAATTTTAAAAGTACTGGCGACAAAATTATGATATTTATCTTCTATCTAATTATAGCTTTGTTTGCGCTACTTTGTTTGTTTCCGTTTTTACTTCTAATATCATCGTCTTTTATGACAGATGCAGAAATAAGAAGTGAAGGATTTAAGCTTATACCAAATGAATTTTCACTGTCGGCGTACGAGTTTTTATTTGACAATCCGGCTAAACTGATAGATTCATATGTAGTGACGATAATAACCACAGTCGTTGGCACGGCGATAGGACTTTTCCTAATGTCGATGTCGGGCTATGTTTTAAACCGAAAAGATTTTAAATACAGAAATTTCTTTTCATTTCTAATTTACTTTACAACTTTATTCAGCGGTGGACTGATTCCATCATACATCTTAATGGTAAACTACTTACAACTAAAAGATAGCTTGTGGGCTCTTATTTTACCCGGAATTATCTCAGCTTGGTCAATTTTCTTAATGAGAAACTTTATGAAAGCTATACCAGATTCGCTTTTTGAATCTGCAAAAATAGACGGAGCGGGAGACTTTAAAATTTACTGGAAAATAATCATGCCTTTGGCAGTGCCGTCTCTTGCAACAGTTGGACTATTTTTAGCACTTGCATATTGGAATCAGTGGTACGGTGCAATGCTTTACATACAAACGCCGTCGAAATACCCGCTACAATATTTCCTACAGCAAATGGTCAATCAAACAAATGTAGATTTACTGGTGGCACAAGGTGTAACTATCGATACGGCAAATCTGCCGACGCAGTCTATCAAAATGGCAACGGCGGTTATTGCGACAGGTCCTGTAATCATTTTTTACCCATTAGTTCAAAGATATTTTGTATCTGGTCTAACTATCGGAGCGGTAAAAGGCTAAGTGAGTTTATAATTCTCGTAGGAGTTATAATATATTAATTTAGGAGGAAATCAAAATGAAAAAAACAAAAAGAATCATTACATTAGTTATGGCATTAGCTCTAGCGACTACAAGTCTTGCAGCATGCCAAAGTAGCACACCTAGTTCTTCTTCTACTGCATCTGAAAGCAGTGCAGCTGAGTCGGCTAGTGAAAGCGGTAGCGAAGAAAGTTCTGAAGGTGAAGCATCAGCAGTGGACACATCTGAAAAAGTTGAACTTACATATTATTTATGGGGTTCAGAGGGTCCTGCTAACCCAGCAACACTAGAAGAAATTAATACAAAGTTAGAAGCAGACATCAATGCAACACTTAAAATCAATTATATTGATTGGGGCGATATTGCAACAAAATATCCGCTATTATTTGCATCCGGTGAGCAGTTTGACATGAGCCACGTTTCAACAAATGCGGTAGTTTCATACTTGACTTTAGCGGCTGATGGCGTTCTTTATGATATGACTGAATCGGTTAAAACAGTGACACCTACTCTTTACGAAGCGTTACCTGAAAACAACTGGAAAAGCGTAGAGTATAATGGAGCTATGTACGCTGTGCCTACAAATTATTCAGAGTTTACACCTGCATCTTTTGTATACAGAGCAGACATTAAAGACGGCGCTGGAATCGAAGGCGACATCGACTCTATCGAAGATATGGAAATATACCTAGACTATGCTAAAACAATGGATATGGTTCCTATGAATTTAGCGGCATCAGATGCTGAATGGCTATACAAAATGATGGTTGAATCAACTGGTTCATGGATTTCATCACCTGGTCTACCACTTCAAGTGGGTAGCTTAGTCGCAACAAGTGCCGAAGACTATGCTGATATAATTCATCCAGCATTTACAGACGAATTCTTAGAATTTGCTACAATGATGAGAGAATGGGCAGATAAAGAATACTGGCCTGTAGACGTAATGGCAGCTACAGAAAATGGTAAAGATAACACAGTTAACGGCTTGTCATCAGCATATATTACTCACCAACCAGACTGGACAGGAACATACGGACAATTCGAAGAAAAATTACCAGGTATTCAAATTGATGCATATGCATTTGCAGAAGAGCACGGAAAAATCATTCAAAAAGCTGGTGTTGAAAACGGAACAGCTATCTATGTAGATTCAGAAAATCCTGAAAGAGCATTAATGGCTATCGAGAAATTCATGACAGACGAAAGCTACTATAACCTAATTCAATTCGGTAGAGAAGGCGTTCAATACGAATTAGTCGACGGTAAAATCACTGAGCCTGAAGCATATAATGCTGAAACAGATGGCGGCGGATTTGCTGTTTGGTCACTAAGAAATGACGAATTTGAAATTCCAAGAGCAACAGAAGATGAAAGAAGATATTCACTAAACGAAGAGTGGAAAGAAACAAGCATTCCAAATCCATATGTAGGATTTGCATTTGATGATTCAAATATCTCAACTGAACTTGCTGCTATTGCTAACGTAAACACTAACTTAGGCGTGCAACTTATGTTTGGTAAAACAAGTGTAAGCGTTGAAGAAGCTGTACAACAATATAGAGATGAATTAACTCAAGCAGGTATTGAAACTGTTATTGAAGAAGTTAAAGCACAATTAGCAAACTTTACTCCTATTGCTTAATTAGAATAAAGTTGAAATCGGTAGGACAGGCTAAAAGCTTGTCCTACCATTATATTTTAGCTATTGAAAAAAAATAGGTGATTTTGTATAATATAATAAAAGAAAATTATCAAGTAGGTGAGGTGCAAAATGGTATCGACAATTAAAGATGTGGCACTAGAAGCCGGTGTAAGTATCTCGATGGTTTCAAGAGTTATGAATAATAGTGGATATGTCAGCGAAAACAATAAGCAAAAAGTAATGGAAGCTGTAGCAAAATGCAATTATATACCCAATACCAATGCACAAAACTTGAAGTCGTATGATGCCAAAACCATAGGTGTTTTTGTAAAGGGAATTCATAATCCTTTTTTCAATAAAATGATAGGTGTAATTGAGGAAAAAATTGCGCTAAAAGGCTATTCCTTAATATTACACAATGTAGCAGATACTCAAGATGAAATGAATCTTGCTATAATAGAAAAAACTAAAAAGAAATTGTCGGGTGTGATTTTAATCGGAGGAAAGCAAGACTACACAGAGGAAAATTTTAAGAAATTACAAATTCCGTGTGTTCTTACTACTATATCGGCAAATGAAAACGTATCAAGAGAGCTATATTCAAGCGTTAGAATAGACGATATGGCAGAAGGGTATAAGGCGACAGAGTATTTAATTTCACTTGGACACAAAAAGATAGGTTTTATTTTTTCTTCTGCTTTAAGCAACGAAGTAACTCCAAATACGCAGAGATTTAGAGGATATTTAAAGGCATTAGAGGACAATAATATACCGATTGATAAAAAATTAATTGCGACAATTTTTCAGTCGTCAAAGTCGGGATACACCTTAGGTTTTGAACTTTTTAAAAATTTTTACGATACAAATTGCGGAATTACAGCAGTTTTTTGTTTTGCAGATGTCTTGGCAATAGGTGCGGCCAAAGCTGCTACGGCGATGGGACTTAATATACCAGGTGATGTTTCGATTCTCGGTTTTGATGGAATTGAAATGACAGAGTTTTATAATCCATCTATAGACACGGTTTACCAACCAGCCTCAGAAATGGCGATGTCGAGCATAGATTTCCTATTTGAGATGATAAACGGCGGTAAAGCTCAGCATAAAATATATGAGTGTAATATATCTAGAAGAGGTTCTTGTAAAAATATTAATTTATAAAATAGTGCCTATACTTTAATCAGAATATAGAAAAAGCCCGTAATCGCTTATGACAAGAGGATTACAGGTTTTTTTGTTTTGTGGGAGTAGTCAAATAGTGTTCTATTGTGCTCTAAAGGTATCTTGTCAGTGATGACACTATCAGCTGTTCTTGTAATGGTATATAAAAAGAGAAAATTTAAGGTGTAATTTCCGAAATTTTAAATGAACTGTTATATTAGTAAATTTAATAATTAAAAACCGCTTTGTAAAGTACTTCTACAAGGCGATTTTTATTGCAAGTAAAGACAAATAAATGAGGAAATGTAAAGATTTGTGTTTACAGTGCAGTTTTTAATATTAAAAGCTAACCCACTTTCGCTATTGCTTTTTTTATGTACAGTTCGGTTTATAATTGT
>CAYJFP010000032.1:0-1987 GCA_964369415.1 uncultured Eubacteriales bacterium | reverse complement strand
AAGCTAACCCACTTTCGCTATTGCTTTTTTTATGTACAGTTCGGTTTATAATTGTTTGCTAAGTTGAACTTCAAACTTTAATTTAGTGTATATTCTATAATAGCTCGAAATAATACTTTATAATGCTTTATATTATTTTTTATGTATGATATAATATTTTTAAAAAGTGAGAAGGCAAGGATTTTTTCTTGCATATTGGCATAATAAAGAAAAGAGGCATTATTTTGAAAAAAATAAAAAAAGAACATAAACCCATTATATTATCTGTCAAAGAAGAAAATACACTAATGAATTTTCTTATTAGTGAGCTGAACGGAAAATCAAGAAATAACATTAAGTCTATGCTAGCCAGAAACGATATAAGTGTAAATAATAAAAGGCAAAAGAAGTTTGACTACCCGTTAAAAGCGGGAGATACGGTGAAAATTGAAGAAAATAAGCCAGATAAATTCACTCCTGTTTGCCCTTTTAAGATTATTTACGAAGATGAAGATTTAATAGTAATAATTAAACCTGAGGGGTTATTGACTGTAGCCACAGATACAGAGAAGTTTAACACAGCTTACAGGCATTTGAGTGACTATGTTAAAGAAGTGAACAAAAACAATAAAATATTTATTGTTCACAGATTAGATAGAGAGACCTCAGGGATTTTGGTTTTCGCAAAATCTCAAAAAATGAAAGAGGCACTGCAAGAAAACTGGAGTAATTTAGTTACTAAGCGTGGTTATGTAGCGGTTGTTGAGGGGCATGTTTCTAAAAAAAGTGACACGATTAAATCGTACTTAAAAGAGACAAAAACAGGGTTTATGTATTCTGCAAGCTCTGGCCAATTAGCTATAACAAATTATGAAGTAAGATCGCAAAACAGCAGTTACTCACTACTTGATATAGAGCTTGAAACAGGAAGAAAAAATCAAATTAGAGTACATTTAAGTGAACTTGGACACCCTATAGCAGGCGATAATAAATATAAGTCAGAGACAAACCCTGTGGGCAGGCTTTGCCTTCATGCCAAAACGCTGAAATTCATAAACCCACTAACTAATGAAGAGTTTTCATTTACAACTAAAACCCCTAGTGCGTTTAATGCGCTTGTAAAGAGTAAAAAAGACAAATAGAATTTTGTGAGTTGAATGGGGTCTATAGCAAAAAGGGACTTTAGCTGAAAAAATAATATATTATTGGACGACCATTCTTAAAAAAACAGTATCTACCGACTTAGTCGGTGGATACTGTTTTTTCATGCTAATAATTATATAAATATTAGCATGAAAAATAAGTTGGTTTGTGTACAGAGTTTAGTTTTGAACTATTTAATAATAACTTATACACAAGCCTAAAACTATTTAATTTTATATAAAACATGATATAATTATATAAGTAAAATAGCGTTAAATATTAAATGTATTTACACATCAAACATAATAATTTAGAAAGGTTGGAGAGAAAATGAAGATTAAAATTAAAGTTACAGCTTCGTTTTTGGCAATAATGTTGCTTGTGAGTTTGATATTGCCAACAATGTTTTCGGTAAGCGCATCGGCAGACTTAGAAGGAGCGTTACCGGCCGAAAAATCGGTAGTATATTCCTTTAAGGAATTAACAGCAGATGTAGCGAGTCAAACCATAGCACAAGGAAGTAGCAGTCTTCCGTCACTGCCGACAGTTTTAAAAGGAATTACGGCGGATGCACAGGAAGTGGACGTTTCGGTGCAGTGGCAGTCAGAACCCGAGTTTGATGTAAATACTATTGGTGAGTACAAATATACGGCAGTCCCTGTAGTAGGGAATTACGAATTAGCAGATGAAAATCTTACCTTGCCTATCATCACAGTGACAGTGGCAAAAGAAGATTTGCAATTAGAGGGTGAAAATAAGCCTTTTATAACTGCGTTTTCACCGCTTGAAGAAGCAATGCTAAATCAAAAAATAGCACAAGGAAGTAGCAGTCTTCCGTCACTGCCGACAGTTTTAAAAGGAATTA
>CAYJFP010000031.1:0-16826 GCA_964369415.1 uncultured Eubacteriales bacterium | reverse complement strand
CAAGGTAGCCATAGTAAATCTTCTCTTTCATTTGCTTTTAATCTTAAATTCATTTAAATCCACATTCCTTTCATCAATGTTTTGTAGTTTTCAGTATTTTAATTGCGTTGGTTATTACTTTGTAGGTGCTTTCACTTAATAAGGTCTTATCCTTAAGCTCACCTACAATTTCATTAAGTTCATCGTTCCAAATATATTTGGCAAATTTGTATAGGGCATAATTTTGTGTACCAACTCCTTTTATACTTTTACTGTCAAAGACAATTCCGTTTAGATATATATTTCTTTTCGTGAGTGTCCATAGGGTTTGATTAGACGACAGAATATACACGCACGCCATAAATTTCTTTGAATCGGCTCTCACTTGAATTTCATGCTGCTTTGTGATGCAATTATATATACGCTCATGTTCACTGCTTATGAATATATTTTTGCTCGTAATTTCCGACGTGGGTTTGAACTCGTTTACTGTTTTTCTGCCATTAATTTTGTTTTTCTTGCTTTTTGTTTTGCTTTTCATTTGATGCGTAAACACTCCTTAAATTTATAAATTTAAAAACAAAAAGGACAATAACTTCAAGAAATTAATCTTAAAATTATCGCCCTAAATTTGATTTTATGTAATTTTATCGCTTTGTTTTCCTAAACAGCGAGTTCGAACCCTCTAAAACACAGATGACATCCAAAAAAACACACTTGAAAAATCCACTTCTAAAAAAAGAAAAAACCATCAAAAAAGTCCTTTTTAGGGGTGTTTTTGATGGTTTTTCTGTATGACATCCAAATGTGTCACACCTTCTGGTGCGGCAAATGGGACTTGAACCCATACGTCAAAGACACACGCCCCTCAAACGTGCCTGTCTGCCGATTCCAGCACTGCCGCAAATGTTAACTATAGTCAACAAGAGACATTATAACAAATATAAATAAAAAAGTCAAGATGTTTTTTATTGCTTTTGTAATATAAACTTAAATCGTGCGTATAAAAAATTACCTTAATATATTCACATATGCCTTAAGGTTTTTAGTTCTTTAATTAAATAAAGACATAGATTATCATCAATCTGTAAAGTTTCACTATTTTCTATATTGTTGTCTGAATACCATACACCAGTGCCGTCGGGTAAGTAGCCGTTTTTAGATAAAAATACGTGAGTTTTAGCGTGTGATTTTTGTAAAGAGATAGAAAAAGTAACCTTATCAGAAATTCTCATACATTCTTTTTCGGCGGTTTCCAAAAGTTTACTACCTATTCCAAATCCTTTAAAATTCGGAAAGACAAAAAGGTCGGAGATGTGAGGTATGGAGTCATCTTTAAATGGCCCAATACTTGATGATGGCAAAATGCTGATAAATCCAGCAATTTCACCTTCAAATTCTGCTAAAAAAACTTTTCGCTCTCCTTTTTGCTGTTGTGAAAAAAAAGAAAGGAAGATTTCTAGCGGCTTGTTGATTCCAAGTTCAGAAAAAGCGTGAGAAAGTACTAACGCATCCTCTCTTTTTATAGGCCTTAATTTGTATAGCATGTTTTTCACGCCTTTCCTTAAAAATTAATCATGATTGCCTAAAGTGCCTTGGCTAGCAGATTTAAGATATGAATTAATAAAACCGTCTAAATCGCCGTCCATTACAGAGTTTATACCACCTGTTTCATGTCCTGTCCTATGGTCTTTTACCATAGTATACGGCATGAAAACATAAGATCTAATCTGGCTGCCCCAGGTAATTTCCTTTTGGTCGCCTTTGATATCCGAAATTTTATCAAGATGTTGACGCTCTTTAATTTCAACTAACTTTGAAATTAGCATTTTCATTGCAACGTCTCGGTTTTGGTATTGGCTTCTCTCAACTTGACAAGAGACAACTATCCCAGTCGGAATATGGATAAGTCTTACAGCAGATGAAGTTTTATTAACTTTTTGTCCGCCGGCGCCACTTGCTCTGTACACTTCCATTCTAATGTCGTCAGGAGCAATTTCAATGCTTAAGTCTTCATCAATTTCGGGCATTACCTCTAATGAAGAAAAGGAGGTGTGTCGTCTTCCAGCAGAGTCAAAGGGAGATACTCTGACAAGCCTGTGAACACCAGCTTCACTCTTTAAAAAGCCGTATGCATTTTCGCCTTCGACAAGTATAGAAGCACTCTTAAGGCCAGCTTCGTCGCCGTCGAGATAGTCAAGTGTAGAAACCTTAAATCCGTGTCTTTCACCCCATCTATTATACATTCTAAAGAGCATTTCAGCCCAGTCTTGTGCCTCTGTTCCGCCAGAACCTGCATGGAAAGTAAGAATGGCGTTTTTCTTATCGTATTCGCCTGTTAAAAGGGTGGTAAGCTTCACTGTTTCAATTTCATTGCCTATAAAGCTTACTTCGGATACTACTTCGTCAAGAAAACTCAAATCCTCAGCTTCTTCAGCCATTTCGATAAGGGCAAAGGTGTCCTCAACTTTTGCATAAAGCTTTAAATAGGACTCATCCTTAGCTTTAAGTGAAGCGGTTTTTTGCAGCGTTTTTTGAGCGCTTTCCATATTGTCCCAAAATCCAGGTTCTGCAGCTTTGTGTTCAAGCATTTCGACTTCTTCACGAAGCCTTTCAAGGCCTAAAGCGTCTTTTAACTCACTTAAAGACACTTCATGCTCAAGTAATATTCTTTTTTGATCTTCAAATTGTACCATGTATTTTCTACCTTTCAGAAAAGTAAATCTAATTATAATCAGATTTATTATACTTCATTTTGGCTGAATTGTAAATAGAAGTGAATACAATTTTAAAAATGTGAACAGTATGAAAATTAAAGTCTTAATTTATTGCGATTTTCTCTTTTTTGGGTTAAAATGATGAAAAAGAGATTAGTTAGAGGTAATTCTATGATTGATTATGTGGGAATTGACTGTCCCGTTTGTAAAAAAGTTTTTACAGAAGCCGATGATATAGTAGTGTGCCCAAAATGTGGAGCGCCTTATCATCGTTCTTGTTATATGGAAAAAGGCGAGTGTGTTTTTCACGATTTACATGAACAAGGAAAATCTTGGGAAGCGCCTGTTCCTGAAAGACCTAAAACCACTACGTCATCAGAGATTAAGGACAAAGAGTGTATTCATTGTGGTGTTTTAAATGCTCATAGTGCGATTTTTTGTTCTAGCTGTGGAGAGAGCTTGAGCGAGCCTGCGACTCATGCAAATAGGCCGCCATACGGTGGAAATCCGATTAATTTTAACCAGCCGATATACGGAATGGGTGGCATGCAAGGTCCGTTTGACCCGATGGGTGGAGTTAGTGCGGGAGAGACCGCCGACGAAAACATAAGTTTTGGTGAGCTTTCAAAGGTTGTTCAGCAAGGCACTTCTTATTATATGCCGGTTTTTAGTAGGATAAGCAAACAAAAAAAGTCGAAGTTTAATTTTGTTGCATTTCTTTTTTCAGGCGGTTGGCTATTATATAGAAAACAGTATGTCTCGGGGATAATCGTAACTGTTTCGATGATTTTACTATACCTTGCCCAAACATTTTTTACTATATTTGTAACTTACGAAAAAATGATAAGTATGCTTGAAGAATTGGGCTCGCCGATTTCGGGGCAAGGCGTTACGACAGAGCAGATTATGCTATTAAGTGCTAATATGTCAGGGATTGATTTACTGATAATGTGTGTGCCGCTGTTTATATTTTTAGCGATGGTGGCGATTATGATTACAGTTGGTTTCACGGCGAACCGAAGGTATTATAAGCACTGCATTAAAACAGTTAATAAAACAAGAAAAAGCTGTACGAACACCGAGGACTATGAAACAAGGATTCAAGAGTGTGGCGGCGTCAACACTATGGTTACGATTTGTGTGCTCGTGTGCATGTTTATCTGCATGTACCTTCCAAACTTTTTTATAGGTATTATTTAATTTAGCTTGACAAAATTAGAATTTGTGATATAATATATTTGTTTATTTGCGGCCCTAGTGGCCGCTTATTAAATGAAAATAAATCCTTGCTCCTTGAAATTAAGGGGCCAAAAGACCAGAAGGAGGTGCAATACAATGACAGGTATAAAAAATGCTTATGAGACCGTTATCGTGACTTCAGCTAATTTAGGAGAAGAGGGTAACACTGCTTTAATCGAAAAGTTTAAAGAACTCATAAATAAAAACGGAGTTGTCGAAAGTGTTGATGATTGGGGTAAAAGAAGATTTGCTTATCCAATAGAAAAGCAAAACGAAGGCTTCTATACACTAATTAACTTTACAGCTGATACTGATTTTATAACAGAGCTTGACAGAAGATATGTTATTACAGACGGTATTCTTCGTACACTCATCATCAAAAAAGAAGAGAAAAAAGTTAAACCTAAAAAAGCTTCAAAAGTAAGTGTTAAAAAAGTAGCTGTGGAAAACACAGAAGCTCAAACTGCTGAAGCTGCAGAGTAAGTTGTTTTAAGTTAGAAAGCGAGGGTTTTTATGTTAAATGTAGCGGTTATCATGGGAAGGCTAACAGCAGACCCTGAACTTAGACATACACCAAACGACATTGCTGTAACAAGTTTTACAGTGGCGGTTGATAAAGGGTATGTTAAAGCGGGAACTGAGAGACAAGCTGATTTTATCGACGTAGTAGCGTGGAGAAATACTGCCGATTTTGTATGCAAATACTTTAAAAAAGGCCAAATGATAGCAGTTAACGGTAGCATACAAACTCGTTCTTATACTGATAACAACGGTAACAAGAGAAAAGCAGTCGAAATTGTTGCGGATAATGTTAGTTTTACAGAGTCTAAGAGAGACAGCGGTAATACTAATCAGGGTGAATTTGCTGGAGGAAGACAAAATGCTTCTTTCGATCAAGCACCACCAGCACCCGCATATTCGATAGGTTCGAACACAGATTTTGAAGAGGTTATCGGAGATGATGATCTTCCGTTTTAACCTTTAAATACTTAGATAGGAGGCTTTATTATGGCTGACAGACCAGAGAGAGATAATCGTCGCCAAGGTGGCGGACGCAAAGGAAGAAGAAAAGTTTGCAGTTTTTGCGTAGACAGAGCGGATTTCATAGATTATAAAGATGTTGCCAAACTTCGCCGTTTCATTTCTGAAAGAGGAAAGATTCTTCCAAGAAGAGTTACAGGAACATGCGCACAACATCAACGCAGTCTTACTTTATCAATTAAACGTGCACGTCATCTTGCATTACTGCCGTTTTCAAGTGATTAATTTTTAAACTAAAAGCCTGCCGTTTACGGTGGGCTTTGCTATTTTTATAATATCAATTTATTGCAAGAATGGCAAAGCTCAAAATAAGAATCAGCCATGTAAGTTTTCTGACATGACGCCTAAGAAGAAAAGGTGGTGTAAGCCCTAAGGGCGATTTTATGCTTTTTGATGCACATTCACACATGTTTCCGGATAAACTTAAAGGTAAAGTTTTTACAAAACTTTCACCGACTTTCCAAAAAATTTTTCCAGACCAACATCCGCCGTATTTTAGAGAAGAGACGCTTGAAGATACACTTGAGTATAATAAATTGATGGGTGTTACTCATTTTTTATGCCTTAATATTGCAACAAATCCTGAAAAAATTAGTGATGTAAATGACTTTGCGGCGGCCTCTAATACGGATAAAATAGTTTCATTTGGCTCGACTCATCCGCTTGGAGAAAATGCGGTGGAAGAGCTTTACAGATTAAAAGATATGAAGGTAAAGGGGATAAAACTTCACCCTGATTATCAAGAGTTTTACTCTATAGACCCGTGCATGACAAGGATATACGAGACTTGTGATAAGCTTGGACTTATGATTGCTTTTCACGCAGGTTTTGACCCGATTTCACCTGTTATAATTCACAATCCTCCCGAGTCGATAAGGCAGATTGCAGATTCATATCCGAATATGACTATTTTGGCGGCTCACATGGGTGGAATGAGAATGTATGACAATACGGTAAATTCTCTAGCGGGAACTAAAAATGTTTTTATCGACACTTCTCTTAGCTATCATTTTATGGATGAAAAACAGTTTGAATATCTTGTAAGACTTCACGGTTTAGATAGGGTTTTGTTCGGAACAGATTCGCCGTGGAGTATAGCTGGACCGGTGATCGAGCTCATAGAAAAGACAAATTTGACAGAAGAGGAAAAGCAGGGAATATACTATAAAAATGCTTTTAAGCTTTTTGATATTAAAGAATAAATTTAATCAGCCGAATTTAAAACGGACTGGGTGATATTATATCACTCAGTCCGTTTTTTTATTTGTTTTTAAATGCCGAGAAGTGAGTTGGATTCAGCCTTCATTTTATCTACAAGTGCAAGGGATTCTTCTTTGCTCATAGCCTTAGCGAACAGATAAATCTTAATCTTAGGCTCAGTTCCTGAAGGTCTAACAATTAATTTACAAGCGTTTTCAAGGTTGAACTCGATAACATTTGATGGTGGAAGGTTAATAAGAAAAGTTTCAGACTCTTCATAGCGCCTTGAAAGTTGATAGTCGCTTTTTGAAACAATTTTACTACCAATTATAGAGTCAGGAGAGTTGTTTCTTAAGTTTTCCATAATAGAACTCATCATTTTCATGCCGTCTTCACTCTCGAAAGAAAAATTCAAAACATCGTTTACGTAGTATCCGTATTTTGAGTAAAGCTCATTCATGACATCGACAAGTGTAAGACCTTTTTCTTTGTAATATGAAGCCATTTCGCAAATCAGCATAGAAGCGTTTACAGCATCTTTATCTCTTACATAACCGCCTTTTAAGTAGCCATAGCTTTCTTCGAATCCTAAGAGGTATCTTTCGGTCTCATTTTTTTGCTCAAGCTCTAAAATTTGGTCACCGATATACTTAAATCCTGTC
The DNA here is from genome assembly GCA_964369415.1 of uncultured Eubacteriales bacterium. GTDB lineage: Bacteria > Bacillota > Clostridia > Oscillospirales > Acutalibacteraceae > SIG603. The sequence continues at coordinate 9,988 of CAYJFP010000031.1, read as the reverse complement.
AAAACTCGTCTCATCTCGACACCATAGTTAGCGGCAACTTCGTCAGCCATACTTGTAGAAACGATAGACGTAACGGCTATCGGATTTTTAGGTATACTGCCGTTTTCGGTCTTGATTCTTGCGATAAAGTCAAGGAGTAAAACACCGACTTCATTACCAGTCATCAGTATGTATTCGCCTTTTTGATTTACAGCAATACCAACTCTGTCGCAGTCGGGGTCGGTGGCTAAAAGTAAATCGGGGTTTACTTTTGCGCATAAGTCAAGGCCTTTTTGAAGAGCCTCTTTAATTTCAGGGTTTGGATAAGGACAAGTCGGAAAATCTCCATCAGGTTCGCTTTGTTCCTTAACGATTTCTATGTCCTTAAGACCGATTTTATCCAAAGCGGTGAGCACACATCTTTTTCCGCTTCCGTTTAAAGGTGTGTATACAATTTTAAGATTTGACACATCATTTGAAAGAACTCTCTCGTTTAAAACGGCAGAAATAAACGCATCAAAGGTGTCTTCTCCGATATACTCGATAAGGCCTTTTTCTAAAGCCTCATTAAAATCCATTCGTTTGATGTCACTGAACAAGTCGATTCCTTGAATCTCGTTCATGATTCCCGTAGCCATGACTTCAGTTACTTGGCAGCCGTCATTTCCGTACGCTTTATATCCGTTGTATTTAGCGGGATTATGGCTTGCAGTCATACAAATACCGGCATCGCACTTAAGATGTCTAACTGCAAAAGAAAGGGCGGGAGTTGGCATAAGTTCTTTATAAATATAAGTTTTTATTCCATTAGCTGCAAGAATAAGAGCGCTTTCATTTGAAAATTCGACACCTTTATTTCTGCTGTCGTAGGCAATAGCTACAGATATAGCTTTTCCACTTAAAGTTTTGTTTAGGTAGTTTGCAAATCCTTGAGTTGCTCTTCCTACGGTGTAAACGTTCATTCGGTTTGTGCCCGCTCCGATGACACCTCTTATACCTGCTGTTCCAAATGATAAATCTTGATAAAATCTGTCGTTAATTTCTTCATCTTTGCCTTTAATAGATAAAAGTTCATCCATAAGATCTTTATCAAGTTCAGCATCAAGCCATTTTTGATAATCTTTCATATTAACACCTCACTTTTTAAATTAGTTAAATTATACCATTAAATTATTAAAAATTCAATAAAAATTATTGCTATATTTTGTCGATTTGTATAATAGAAGGCAAAATATCTTTACCAGCTATATCAATTACGGCATAGGTGCACCCATCTTTAGAGCATGAGCCAGGGCAAACGATGTACATACCTGAAATATATTCTATTTTAGATTTATGTGTGTGCCCATAAACTAAAACATCACTATGAGCAACTTTTGCAGCAGTGATAATTTCATTTTCTGTGGATTTAACACTATAGGTATGACCATGCGCAATAAAAATTTTAAAATTCTTTATGGTTATAAGTTTGGATTCAGGATAATCTGTTTGATAATCACAGTTTCCTTTTACTATATGAAAAATTTTATCGCTGAACTCATCAGCAATATGCTCTATATCACGAATTCCATCGCCACAAAAAATCACATGTGCTGCACCTTTTTCGTGCATTAAAATTTTTCTTACAGTATGCACGCATCCGTGGCTATCGGAAAAAACAACTATACGCATAAATTAAATTCCTCTCAAAAGTTAAAATTCATAGCTTTAGGGGGTTTTGCATAATATATAATACTAAACAAAAAAGGATTGATATATATGGATAATACGCAACTCGAAAATTTATTAAAAATCACAGCATCAAGACTTGGCACTACACCAGAACAACTGAAAACAGCTGCACAAAACGGAGAGATGGGCAAAATCGTCGGGGATAACAAACAAGGTGAAATGATTTCAAAAGTTCTAACCGACCCAGAGGCGGCTAAAAAAATGTTGTCAAGCCCACAAGCAAAGGCACTGTTAAAAATGTTTTCGAAAGGTGATGTTTAAAACAAGAAAACCATACTTGCCGTAATATATTCGCTAAGTTTTGTACGGCAAACATAAGATGGTCATAAAAATGAAAGGTAGGTGAAAGCCCTGATATAAACGGATACTAAATTATATTTTAGGGCAAACAAATGGATGATATATCACAACAACTAAATAAAATTTTATCAGATCCGCAAAGCATGGCGCAAATTCAGGGTATAATGAGCGGCTTGGGCTTAGGTGGTCAGAATTCAGCGCCACCGACTCCATCACCGCAAACAACTGCTACAGATTCTTTACCGACCCAGAATAATATGCCGTCTCAAAATGAAATTCAAAGTTTACTGCAAAATTTTATCGGCGGATCTTCGGCAGCTCCTCAAAATAATTCAACACCTGTACAAAATTCAACCAGTTCTCCCGCTTCGTCCTTCATTCCAGATGCAAACATGATAGCAAAACTTGCACCGCTTTTATCACAGATGGGAAAAGACGACAAGACTACAAATCTTTTAAACGCTTTAAGACCAATGCTTTCTACCGAAAGAGGAGCAAAAATTGACCAAGCGATAAGAATACTTCAACTCATGAGACTATTCCCAGTGATAAAAGAGTCGGGAATGCTCCAGTCCGTTTTAGGCGGATTGTTTTAGGGAGGGAGTATGGCAAAAGATATGAATAGTATGAGAGAAGACGCGATTAGAAGGGCAAAAGAGATGTATAGAAGAGCTGTTCCACAGTTAGATGTGCAACAAGTACCTCTGATAAATCAGGAAAGTAAAAATGATGAGACTGCACCCGCTGAAAACACTGGAAGCATACTTGGGAACGAATTTTTAGATGAGCTGTTTAAAGACAAAGAGAGAATGATGATACTGGCACTTCTCGTTATTTTAAGCCAAGAAGAAGGCAATAATGCATTGTTATTCTCTCTGATGTATTTGCTTATCTAATCTGTCCATTTCCTCTTAAAATGTACTTATATGAAACAAGGTGCGAGAGCCCCATAGGTCCTCTTGCGTGAAGTTTTTGGGTGGAAATTCCTATTTCTGCGCCAAAACCAAACTCTCCACCGTCTGTAAATCTGGTTGAAGCGTTTACATAAACGGCGGCACTGTCTACAGTGCTTACAAAAATTTCAGAATTTCTGTAATTTTCGGTCACGATAGCTTCGCTATGATGGCTTGAATATTTATTTATGTGTGAAATGGCTTCTTCCAAAGAGTCTACAATTTTTACTGAAAGAATGTAGTCAAGATACTCGGTGTAAAAATCCTCTTCCAAGGCTTCTTCACATCCACCGATGATTTTTCTTGTTCTTTCGCAGGCTTTTAAGGTGACACCGTCAAGTCTTGTCTTGATTTTAGGCAGGACTTTTTCGGCGATATCTTTATGGACAAGCAAGCATTCTGCCGCATTGCAAACAGAAGGTCTTGAGCACTTTGCGTTATAAATTATTTCACAAGCCATGTCTAAATCGGCAGAGTCATCAATAAAGACATGACAGTTTCCAACACCGGTTTCTATAACTGGAACTTTTGAATTTTCCACGACAGATTTGATAAGACCGGCGCCGCCTCGTGGTATAAGGACATCGACATAGTCGGTAAGTCCCATAAGTGCGGTAGAAGTTTCACGGCTAGTATCTTTGATAATTTGCACTATGTCTTCATTTAGTCCCGATTTTTTTAGGGCACTTCTAATTATGTCGCTAATTGCGATATTAGAATTAAAAGCCTCTTTTCCACCTCTTAAAATAACAGCACTACCGGCTTTTATGCACAGTGCAGCGCAGTCAGAAGTTACATTAGGTCTTGATTCGTAAATTATCGCAATAACGCCTAACGGAACAGTGACTTTTTGCATATTAATGCCATTGTAAAGGGTTTTACCTTCTAAAACATTGTTAGTAGGATCGGGCGACTCGGCGACTTCTAAAACGCCCTTTGCCATGCCTTCAATTCGGCTTTCGTTTAGCATAAGCCTATCTATCATATACTCACTCATGCCGTTTTCTTTAGCGTTTTTAATGTCGATTTCGTTAGCTGCGATTATAGCGTCTTTATTTTCGATTAGTTCACTTGCCATAAGCAAAAGTGCACTATGTTTTTTATCTCTTTGAATAATAAGGTCAGTTGAAGCGGTTTTAGCTCGTTGACCAATTTCAATTAAGTTCATTATTTCACCTCATTAGTAGAATAATTAATTAAATAATTCTATCAGATTTTAACTAAAAAAGCAATACAAGTAGATATTTTACCGAGAGTTTACGATGAGTTCATAAATAATTATTGCCAAAGAAGCTCTAAAGTGATAAAATTATACAGTTATATTATAAGTTAAGGAAGTATGTTATGATTCATATAGGCCTGGATGTAGGCTCTACGACGCTTAAATGCGTTGTTTTAGACGAAAACAAAAATATTTTATTCAAAAATTACGAAAGACATTTTTCTCAAATCCATGAGAAAGTCTATGATTTACTCGTGAAAATTAAAAAAGAATTTCCAGAAAGTAAGCTTTTTTCGCTTAAAGTTTCTGGCTCTGCGGGCATGGGTTTTGCCGAAGACATGGACATCCCCTTTATTCAAGAGGTGTATGCCACAAGACTTGCGGTTAAAAATACACTGCCTGAAACCGATGTTGTAATAGAGCTCGGTGGTGAAGATGCGAAGATTCTTTTTGTCTCAGGTTCTATGGAAGTTAGGATGAACGGCTCTTGTGCAGGCGGTACGGGTGCGTTTATCGACCAAATGGCTACGCTTTTGGACATAACACCGATGGACATGAACGAATCGGCTAAAGAACATCAAAAAATATACAGCATAGCTTCAAGATGCGGCGTTTTTGCAAAGTCGGACATTCAGCCGCTTTTGAATCAAGGGGCGCAAAAAGAGGACATATCTGCAAGTATTTTTTACGCTGTTGTCAATCAAACGATAGCGGGTCTTGCACAAGGCCGTGAAATTGAAGGAAATGTGGTCTACTTAGGCGGACCTTTAAGCTTTTTTACAGAGCTTAGATTGGCCTTTGATAAAACGCTCGGTTTAAAGGGAACTTGCCCTGAAAATTCACTTTATTTTGTTGCCTTAGGTTCTGCTTTGGCAGACGATGAATGTGAGATTGATATTGAAATTTTAGCCGAGAAAATTAAAAATTATACCGCTAAGAATAATTACATAAGCTGTGAACCTCTTTTTGAAAGTGAAGAAGATTATGAAAAATTCAAAATTAGGCACAAAATAGGTTGCGACATCAAGATTTCACCGTTAAAAGGAAAATCTTATATAGGTGTCGATGCCGGTTCGACCACGCTTAAAGCGGTTTTAATCAATGAAAACGAAGAAATTGTTCACTATAAATATATGAACAACAAGGGCACACCAGTGCCGCTTGTAAAAGGATTTTTGGAAGAGGTTTATGAAAAATATCCAGATATAGAGATAAATGGTTTTGCAACTACAGGCTATGGCGAAGAGATTATCAAAAATGCGTTTCACGCCGATATGGGAATAGTTGAAACCATGGCGCATTTTACCTCTGCAAAAAAATATGATCCAAAAGTTGATTTTATTATAGATATTGGTGGTCAGGACATAAAATGTTTCAAAATTAGAAATCATGCCGTAGATAATATATTCTTAAACGAAGCCTGTTCATCGGGTTGTGGCTCGTTTCTACAAACATTTGCCGAGGCTTTGGGCGAGGACATAGACGGATTTTCTAAAATGGGTCTCTTTGCTAAAAAACCTGTTGATTTAGGCTCTAGATGTACCGTTTTTATGAATTCTTCGGTTAAGCAGGCGCAAAAAGACGGAGCTGGAATCGAAAATATCTCGGCGGGTCTTTCGATTAGTGTTGTAAAAAATGCGATTTATAAGGTCATAAGGGTTGCTAGTGCGGATGATCTTGGAAAACACATAGTCGTTCAAGGCGGAACGTTCTTAAACGATGCGGTGTTAAGGTCTTTTGAAAAAGAGATAGGAAGAGACGTGGTAAGGCCTAGGATTTCGGGTCTTATGGGCGCTTTTGGTGCGGCTTTATATGTAAAACACAATTTTAAAGGCGAAAAAAGTGCGGTTTTATCCAAAGAGAAACTAGAAAACTTTACACACGATGTAAAGGCTGTCACATGTGGATTGTGCCAAAACAAGTGCAAACTAACTGTAAATACCTTTGAAGACGGCAGAAAATTTATCGGTGGAAACAGATGTGAAAAACCTCTTAAATTAAAGCATGAAAAAGTTTCTTACAACATGTTTGATTATAAGGAAGAGCTATTAAATTCTTACAAGGATTTTAAAGGCGAAAGAGAGACGATAGGCCTTCCAATGGGACTTAATATGTTCGAGCTTCTGCCGTTTTGGCATAGTTTCTTTAAGACGCTCGGATTTGGAATTGAAAAGAGCATACAGTCGACAAGAGATTTGTATTTGAAAGGGCAACACACAATTCCATCTGATACAGTTTGCTATCCTGCAAAAATTATACATGGGCATATCGAGGACTTGATTGATAAAAAAGTCGATGCAATTTTCTACCCGTGCATGAGCTATAATATGGATGAAAATTTGGGTGATAATCACTATAACTGTCCAGTTGTTGCGTATTATCCCGAGGTTATAAAGGCGAACGTGACAGCTGTTTCAGGAGTGAAATTTATCGGTGATTATTTAGGGATTCACAGAAAAAAAGATTTTCCGATTAAAATACATAAAGTGCTTACAAAAAACTTTGGTGCGATTAATCTAAACCTTGTGAAAAAGGCAGCAGACAACGCTTATAAAGAATATGAAAATTTTATGGAAAAAATTCGAAATAAGGGTGTAGAATATTTAGAAATGGCAAAAAAATTGGATAAACCGATAATTGTCCTTTCGGGTAGACCATACCATTTAGACCCCGAGATAAACCACGGAATAGATAAGCTGATTTGCGACATGGGAGCTGTGCTTTTAACCGAGGATTCGATAAGTCATTTAAGCGAAAAAATTCCGACCACGGTACTTAATCAGTGGACATATCATTCACGTCTTTATGCGGCGGCAAATTATGTTTCTTTAAGTGAATATAAGAATATTAATTTGGTTCAGCTCGTTTCGTTTGGTTGTGGAGTTGACTCGATAACAACGGACGAAGTCAGGAAGATTTTAGAGAATAAAGGTAAGATTTATACACAAATTAAAATAGACGAGATAACAAACTTAGGTGCGGTTAAAATCAGACTCAGAAGCCTGTTTGCCGCAACATTTCAGGAGAGATAAATGAGTAGTACAGCAAAATTTACAAAAGAAATGAAGCATACACATAAGATTCTTTTTCCAAACATGTGTGACATTCATTTTCAAATAGTGCAAAAGGTTTTTACCAGTTTCGGCTATGATGTTGAACTTTTAACTAATAATGGTAGAAGCGTGGTGGACGAAGGGCTTAAATATGTGCATAACGACACATGTTATCCGGCTCTTCTTACCATAGGACAGATGATAAATGCGCTTAAAAGCGGAAATTACGACCTTGATAAAACAGCGCTGATGATGACACAAACAGGCGGTGGCTGTAGGGCGTCAAACTACATTCACTTGCTTAGAAAAGGTCTTGAAAATGCTGGAATGGGGCAAATTCCAGTAATTTCAGTCAACATTTCGGGTCTTGAAAAGGACCAAGGATTTAAAATCACGCTTCCAATGGCAAGAAGAGGCCTTGCGGCACTTGTCTACGGAGATTTGCTGATGCTTCTTGATAATCAAACAAAACCGTATGAAGTAAATAAGGGTGAGAGCAAAAAGCTTGTAGAAAAATGGACACAGTTTATATGTGAATTGTTCGAGAAAAAAGAGGGTATTTCGCCGAAGCAAATGAAAAAATACCTAAAAATGATAGTTGAAGATTTTGAGAAGATTCCTACAGAAAAAAGAGATGTGGTAAAAGTTGGAATAGTTGGAGAAATCTATGTAAAGTACTCTAAGCTTGCCAACAACAATTTAGAAGAATTTTTATACGAACAAGGCTGCGAAGTAATGGTTCCGGGAATCATGGGGTTCATGATTTTTAAAGTGGATAACAGACTTGAGGACATAGCTTTATACGGCGGAAGCAAGGCTAAAAAAGCGGCAGTGAAAACCCTTAAAAATTATTTTGTGACTTTTGAGAGTTATTTTCTTGAAGCTTTAGAGGGCAGTAAGTTTACGGCGCCATCATCGTATGAACATTTAAAGAAAATAGTAGAGCCTATTATAGGGCATGGATGCAAAATGGGTGAGGGCTGGCTTTTAACAGCTGAAATGATGGAGCTTATCGAGCAAGGGTACGGAAATATCGTGTGTGCTCAGCCTTTTGGATGTTTGCCAAACCACATAGTTGGAAAAGGCATGATAAGAAAAATCAGAGAGAGCCACGAAGATGCGAACATCGTTCCGATTGACTACGACCCAAGTGCGACTAGAGTAAACCAAGAAAACAGAATTAAACTAATGCTGTCGGTGGCAAGAGAAAATCTTAAAGCCGAAGGCTGATTTCTATGCTCTTATCGTAATTTGATAAGGGCATAAATTGAATTTAAGGAAAAAGAAAGGAGCACTAAAGTGAATAAAAACGATATATTTAGGGCGACTGTAGTCTCGGTAAGTTCTGAGGGAATGGGCGTGTGCAAGATAAATGAGATGGCAGTTTTCGTAGCAGGTACGGCGCCTGGCGATGAGATAGAATGTAAAATTGTAAAGGTGCTAAAGTCCTATGCTTTTGGAATTGTGCATAAATTGATAACTCCTTCTGTCATGAGGCAAGAGCCTGATTGTGAAGTTTTTTCTAAATGTGGAGCGTGCGTTTTTAGACATGTTGATTATAAATCAGAGTTGATAATTAAGAAAGAGACCGCAGAGCAAGCGATAGCAAGAATTGGCGGGTACAAAGACTTTGAATTTGAAGAAATCGAGGGCAGTGAGAGCCGAAATAGATATAGAAACAAGGCGCAAATACCGATTTCAAGAGACAAAAACGGCAAAGTAATAATGGGGTATTATTCAAAACATTCACATAGAATAATAGACACGGCCGATTGTCTTTTGCAGCCTACAGATTTCACGGTTTGTATGGAGATTTTCAGAAACTGGGCAGAAAAATATAAAATCAGTATCTATGATGAGGAAAGCGGAAAAGGGATTATAAGGCACTTGTATTTAAGAATCGGTGAAGTTAGAAATGAGCTGATGTTCTGCCTAGTCACGACAAAAAAGGAAATTCCAAATTTAGAGAAATTAATCCAAAATCTAAAAGATGAAGTGTCAAATTTAAGCACGATAGTTTTAAATATAAACAATAAAAAGACAAATGTGATTTTAGGAAAAGAAAATATAACGATTTACGGTGAAGGATATATAAACGATGAAATTTGCGGTCTTAACTTTAAAATATCACCGCTGTCATTTTTCCAAATCAACAGATTGCAAGCCGAAAAATTATACCTAAAAGCGGCAGAGTATGCGGATATAAAGCCTAGCGACACCATCCTTGATTTGTACTGTGGAACAGGCACGATAGGCCTTAGCATGGCAAAAAAATGCAAGAAACTGATAGGCGTTGAGATAATATCTCAAGCGATAGAAGATGCAAAAATAAACGCAAAGACCAATAATATAGAAAACGCTGAGTTTATATGCAGTGACTCATCAGAGGCTAAAAAGCTTTTAGAAAAAAGCGGAGAAAAACCCAATGTTGTCATAGTAGATCCACCAAGAAAGGGTTGCGAAAAGAAGCTGATAGACGAAATAGTGGAGATTAAGCCTGAGAAAATTGTCTATATCAGCTGTAATGCGGCGACACTTGCTAGAGACTTAAAGCTCTTTTTTGAAAAAGGATATATAATGAAAAAAGCAAAAACCTTTGACCTATTTCCATCGACAGCACACGTTGAAACGGTATGTTTATTGTCCAAACTCAATGTCGACCACCATATTGAAGTAGAATTAAACATGAACGAACTAGATTTGACTTCAGCAGAGAGTAAAGCTACCTATGCAGAAATTAAGGATTATGT
>CAYJFP010000030.1:0-17034 GCA_964369415.1 uncultured Eubacteriales bacterium | reverse complement strand
GAACCTACGCAAAACACTTGCACTTTTAAAGGAGCAAGGCGTTACCATAGTAATACCCATATTTGCTTTTTAAATAATGGAGAAGTTAAAGATTATTTTAATCTTGATGAGAATACTTTGCCAAGCTTGCTGACACTTTTGCATGAGGGTTAGGAGAAATTTACAAATCTAATTAAATTAAACTTCACTTTGTCTAATTTAGCAAAGCTCTCATTTCAGAAGGTTTCATCGAAAAAACCTCATCAAAAGCTCTGTAAAAATGTATTTTACTGTTATAGCCAACTTCTTTAGCTATATATTCAATGGACATATCGGTTGTTTTTAATAGTGTCGTAGCATGTTGTATTTTTAAACTGTGAATATATTTATGTATACTAAGCCCTACAATTTCTTTAAACGAGGATTGTAGGATATATTGCAAGCTTAGTTCCTTTTGTTTGCGTATATTTTATTGCAACGGAATTTTTAATGCCAAATGTAGAGGTGATAAACAGCCAAACAATCTTCTTATTTATTACAAATGCAAAATCATGAATGCATTTTTCCAGTTGTTATATGTATAGTGATTTAGCAACAAAAAATAATTTTCTTCTAGTTCTATTCACTTGACTTTTTGATTGTTTTATATTAAAATTAAGTTGTAATCAGGTTAGTTTTTGCTAACCTGATTTGTAATATATATTATTAATGACTCTTAAAATAAGTTTATTGAAATATATTTTTTTGGTACATGTCATTCAAATTTTAGAGAATTACTCGACAAAAGTAAAAGTAGGTTAAAAATGATAAATAAAAGATTGATTAAGATAGTCCCTGCTGCGTCTTCTCATATTGCAAAAAATGTTATTTTACAGATAACAGGTCTAATTTCAAACATAATACTGATGATAACTATCAGCATTTTCATAAGCGGTTTAATAGCCAAAACTGTAATACCCACTGACTTTATTGTATACGCAGTTATAATTATACTTTGCATAGTTGTGAAGATTTTCACAATATATTTTGCAAACACACAAAGCTATCTTGCCTCAAAATCGGTAAAAAATATTTTGCGTGAAAAAATATATGATAAACTTGTAAAACTTGGTAGTAAGTATACGAAAAAGCTATCTTCTGCAGAGTTACTTCAAATGTCAGTCGAAGGTGTAGAACAACTTGAAACTTACTTTGGTAACTTTTTACCTCAGCTTTTTTACTCGATGATTTCACCTCTAATTTTGTTTTCTGTAGTCTCATTTATCAATATTAAAATTGCTATAATTTTATTTGTTTGTGTTCCACTAATTCCTATTTCTATTGTGCTTGTACAGAAATTCGCAAAGAAACTTCTCGCAAAATACTGGGGCGAATACTTAGGGCTTGGCGATAATTTCTTGGAAAATTTGCAAGGACTGAACACTTTGAAAATTTACAGTTCTGACGAATTTAAACACAAGCAAATGAACAAACAGGCCGAACGTTTTCGAATAATTACTATGAAAGTGCTCTCAATGCAGCTTAACTCCATAATTGTTATGGATATTGTTGCCTATGGTGGTGCGGCACTCGGTATAATTTTTGCCTTAGTAGAATTTAATGCAGGTAATATACCTCTTTTTGGCATGCTTGCGATAATGATGCTTAGTGCTGATTTTTTCTTGCCACTTAGAATATTAGGCAGTTTTTTTCACATTGCAATGAACGGAATTGCCGCAAGCAAAAAGATATTTTCCTTACTTGATATAGAAGAGGATACTCCTAAAACTAAAGAAGTTAAAGATGTTAATATCAAAATTTCTGAGCTGAATTTTGCATATGACGAGAAGCAGATTTTACAAGGCATCAATATGCATATACCTAAAAACAGTTTTGTATCTATCGTCGGTAAAAGTGGATGTGGAAAGTCTACAATCGCAGGTATTTTGACACAAAGTAATGAGAATTATAATGGCAGTGTCAATATCGGCACAGTTGAGCTCTCAGAAGTTTCAAGAGATAGCCTGTCTAAAAAAATTACATTAGTTTCAGCGAATTCATATATTTTCAAAGGAACAGTGCGTGAAAATCTTATTATGGCTAAAAGTAATACAACCGATGAAGAAATGTGGGAAATCTTAACAAAAGTTAATTTAGCAGAATTTCTACATAACGAAAACGGATTAGACACCGCTTTACTAGAAAAAGGCAGTAACTTCTCGGGCGGACAATGTCAAAGACTTGCGCTTGCAAGGGCTCTTTTACACGACAGCGAAACCTACATTTTTGATGAAGCTACAAGTAATATTGATTCAGACAGCGAAAATGAAATCATGAATATCATAAAGGAACTAGCAAAAAGAAAAACCATTATCCTCATCTCACACAGACTATTGAACGTAGTGAATTCAGATATGATTTATCTTCTCAAGGATGGAAAATTATCCGAAAGCGGCACACACACACAGCTACTGTCAAATAAAAGCTATTACAGTGAACTGTGGAACACACAGCAAAACCTTGAAAACATGGAGGTGAAAAGCTAATGAAAAAGCGCTCTTCACTTAATGTTATGTCTAGGCTTATTGGCCTTGTAAAGCCACTTACCCCTATTATGACAATCGCAATTATCATGGGTTGTCTTGGCTATTTCTGCGCAAGTTTTATAACTGTTTTCGGTGGATATGCAGTAGTAGACATTATAGAAAACAGTGGTGCAAATTTCACTTTAATAATTACTGTAATTGCCATAATCGCAGTTTTCCGTGGGATACTTCACTATATAGAGCAGTACTGCAATCATTTTATCGCTTTTAAGCTGCTTGCACTAATAAGAGATAAAGTTTTTACAGCACTTAGAAAACTTGCTCCCGCAAAGCTTGACGGTAAAGACAAGGGTAACCTTGTTTCAATCATTACATCCGACATAGAGCTTTTAGAGGTTTTTTATGCTCATACCGTATCGCCTATTTTTATAGCTCTTATTACCTCCTCAGTTGTAATTTGCCTTATTGGAAGTTTTAATATTTTACTTGGAGTCATAGCCTTATTGGCTCATTTAACGGTGGGCGTACTTATTCCATTACTTGTTTCAAAGAAAAGCAAACAAAGTGGTGAGAATCATAGAGAGTGTGTCGGTGATTTGAACACATATTTTCTTGACAGTTTGCGTGGCTTAAAAGAAATTTTACAGTACAACTGTAAAATTAAGCGAAAATCTGATATTTCCGAACTATCAGAAAAAATTGAAGACTCTAACAAGAGAATAAAAAAATATATAGCCAAGACATATTCGTTTAGCAATTTAGCAATACTTACTTTTTCTGTGCTTATGCTTTTTGTTGCAGCATATTTATACACATCAAACCACATAGATTTAACAGCACTTATTGTTCCAACACTTATGCTTTTCTCCTCTTTCGGAGCGGTCACATCTGTGGCAAATTTAGGTGCAGGTCTAACGCAGACAATAGCTTGTGGTAACAGAGTTCTCGATATTTTAGACGAAACCCCTGCCATACAAGAGCTTAGCGATGGTGTTGATATCACTTTTGAAAACGCAAAACTTAACAATCTTAATTTCTCTTATGGAAGCGAAAATATATTAAAAGATTTTTCTCTTGATATAGAAAAAAATAAAATTTTAGCTGTAAGTGGAAAAAGTGGCTGTGGTAAATCTACCACACTCAAGCTTTTGATGAGGTTTTACGATGTGCAAAGTGGTGAAGTTTTAATCTCTGGTGAAAATGTTAAAAATATCAACACAAAAAGCCTTAGAGATAACGAAAGTTTCGTGACACAGGAAACACATATATTCCACGACACTATAGCGAACAACATAAAAATAGCCAATACAAATGCCAATTATCAGGATCTTATAAAAGCGGCAAAATCCGCCTCGTTACATGAGTTTATTGAGAGTTTACCAAATGGATACGATACAGAAGTCGGTGAACTTGGTGACACTATATCGGGTGGAGAAAAACAGCGTATCGGTATAGCAAGGGCATTTTTGCATAATGCTAATTTAATTTTGCTTGATGAGCCTACGAGTAATCTTGATAGCTTAAACGAGGCAGTAATTTTGAAATCACTGAAAGATTGTAAAGATAAAACCGTGGTTTTGGTATCTCACAAAAAATCTACAATTAAAATTGCAGACAAAGTCTTAAATATGGAAACGAGAAGGCAAAGCTAATGCACAAAATTCAAAATGAAAAAAGTATAGTCAAATTAATGATAGAAATTTATTGTAAAAAACGGCATAAAGAAAATCAACTTTGTGATAGTTGCACTGAGCTATTACAATATGCAAACGAAAGAGTAGAAAAGTGTCCTTTCAAAGAAAATAAATCATTTTGTTCTAATTGCAAAGTGCATTGTTATAAGGATAAAATGAGAGAAAAAATACGTACTGTTATGAAGTTTTCAGGACCTATGATGATTTTTTATCATCCGATAATAGCTATAAAACATATTCTTTCCACAAGAAAAGAGAGGTTAAAGAAAAAGTGAAAATTAAAAAAATTATATATCTTTGTATAGGTTTTGTCGGGTTAGGACTCGGTGCTGTCGGAGCCGTTCTTCCCCTTTTACCCGCCTTTCCTTTTCTGCTTCTTGCTGCATTTGGTTTTAGTAAAAGCAGCGAAAAACTTGATAAATGGTTTAAAAACACTAAACTTTATAAAAACAATTTAGAAAGCTATGTCAAAGGACAAGGCATGACAGTAAAAACAAAAATTAAAATCATGATAACCGTCACAATTTTGATGACAGTAGGTTTTATCATGATGAATGCAGTGCCCGTAGGTCAAATAGTTCTATTCTTTGTTTGGATATTCCACATAGTGTATTTTTCATTCATAGTAAAAACAATAAAAAATTAGAAAGAGGAAAAAAACATGTCAGAACATAATCATTCACACGGCCACAAGTGCCATTCTCATTCGCACAATCACGAGCATAGCCATAATTGCGGTTGCCATTCACATGGTGATCATACTAACTGCTGCCAAAAACATAACAATGTAAAAATTGAAGATGTAAGCGATACGCAGCTTCACTTTTTAAAACACCTTTTAGAGTATGGTTTTTTACCAGTAGCAAGATTTATTGTAAAAAGCAGTAAGGAACCTGATTTTGAAAACATTGCACTTTCACCTGTTTTTATCATCGATATTAAAGATACTATCGATCAAACAAAAAACGTAGCTAAAAAACTTAAGAATTTAGAAAGTTTAGGATTAATCACGATAGACTATGACATACCTCTTGAGGGCTATGCTTACGAAGAATACCACAACTGTGAAATTTATGATTATTTTAAAGAAACCGTAAATAATGCTGTTGGTAAAAATGATTTCTTAGGAGATATTGCGAGCTTGGAGTGTGGAAGCATTGCACCTACTGAAAAGTGTTTAGAAATTTTAGGCAATAAGGACTAAAGCTAAAAAAGGCTGTGACATTTACGTCACAGCCTTTAAGTTATTTATGTTTATGTCCAGTATAAATGCACATTATCATTGCAAAAACTGCAAGAAACGACCAAAATTTATGCTGTTTCATTTCTGCCCCTCCGTTAAAATCAAATCTTCTTTTTTCATTATTGGTTTTGCAGAAGTTATAGTTAGTGAAATAGTAGATGCGTTATGTAGCCAAGCAGATGTTCCAGCCATAATCACACCAAAAATACCAAGAGCGATTAAAACCGTGTTAAATGAAACAATTATTCCATATTGCCTGTAAATCTTCTGCATTAGTTTTGTAGAAAGTCTGCGTATTTCAACTATCTTAGTAAGTTCATGAGAAAGCACTGAAATATCTGCAACTTCCCTTGCTATATCAGACGAACCGTTAAGAGTAAGTGATACATTAGAAGCACTAAGTGCCGGAGTATCATTTATACCATCACCAACCATAAGAACTGTTCTACCCTCAGCTTTTAATTTTTCGACTATTTCCGCTTTGCCATCAGGAAGTATAGATGCATAATACTTATCAATTCCAAGAAGTGAGCAGGTATGTTTTGCACTGTTCTCACCATCACCTGTTATCATATAGATATCTTTTATCCCTTCACTTCTTAGCATATCTATTGTAGCTTTAGCATCAATTCTTGGAGGGTCATTTACACAAATAATTCCGATAAGCTCACTATCTACAGCAAGATACACCGCACTATCGCTACCAATTTGCTCATTTATGTAACTTTCCTTATCCTTAGGGTACGGTACATTTTCATCATCAAAGACAAAATGTCTACTACCTATTACTGAATGCTTTCCATCGTATATGCTCGCAATTCCGTGGGCAACAATATACTCAACCTTGCCATGTTCTTCAGGATGGTGAATATTTCTCGCCTTTGCTTCTTTCACAATGGAAGATGCTACACTATGCGGAAAATGCTCCTCAAGACATGCAGCAATTTTTAGCACATCATTATCAGAGTAGCCTTTTGCAATAGGAATAATTTTTGATACTTTAGGAACTGCATTAGTAAGTGTACCTGTTTTATCAAAAACAACTGTATCCACCTTTGATAAAACTTCAAGATATTTCCCACCCTTAACAAGCACCTCGTGATTGACACTTTCTTTAAGCGCCGAGATAATCGTTATGGGTGTTGTCAGCTTTATTGCACAAGAAAAATCAACCATAAGCACTGACAAAGCCCTTGTAATACTTCTTGTCATAGCTAAAGTTGCAAAGAAAAGTCCGAAACTCACAGGGACTATATCATCAGCTAGTCGTTCTGCCCTACCTTGCACTAGTGCTTTTTCTTTCTCACCTGTGTCGATTAGATCTATTATTTTTGCAATTCTCGAATCACTTTGCAAGCTGAGGACTTCTATATCAATTTCGCCATCTTCTATAACAGTACCTGCAAAAACCGTACTGTCGATAAACTTATGTACCGCAAGCGGTTCGCCTGTCATCGTAGCCTCATTTATAAGCGCATCACCGTCAACAACAGTACCGTCCATAGGTATTAAACTTCCTTTTCTTATGCGGATAACATCGCCAACCTCAACATCACTGTGATGAACTTCAATTTCCACGCCATCTTTTACAAGCCAAACCTTATCTACATTTATTGTAAGACTTTGTGCTAAAGCGTGCTTTGCCCTTAAATTTGAATACTCTAAGAGCAGATCTGAAAGCCCTAGTAAAAACATTGTAGAAGATGCTGTCTTATAATTTTTTGATAAAATTGACGCTGCTATAGCTGTGCCGTCTAGAACTTCAACATTTATTTTTTTACTTGCAAGTGCTTTAAATCGATTAATAATATACGAAGTAGAGCGAAGTAAAGTATAAATTCTATGTGGATTTGCTGGCAAGAAAAAATGCCTTAACAAATGACATACACAGTGTTTTACTATTCTCTTTTTCATGGTATTTTCTAAAATTATCGCTCTTTGTTCCTCCGTTGGCTCACCGTCTTTAATATCCGACAGTGATAGCGATGATAATTTTTCTAAAACTAAATCTCTTGCACTATTTTTTTTATATTCGATAAGCACCGATCCGTTAATCTCATTTGCCGAAACATTTTCTACACCATTAACACAAAGGAGCAGGTCACAAAGTCCGTAACACTGCTCCTTCTTTAATATGTATCTACCAAAACGAACTCTGAGTCGGGAAGGCTTATCATAAATTATATGATATTTCATAAGCTTCTCCCCATACTTTATTTCTCTGAGCAGTCGCAGTCTTCACCACAGGCACATTTACTTTTAGCTGCAACCTTAGCCTCTGCACAAATATCGTCAGCTTCTTCTTTAATATTAGCGGCAGTTTCTAAAACCTTATCTTTTAGCATTATGCCACCTGCAACACCCTTCACTGCAAGCTCACGGGCTTTTTTAGTTTTTAAAAGTCCAAAAACAGCGGCACCTGTAGCAGCACCCGCAGCAAAAATCCATTTTCTCTCTTTTGTCATCCACTTAATCATATAAATACTCCTTATAATTAGTTATTTATTTAATTATAACTTTTATAGTTTCCTTTTTCAACTCCAAAACCGCATTTTTTCGATATTCCGACGGCGATTTACCATATTTATTACGAAAAGCTTCTGCAAATTTGCTTGTGTTTATGTAACCAATACTATATGCAATTTCACTAATCGTCTTGTCTGTTATTCGAAGCAAGGTCCTTGCCTTACATAGTTTAACATAGCGTATATATCTTTTAGGAGGCATACCAAATTTCTTTATATAAAGTTGTCTTAGTGTTGACTCTGATACATAAAGTACCTTTGCTATTTGTTTTTCTGTAAGTGTAGTTTCAAGTAATAGCCTTCTTGAAACATTTAGAGTAAATTGCTTTTCATCCCTCATACATCTCTCCAATAAGAAAACCTAAGAATTAATATTCTCAGGCTCTCAGTTAGTTATTGCATAATTTTATGCTAATTTTTCTCCGCACGCTTTGCAAGCAGCTTCAGCATCAGCATCTGGTGCTTCGTTACACATATATGTTTCTAAAGTTTTAGCAGCGGTTTCTGCTTCCCAGTTTCTCATCCACTCGCCATCTCCCCAGCCATATGAACCAAATAATAGTATATTAACTTCTGAAAGGCTATCTTTTACAGCATCCCACATTGGTTGAAATTCATCTTCTTCCAAAACTTCAGCTCCCATAGATGGGCAGCCAAAAGCTATTGAACTATAATTTGCAACCATATCAACAGTAAAATCACCAGACGTCATCACATCAACTTCTGCACCTTTACTTTTTGCACCCTCGGCTATAAAATTTGCCATAGCCTCTGTATTTCCTGTCCCGCTCCAATAAACTACCGCTACTTTACTCATGATAAAATTCTCCTTTAACATTAAATTAATTATTTATATATTTAAGCTGCTGTTTGTTTTTTTACAGTCAACCTTAAAATATCTCGTCCGTCTTGCCACAATTTTTTATATACGGCTTTACACTTGTCATACTTCGAAAATTTAAGTAAGGCTTCATCCTCATTTCCATACACCTTCCAATATCTACAAAGGTTGCAATTTCTGCCTTTATTGCATATAAAGCCTTCCACATCTTCAGGTGGATAACCTAAAAACAAGCCAATTTCATGAGGAAATTCGTCATATGTAGAAAGCCTTTGTGACAATCGTTTTATTGATAAATCTAAATTTAAACTCTCATATCCATACCTAGACAGTATATTTCTTGCTTTTACATTGTTCATATCATCCATCAGCATATCACGCCTGTACATGTACACAAGTGCCGAATTTATAGTAACTTTTAATATTTTCAGATTAACACCACTTCGAAAAAATTTTTCATTCCAAGAAGCAACATCTGCATTTAAATCGCTTTTGCTCTCAAATTTAACCGTAAATAAACTTGCAGTTTTAAGAGAAGATAGTGTCAGAGAACAGTGCTCTATAAGAGTTCTTTCAGTTATCATGTTACATAGCCTTTCATCTTTGCAATTTTCACACCATAGGCGTCCATATTTTGTGTATTAATGTATTGTATGTACATATATTCTTTCCGATAATTATTACGATGCTTATAATATATTTTTTATAAAACCGAGTTAGAGAAAGCTAACTTTAACTTTTAAAGAAAACCACTTAAATGCAGTGGCTTCAATTCATAAGGTTAGTTAATATTAACTTACTATAATATAACCTAAACTTCCTCTTTTGTCAATATTTAATTTTTCAACTAAATATTTATTAATTTTTAGCAAATAAAAACCACATTGGCTATTAGCTTCGATTAAATTAAGCTACTCATCATAGCTTGAAAAAGTGGATTATAGCTTTTATTAATAAACATAACAGTATCAAGGAAGCTTTGATACAGATATCAGCTTCCTTGATACTTAAAAAGTGTATTTGTTTTTGTATGAATAATTAGTCATCATACTCAATATCATGTTCAAAAACCGTGCCCTCAGTAGCACTAACTGTATACTCATACTCCATTCTACCTATTTTCCATTCTATTTCGTATTCGGCATGACCGTCATCGAAATCAAACTCACATTGAATGTGACTAGCTTCGCTTTCTGTTACTCCCGCATGGGCAAGTGCTATAGCCTTTGCCTCGGCTTCGCTGATATACTCAGTTTGAGTCATTGTATCAGAAACTGTTGCTTGCTTTGAGTTATGACTTTCCATATCGTAGTCATACCCTATAATCTCACCGCTTACTGCATTTATTTCATAGTCATACTCGGTTGTTCCGTCCCAAAACTCCACCTCATACTCTGCAACACCGTCGTCATAATCGAGCTTGCAAAACATATTTGAAACATTGGCTTCACTTATTCCCGCGTGAGCTAGAGCTATAGCCTTTGCCTCGGCTTCGCTGATATAATTTTCAGCTACATTTGCCAAACTTTGTGACGATAAATTTGCTTTATCAACTTCTGTTTGCCCTACAATCGCTTGCTCGGTTTCAGGCGTTGACATAGGTTTTGCAAGGACTATAACACCTCCTGTCAATGTGGCTGTAAGAAGAACAGCACAAGAGATAATTCCAACAGTTTTTAATGTGATTTTCTTTTTCATTATAAATACCTCCTAGTATTTTGCTTTATAGTTTTTTTGATGTCTTCATTCTATATCTTAAAAATTAAAGTAACATTAAAATTTTATATTTATTTTTAATTTTTGAAAATTACATGTAATATTTGTGATAATATTGTCGATATTTAAATGTACTTACTTATATATACATTTAAAATCTTTACTATGCATTCATTCTTACACTATGCTCATAACTTAGAACTTTATACCACTTAATATTCAAGCTTCTCCTTTCATTAACATCTTCTGATTTTTTGCTGTAAAAAAACCACTTTATAGTTTAGTCCAACTTTTCAGTAACTAAATTATAAAGTGGTAAAATTAAAACAACATTAAAATATGATTTTATTTTAAAAATCTCACTGTAAACAAACTGCCCTTTTCAAGCTCGCTTTCAACCTCTATTTTTGCATGATGAAGCTTTGCAATCTGTGCTACCATAGATAGCCCTAAGCCCATGCCCCCATGTTGACTTGCTGTGCGTGAAGTATCCACCTGAAAAAACCTACGCCAAATTTTTTCTTGATGCTCTTTTGCTATTCCTATGCCGTCATCTTTTACTGACAACATAATTTCTGTAGTGGTTTCATCAAGTTTAATATGGATATTTCCATTTTCTTTCCTGTAACGAAATGAATTACTGATTAAATTTTCAAGTAATCTACTAATCATAGCAGCATCAAACAAACCACTGATATTAGGTTCAATACTGTATGTCATTTTCAAATCAGAAGGGGCAATTAATTCCTGCTCCTCACAGACTTCTCTCACAATATCACTAAGGTTTATCTGTAGAAACTCCGCTTTTTGAGTACCTCTGTCCATTCGTATAAGGTTTAACAAGCTTGAAATAAGGCTTGACATCTTTAACGCTTGCCTTTGCACTGTTTCAAGCGCCTCTTCTTTATCATCCAGTGTAATGTTCTGACCAATGGCATACTCGCACTGCGCTAAAATAACTGCAGTTGGTGTTCTAAGTTCATGAGAAACATCTGAAGTAAATTGCTTCTCGGCTTCAAATGCACTTTCTAAACGCTCAAACATTTTATCAAAAGTATCGGAAAGCTTATGCATTTCGGGACTCCCGTCTTTTAAATCAATACGCAATGCAAGGTTCTCGCTCTCACTTATTTCTTCGGAAGTCTTAATAATTTTATCTATCGGACGAAATGTGATTTTAGCAATAAAGTAGCACCCTATCGCACCAAACAGCACAAAAAACGGCAAGGAAATTAGTGCCGTCTGTAAAATACTGTTTGTGGCACTTGCCACTTCATCTACCGCTATAACCCCACGCACCCACACAAGAGAACGTGAGTCTTCGACAGTGGCTAATCTGTCATAGGTATAATATAGCGTTCCATCTGCGGTAAATTCACTTGTTTCTTTGTCTATAAACGGCTGTTCTGATATGCCTTCTTCTGGAAAATCACCTTCAATATATTCGCCATCTTGTGAATATATTAGAGTATATACGCCTTTTTTGAAGAAATCAACATCATTAGTTTCAAGTTTTCCATCATCAAATTCAAGCTCATTTGAATTATCGTCAACCACCTCGGTTAGTTGGGATATGCTATTCGACAAAACAATTTCTTCACTAATAGTAAACATTAAACCGATTAAAACACTGGCCATAAGCAACATGAGAAAGGTTGTAAAAAGGGTCAGTCTTATTTTCGCAGATACTTTTTTCATAGCTCCTCCCTAAGCACATAACCGCTTCCTCTTACCGTATGTATAAGCTTTATTTCATAATCACTATCAATTTTTTTGCGAAGATACCTTATGTACACATCCACAACATTTGTGCCACCCTCATAGTCATAGTTCCAAATATGATTTTCAATTTTTTCCCGTGACAGCACAATTCCTACATTGTACATCATATATTTTAATATGGCATACTCTTTTGCCGATAGATTTATCACATTTTCTTCACGCTTTACAATATGTGAGCTAGTATCAAGTGTCAAGTTTGCAACCGATAGTACACTTGTAGATTTTCCAGATTTTAACCTTGTCATAACACGAACACGAGCCATAAGTTCATCAAAAGAGAAAGGCTTTACAAGATAATCATTTGCACCTAAATCAAGTCCTTTAACCCTGTCAGACACAGCATCTCTTGCTGTTAGAAAAATTACAGGCGTTTCTATAGATTTAGTGCGCATTTCTTTGATAACCGAAAATCCGTCCTTTTTTGGCATCATAATATCAAGAATTACTACGTCGTACTCAGCGCTTGTTATATAGGTAAGTACTGTTTCGCCATCAAAGCAACTATCGACGGCATAACCCTCAGACACTAATTTTTTCGTTATGATTTTATTCATATCTTGTTCATCTTCGGCTACTAAAATTCGCATAAACTTCCTCCTTAAATGGGTTTTATTTGTATTATATCATACATTTATTAAAATTTAATTAAATGATTAGAAGACTCCTTTTTCTTCTAAATATAATTAGCTCACAGTTTTTCTGTGAGCTAATTATATTTAGCATTAAGGCATTTCGCCTATCGCACTTTATTTGTATTTATTTTCAACCTCTCGGTCGGTTGTTTGGTGGCATCATTCCACCTAGATCACCACTGTTAGAAGATAGCTCCCTTCCATCCGCATCGGTAATGCTTCCACCTGATATGGTGTACGTCCCGCTTACATCAAGTTCGCTGTCGCCACCTGAATAAATAGCGTTTACATCTATGACAATATCTCCACCTTCAATAATTAAATCACCGTTTGAGTCTATACCGTCACCTTGGCATTTTAGATAAATTTTACCTCCTGTAATTTTCACAAAACCATTATCGCTATTTGCGTTTATGGCATCATCTAATACAGTAATGTTTATATCTCCAGCGTTAACAGTGACTGTTTCACCTTCAATACCTTCATAGCCATCTTGCACTAAAATATCACCATCATTTATCACTAAATGAGTATCAGCATGAAGTGCATCATCACCAGACAAAATGTTAAAATCACCATCGTTTATTATAAGCACTCCATTTGCATGTACTGTATCTTCATAAGAACTTAGTACAAATTCACCATCATTTATTATGATATTTGTAGCTTTTAATCCTCGCATACTCTCCTCAAGCAAATCTGTTGCCGATACCGTATTACCCGAGCCTTCACCCCTTGTGATTTCATTGAGCACTTCGGTAAATCCGCCACCGGTTGTAATATTAAAACTACCTCCATCAATCTGTAATATTTGTTCGGCTGAAATCCCATCATTTTGAGCATTTAAATTAAAATTGCCACTATTAATAATCAGATTCCCTTTGTCTAAATCCTCATCATTTGATGATTTCATGGCATCTTTTCCGCAATTAACTGTGATAGTCGCATTATCTATTGCAAGTAAATCTTTGCCTTCTATACCATGTTCTATCGCATTTACAGTTATATTTCCACCATTGATAATAAGGTCATCACGGCTGTTAATTCCATCTTTGTACAATGTAGTTATTGTTAAGCTTCCATCGCCTGTGATAACTGTATCGGCTTTAGAATGTACAGCGCCTGACGGAAAGTCTTCATCTGTAGTAAAAATCTCACCTTGTGTTACTGTATTTTCTCCTTTTAATACGATTACAACATCTTTTGCCTCAATAACATTTATCGGTGTCTCTGTTTCACTTGTGATGTTTGCACCATTTAACACAAGGTAAATGGTACCTTCATCAATATCCTTATTCACATTTACAGTAATACTCGAATAATCACCTGAAAACTCATAGCTTCCACTTTCAGTTATAACCGCTTCAGCATTTGTTATCATTTCAGGTGAAGTACTTAATTCATTTTGTAAACTTACTTCAGGAAAGGAGATAGTTTCAGCATACACATCATTAACCGACTGCTCGTTTTGAGTTGACAACTGCTCGATTGAACTTAAAACACTATTTTCATCAGTATCATTCTGACTGCACCCACTAAGTACAATCATAAAAACAAATAAAACTAAAATCTTTTTCATATAATCACTTCTTTTCCGATAAAATCATATATCAATAACTCTCTTACTTTCTTCTTTGTGATATTTTGCAAAATATAAAACCAACAACCCCCAAAAATAGCATAACTACTCCACCTATTGTTAGTGCTGTTTGGTATACAGAAGCTGTCCCCGCAATATCAAATACACCTCGCATTAACGAGCCTAAAATAAGTGCTACTACCCCTGTATGATAAAGATGTGACTGCCAAAAATAATCTATATTTGTTTTTTTAAAAGCAAATAATAGAACTCCTACTACCACTCCAAGCAATAGCGGATAAAGAAAAAGATATGTCATGTAAGGCGAACTAACTCCATGAGAAAACTGTGCATATATAAATGAAAACAAGATACAAAAAAGCGTTATCAAGCAATAAGGTATAATTCTTTTATTTATATAAAATCTTTGTATAGCTTTTCTATTTTCCGATGTAGACAATATCACTCACACTCCTTTCCCTATAATCTCTTCCGTTTGTGGTCGGGAAGTTAACTACTTCACCCATAAACACCATTGTAGCTGAACCACCGCCATCTAAGTTATACGCCACTTCACAGTTGTAAGAAGATAAAACTTGCGCCATTTCATATAGCGATAATCCTTCGCTTTCTTCTGTTCTACCATCTGCAACCATAAAAATATAATGATTTGGTTCTATCATAGCTATTGCAGTTCTCGGATTACTTTCATTTTCACGATCAACTTTACTTTCCTCAGTAACAGTAATCATTCCATCAGAAACTAGCCCCGGACCAAATGAAAAAATCTGTACCGCACCAAGCTCTGCAAGCTCTTGTGCTGAAACATCGCTTTCATCTATTATTTGCATATTGCCATCTGAAAATATAACTAAAGCTTCATTTCCATCAGGTGTTTGTGTCTCTCGGTAGAGATACCCATTGCGCATTACATATCCATAGTCTCTAAAACCATAGTAATCTCCGTTAATCGCTATAATTGCATCATTTTCAGCCGCTATAACAGAGGTTTTTTCATTTACATTTGTACCAAAAGAATTTTCTGCTAAACCTGCCATTAAATACGAACTATTACTTATAATAATATCTGCTATATATATGTCGGTATCATACTCCCTAATTGTACTTATAGAAACTTGTATATTTTCATCGCTATAACTTGTTTCTGTGATAATCGGTTCACTAACTACGTCATCATTTTCGCTTTGTGAACTAGTATCACTTTCAAACTCTATATCCTCATCATCTTTATTCTCTTCGTCAGAAGTCGTATTTTGTTCTGTAAATTTTTCTGCACTTACTTCATCTAAATTAATAACATTTTGTGCTATAACAAATCTGTTGAGCATGGTAAAACCAACATAGATAATAAAAAACAGTGTGGCGCAAGATTTCCAAACTCTTGATATTTGCTTTTTGCTCATCTTTTTTACAAATACCCAATTCTGTTGAATTGAATAGCTAAATAAAAATAAACTTACATCCGCAATAATCTTAGATAATATAGAGTTTTCAATGAGCATATTAAGCCCCGTTGTAGCAACTGCACTGCTTCCCATAATAAATAAAAACAGTATTAAATATTTTGTAAAACTAGATATAACACCGCCTTGTAAGCGAAAAACAGACTTTTTATTTATAATATAATTAACCAGACCCGATAAAACCCTTGCTATAACAGTAGCAATTAATATATTTTCTGATAAATCGAGTGGCAGTATCTGCAAAAACACTATAAAAAAAATAATATCTGTCAAAAAACCTGCAAAAGAGCTTGCAATAAATTTTATTGGCCGCTGATATATTAATAGCGAGTCACGGATAGGGCGAAAATGCGATTGCTCATTGTTGTCAAAATATACTGTTTCTATTCCGACTGTGTAAAGACCAGTTTGCCTTACGGCTTCCTGAAGAAAATTATATTCATATTCATATCTTGACCCCTCGGTTTTTAGGGCTATTTCAATAAGACTTGTGGGTATTCCTCTCAAGCCTGTTTGTGTGTCTTTACATGAAACTCCCGTGCCCACTTTAAATGCAAGAGAGGTTATTTTATTGCCCAAGCAACTTCTAAGTGGCACATTTTTTGATCCAAATTCACGCACACCAAGTACCAGTAAGCTCGGATTAGATTTTAATGCCTTAGCCACTTTAATAATATCACAAACTTTGTGTTGACCGTCAGCATCTGCTGTAACAATCCCATGCTGAATATCTAAATTATTGATAGCAAACTCAATTCCAGTCTTTAGCGCTGCCCCCTTGCCCTTGTTTTTTTGATGCCTTACAATCAAGCAACCAATCTTTTGAGCTTCTGTAAATACAGCTGAACAAGTAGAATCACTTCCATCGTCTACGATAACTATATCATCAAATTCATTTTTTCTAAGTTCCTTTAACAAAGTCGTCAATTTTTCAGTTGGCTGATATGCCGGTATGATAATTACAGTATTCTGCATATAAACCTCCTAAAGTCCGTTAATAAAAATTTCTTGTTTTCCTATAATGATTTCAAGGT
>CAYJFP010000029.1:0-18205 GCA_964369415.1 uncultured Eubacteriales bacterium | reverse complement strand
TACAACTTCTTATGCTCTGTTCCTTGGGCAAACCAAAGTGTCGTGGTCTACATCCACCCTCGTTTGTTGTTTCCCAGTATTGCTTTTGTCCGTCACGCAGAATGCATAATCTAGGCAAAAGTATCTACACATATAAGTCTATGAAGTTGTCAAAGTTCGGTTAATGTTCATCAAAAAACTGTAAAAAAATAAGAGATAAACATTAGCGTGCCTGCTCGTTTACCTCTTGACTATGTTAATCCAATGGTGTTAGAATAACACACATGGAAAACAATCCTATTCAGGTTGAACGTGCTCTTGCACGACTTCATTTGTTATATAAGACTTGCCGGTCTTATATAAACTGGATAGGTTTTTTCTTTTTCTCAAAACTTATCCATGCGTAATACTAGCACAAACAAAATTATTAGTCAATACTTGCCACTGTAGTTGCAATAAAAATATTATATAACCGATTTATAAAAAAAGCATAGCGCTCTCTTTTTTAATTGAGATAGCTATGCTTTTTATTTTATGTCACAGCGTGCGACGAAGTTTTGGGTTTTATAAAATTCAAATCATATATTGACAAGCATTGTTAATATATAAATAAAAGGAAGTGGTAATATTGAAATTACATGTATTAATGAACTTGTGGCTTGATACTCAAACTGTTGATGCCGACTCTAGCCAACAAGATGCTATTGTATTATCAAAGAAAGGTATCAGCTTTAGTTATACATTCCGTTATACATATGTTATACACTCTCACATCTATAAATCAAGAGTTTTCCTTTTTAAAAGAAGTGTTTTTTCTTCTAATTGCTTTGATTCAGATGTTTTTAGGTCTGTTGATGAGGGCTAGTTTAATAATTTAACTTATCAAGAAAGAGGTTGCATCCTTTTGTTATTTCTTCATATGCTTTATCAAACACCGAGAAGTGCATAGGTGCAGCAATATCGTTTTTGCCCTCTAATAGAGACTCGTAATATTTAAAATCTAAGTCGTTTTCTTGAAACCAAGGGTCGGCAATTTCATGAGGCTCTAACATCATGAAAAGTTTATTGTCTGGATCACCATTTATAAGAGGCATTATGTCGTTGTAATTTCTCTTGTCCATATATAGTAGATAATCAAAATGATTATACTGTTCCACAGTTATTTTTTGAGCACCACGTTTAGTAAATGGAATGCCAGCTTTAGTAAGTATGACTTTTGTGCCAATATGAGTGTCTGATCCTGCAAGGTTGTCGCAAGTGCCCGCTGAGGCAATTTCAAAATTATCTGCAATATTTCTTTTCTTTACCATGTCTTTTAATACAAATTCTGCCATTGTGCTTCGGCAAATGTTACCGTGACATATCATTAAAACTTTATACATAAAAATCTTCCTTTCAAATTAGTTTAGTGCCGATTGGATAAAGGCACTAAATTTTTCGGATTGTTCTTCGAGTTCATTTATAGTTGCTTTAGAATATTCAAGTACTAAAGTTGCATTTGGTGTATATTTTGCAAAACAATCTGCAAATAAATTCCAGTCAATACTACCTTGACCTACAAAAAGGTGGCTGTCGTCTTTTCCTTGATTATCATGTATATGATATGAGCGTATTCTATCGCCCAAAATCTTAAAACTACTTTCAATGTTCCAACCGTTGATATGTGCATGTCCCATGTCTATTAAAAATTGAAGTTCAGGGACAGCGGCAAAGTATTTTATAAAGTTTTCCTCACCAAAAAGTGTGTCCTTTGAGCCCAGATTTTCTACGAGCAGTTCTATGCCCATTTCATTAGCTATCTTATTTAAAACTTTAATTCTTTCAGTGGCAATTACTCTTGCCTCGTCTCTATCTTCATAGATACCGTGTCCACTTGGGTGTACTACACAGTGCTCGCCGCCATATTTTTTTGCAAGATTAAATGCAGAGATAAAAGTTTCTGTAACTTTTGAAAAGTCGAGATTTTTATCGGCAAGATCCACGCCGTTATATGGACCATGCACATTAAAACCGCCTGTCCTGTCTTTCATAATATAGGGGATAATATAATCCCAGTAATAATCATTACCACATTCAGAAAATACTTCAATTCCGATATGTTTTGGGAGTCTTGCTAAGAACTTTGTGTCTAGAGCCATTGCAGGCAAATTGCTAACTTGAATTTTCATTTTTAAACCCTTCTTTTTTAGTTTTAGACAAATATATCATAAAAAAAGTCTTAAAAAAAGTACTTATTCAAAAGTTTAATTACTATTTAGCGTAATGTTTACAGGAAAGAAGATTTAGTCGAAAACTTAACTAGTCCTTAATAAAAGTGAAAAATAATTACATAAATATTAACAAAGAGTTAACGGCGAAATGCTTTCCTAAATAATCTTGTGACTATATAATGTGATTGCTAAACAGCAGTGAAATATTGTTGGAGAAAAATAATTTTAAGGAGTTTATTTTGTATGAGTTTACTTAAGAAAGCATCAGCATTAGGAATGGCAGTATTAATGGCGGCAGGTTTGATGTCGTGCACAGTACAAAGTGCATCAGCTTCAAAAGAAGAGGGGGAATCAGTCGAGTCGGCATCAGAAATGTCAGCAGAAGGTAGTGAATCAAATGAAGAGGCGATAACCATTGAATTTTGGCACAAGCATTCAGACCAAGACGGTGGAACAGCTATTGGAGAAATTTTGAAAGAATTCAACGAGTCACAGGATAAGGTAATAGCTGAGCATAAATTTGTAAGTGGTGGATATCAAGGTATTATGCGTGACCTTCAAGCCGAAGTTGCAGCAGGCAGAGGCCCTGAAATAGTACAAGTAGGGTATACATTTAGTGAGTATTTTTCAGATAACTTTTCTTACACACCAGCAAGTGAATTATTTGTAAACTATGGCAGTGACGAAGACAAAAACTTTTTAGACGATACATATGAAGAATCAATTAAGACACTATCATTAAATCAAGCGGGTGATATAGTAGGTTTTCCATATGCTGTTTCAGTTCCTGTTCTTTATGTAAATAAAGATTTAATTGCAGAAGTAGGTGCAGATGTTTCAGATTTGAAAACTTGGGAAGGTATGTACGAAGTCGCTTATGATATTAAAGAAAAGACAGATAAATACGGTTTTTATATCACAGAGGGTGACACATGGGCACTTCAATACTATCTTGAGAGTAACGGCGCAAACTTTATAACAGATGGAAAATGTAGCATCAATTCACCTGAAGCTGTAGAAGCGTATCAATTACATGCAGATGCAGTAATTAAAGATGGCGTTTCTTTACACGCAGACAGAAGCACTGTAGACCAAGCGTTTCTTCAAGGTGAACTTGGTATGATGATTTCTTCAAGTGCAAGCGGAACAAACTATATGAATTCTGCAAATTTTGACCTTGAAATAATGACAGCACCTACTTGGGAAGGCAATGAGTTAAAACTTCCTGTAGGCGGAAATCTTTTAGCAGTAACAGCTGCGTCAGATGAAGAAAAAGCGGCTGCGGCAGAAGTTGTTAAATGGTTATTAAGCGAAGAAAATATGGTTGCATTTGATACTGCTACAGGATATATTCCACCTGTTAAATCAGCGGCTGATTCTGAAATGATAACAGAAAATGAAATGATAGCGGCTAGATTTGAAGATTTACAGTATGCCACACAATGGGCGACATTCCCTGGAGATAATGGACTAAAACACGAACAAGTATTACTTGCTTCAAGAGATGAAATATTTACTGGAACAAGTGTTGAAGAGAGTTTAAAAAATGCACAAGATACAATTAATGCCGATTACGAGTAGGAGGCATTAAGGGTGAAAGGAAAATCTGTTTTTACTAAAGTAAAACCGTATTTGTATCTTATCCCTATGTTAACATTCTTTATAGTTTTTGTTGTGGGACCCACTATATATACAGTCTACCTCAGTTTTTTTGACTGGAATATGGTGAGTCCCAACAAAGAGTTTGTCGGTTTTGACAACTATACTAGACTATTTACAGATGAGATATTTCATAAGGTTTTGTTAAATACATCAATTTATATTGTATTGTTATTAATTATCAATTTCATCGTGCCGTATATATTTGCATTTGTATGCAGATTTATTTTAGGGAAGTTTCAAGGTTTTTACAAGTCGGTGTTTTTTCTTCCAGGATTTATATCGCTAGTTGTAAGTTCGATGATATTCACATGGCTACTTAATCCCATATCAGGGCCGATAGCAGATATAGTCAAGTTTTTTGGAATGGATATGCCGATTTGGACGGCGACGGACGGATTAGTTATAGTGGTAATTAGTTTCATAACTTCATGGAAGTGCTTTGGATATAACTTTATTACTCTATTTGCAGCGGTAAGTGGTGTTTCGACCGAAATTATTGAAGTGGCAAAGCTTGATAATATTCCTCTTCATAAAATATTTATGAACATTGTCGCCCCGGTAACAGGGTCAACCTCATTTTATATACTAATTATGACTATAGTTCAAGGTCTTACCTATGTGTACAGTCCCATTCAAGTTTTAACAAGAGGTGGGCCAAACTACGGAAGCTCAAATATTATCTATGATTCGTACTTTAAAGCATTTAGTCTTTTTGAAACAGGTGAGTCAGCAGCACTATCGGTTATGACACTTTTAGTATTCGGAGTAGGACTTTACATTTTAAGAGAGGTTGTGGCAAAGAAGGTGTATTATGAAAACTAAAAAAAGATGGAAATTTTTATGGCATATCTTATTTCTTGTAGTGGTTTTTGCATTTTTATATCCGTTTATTTTTGCATTTTCAAACTCATTTAAGCCTGAGAGAGAAGCATATGCTAATGCGGTAGCACTTATCTCAGAGACTTTTACCTTCGATAATTATTTCGCATTAAATGAGAGTGTTCCACTTTTAAGGGTTGTATTTAATACGTTTGTTTCGGCAAGTGCCAGTACTTTTTTAAGAGTATTGGTGTCGTTTATAGCGGCGTATGCGCTTGTATATTATAATTTTAAAGGGAAAAATCTCATTTCGTTGTCTATGATGGTTTCTATGTTTGTACCATTTACTGTAACCATGATACCAAACTATATAACGCTTGCACAATTAAACTTGGTTGACAGCATAATAGGAGTAATAATACCACAAGTTTTTGCAGGTTCTGCGGTGTTTTTGTTGGTACAGTCAATGAGAAATATTCCTCTTTCATTGATAGAGGCGGCAAAGGTGGATAATACCGGAGACCTTAGAATAATGAAAGATATTGTTTTGCCACTCATTAGGCCACAACTTGTCGCAAGTAGTATTTGGTTTTTTGCAGGCAGTTGGAATGAATTTGTTTGGCCAAGTCTTATACTTAAGAATAAAGAAAATTACACTTTGCCACTTGCGTTACAATTATTTGTATCCAATGAGGCGGGAAATGAGTTTACAAAAATAATGGCTATGTCAGTGGTGACGATGATTATACCGCTGTTGTTGTATCTGTTCTTTCAAAGACTTATCATCAACACATTCTCATCATCAGGTATTAAGTAGCAATAAAAAATGGAGCAGTTTATATTATGAATGCAGTTGAATTTAAAGATGTAAAAAAAGCATATGGAAGTAATGTTGTTATTGAAAATATCAGTTTCGAAGCTGAAAAGGGAGAGCGCCTAGTTTTACTTGGGCCTTCGGGATGTGGCAAGTCGACACTGTTAAGAGTAATCGCAGGACTTGAAGACATTGTAACGGGAGACGTTGTGCTAAGCGGTAGAAGTGTTGTAGATGTTGCCTCTGGGCACCGTGATGTATCTATGGTATTTCAAAACTACGCACTTTATCCTCATATGAATGTTGAAAAAAATATTACCTATGGACTAAAGATTGCAAAGGTGCCAAAAAAAGAGATAGAAGAAAGACTTGAGATGGTTCTTAAAATGCTTGAATTAGAACCATATAGAAAGAGACTTCCAAGAGAGCTTTCAGGTGGTCAACGTCAAAGGGTAGCACTTGCAAGGGCTACGGTTAAAAATAGCCCAATATTTCTTTTAGATGAACCACTTTCAAACCTAGATGCCCAACTTCGTGTTGCGGCAAGACAGGCACTTTTAGACATACACGAAAAATTTAAGCAAACGATGATTTATGTTACTCACGATCAGATAGAAGCACTTACATTTGGTACAAGAATAATGCTGCTTAATAAAGGTGAAATTCAAATGTATGACACGCCATATAATGTGTACCATTTTCCCAAAAATGTTTTTACGGCTAGGTTTATAGGTTTTCCCCCTATGAATATAGTTGAAAATGTTAGGATATGTAAAAATCATTTGAATTATCAAAATTTACATATGCTTTTAGATGATGGGTGGCACGATTATCTAAAAGAAAATGGTGAATACATTTGCGGTATTAGGCCTGAAAATATTTTGATACATAAAGAGGCATTTGGCGGCAAAACATTGGAGGCAAATGTAACGTATATCGAGAATCAGGGGGCAAACTATGCGGTATACCTATCTATGAATGGTGTCAAATTAGTAGTGATTGTTAAGTATGTAAACTTTTCTATCGGCGAAACAGTGCACCTTGAACTGCTTCAAGAGCACTTGCACTTTTTTGATAAAGATACAAAAGAAAATCTTGGTAGACCCAAAAAGATAAAAGAAATAAACGACTCTAAACTTTACGATTATTATAAAATTTAGGAGTTAACATTACTATCACAAGCAAAATTATTAGTCAATACTTGTCACGTTGGTTGCAGTAAAAAATAGTATATAACAGGCTTATACAAAAAGCATAGCTCTCTTTTTAAAATTGAGAGAGCTATGCTTTTTATTTTATATCACAGTGTGCGACGAAGTTTAGGATTTAATAAAATTTAAATCATATATTGACGTCTTTATTTTATCGGAAACACTTAATTAAGTCGGTGTTGTTATAATATGTTAAGGTTTAAGTGCGCTTCACCACGGGTTTGACTAAATAGGGAGTAATTACTCTTCGGTTTCCGCTAAAGTTTGCTCTTTTGTGTTAATGTTATAGCCGTTTATCAGCGATTGTCCCTCGTCATAGTCGAGGTTACCGATCACGGTGCTAATAACTGTACCGTCGGATTTCACGCCTAAAGTATGTGCCGCACCGGCTGAAATATCCACGACGTCCGTCCACTCGCTGACTACGGTTTGTCCAAAATTAAACATTGTGTTGCTGATAGAAGTCGAGAGCACCGTGCCATCTGACCTTAAGCCTACCACATGGTAAAATCCCGCAGAAATCTTGACGATGTCCTTCCACGAGCTGACTTGCCCTTGACCGGCATCGTAAGATGAATCGTTAATAAAGGTTGAAACCACCGTCCCATCTGATTTTAAGCCAACTGTATAAATGTCCGCGGCAGAAATCGCTACAATGTCTGTCCACGAGCTAACAGCGGTTTGACCTAAGTCAAATGTCGGGTTGTTAACCGCCGTCGAAACCACTGTGCCGTCCGATTTAAGGCCTACTGTATGAACTCCACCTGTAGAAATCTGAACTATGTCCGTCCATTCCTGAACTTCACTTTGTCCCACATCAAACTCTTTGTTGCTAACCTCTGTCGAGACCACAGTGCCGTCCGACTTAAGTCCTACTGTGTAGGCTTGTCCAGTGGCGATTTGCACGATGTCCGTCCATTCCTCAACTTGGTCTTGACCCACGTTATAGGTTTCTCCTGTAACAGTCGTCGAAACCACTGTGCCGTCTGACTTTAAACCGACTGTATGGGCGATTCCTGTATCAATCTGTGTTATGTCACTCCAAGAATCCACCTTGCCTTGCCCGAAATCGACACTTGTGTCGGTGAAATCTGTCACAAAAACAGTCGCATCTGAATTAATAATCGCCGAAACATTGTAACCAGCTGAAATATCACTTAAATCCTTGTTGTATTCAATCGGATCTCCAAGCGCTGTCAAATTGCCACTTGTACCGCTTGATTCACCCGAATCACCGCCGAAAACACCTGTCACGGACATCCAAGCAAGCACTGTGCTGATAGTCAGAACACCGAGTATAGAACAGGCAATGATTAAGCCTTTTTTGCTTTTTGAAGCTTCCTCTTCGCTGATTTCCACTGTCGGCTGTCTCAGTCCGCATTTTGGGCACACCAATTTATCTTTTATCTTTTTTCCACAATTTGTACAACGCATTACTATAAAACTCCATTTCGATTTTTCAATATTAAATAAGTATAACACGCAAAAAAAGTCATTACAAGTCGTTTTTGTTAACAAGCACTGAGTGTTATCACTTTAATTTAATAATTAAACTTAATTTTTATTGTATTAAAGAATATTTTTTGCTAAAATATAATTATATTAAAAAGGATGGGAAAATAAATGAATTCAAGAAATAGAGTGCTGTTTTTTATCGTAGCTGCGATGTTTTGGTTTGCCCAATATGTCTATATTCCATTTTTAACACCGCATCTTCTGGCGTTAAACGTAGGGGCGTTTGCTGTCGGTTTTATCGTTGGCGCATACGGTTTTACGCAGATGATACTGCGTATACCACTCGGAATTTTTGCAGATTACATGCAAAATCACATGCTAATAATTAGAATAGGAATATTTTTCGCCGCAGTTTCCTCTGTCGGACTCATGATTTTTCCCTCGACTTTGCTTTTGTTTTTGGCAAACTCGGTTTCGGGCATGGCAAGCTCGGCGTGGATAAGTTTTACCGTTATGTTTAGTTCTTTTTATAAAGAAAACGAAGCGGCTAAGGCGGTCGGCGGGATAATTGCAGCAAACAACGTGGGGATTTTAGTTGCATATATTGTGGGTGGTCTTTTGTATGAAACTACGGGCATTGAACCGCTATTCATGGCAAGTTTCATCGTGGGAATCACCGCACTTTTTCTTTCTTTTTTCATTCCAAACAGCAAATCGGTAAAATCCTCTGTAACTTTAAAGGGGATTTTATCCGTTGCAAAAAATAAGTCTTTATGGCTTTTTTCCTCGTTTACATCTCTTTGTAACTTGATTAACTTTGCTACGGCTGTGAATTTTTCACAGCAAATGGCAAAGGAACTCGGGGCAAACGGACTTTCGCTAGGCATTACTTCTACTCTTTATACAGGCGGCTCGTTTTGCGCCTCACTTTTTATGCGAAGAGGACTTTATGAAAAATTGGGCGTGAGAAAATGCCTTTATATCGGATTTTCTCTGATGGTGGTATATTGCGTTTCTATGTATTTTAATTCTGTGCTGGAAATTATCTATCTCTTGCAGTTTATCTGCGGATTTGCCGCAAGTCTTATTGGAAACGCAATGATGACCATGGTCGTAAAGACCTCAAGTCCAGAAACTAAGACCACGGCAATGGGTTTTTACCAGTCGGTTTACAGCATAGGCATGACTTTAGGTCCGATTTTAATGGGGGGATTTGTCGATTTGTTTGACGGAAATTTATCGCCGGCGTTTTTGCTTATCGCTATAATTTCTCTATCCGCCTTTCCGCTTATCTTTTTTGGGTTTCGGAAAAAAGATAAGCTAAACTGAGGATTTTCATAAGATATGGTTTATCGTTTCAAAAGATTTTAATGCGTTTTATAATTTTACGCAAAAGAAAAAAGGTGGAAATTAATCCACCTTTTTTATGTTCGTAAAAGCTATTATTTAACTAAAACAACTTCCATAACATTGCCTGTACCGTCGTCTACACCGTAGTGAAGTTTGCCATCTTTAAGTTCCATGCTCATAAGAATTGAACCGTCTGTATTTAGAACTTCTGCACCGTTTGATTTTAGTGTTACATCATAATCTGTAGTTGTTTGTAACGCTGCGCTTGTTAATGAAAGTTTTGAACCGCTGAACTCAAAAGTATCAGCCAATGCGTCTTCAGTAAGACCAACTGACTCTGCATATTCTGCTACGCTCATGCCACTGAATGATTCATAAGTCCATGTTCCGTCAAGATTTACTGTGCTGCTGCAAGCAACCATAACAAAAGCCATAGCTACGAGCACAACTGCTGCGATAATTTTTTTCATAATAATTTCCTCCGAATTTTTTAATTTTAGATTTCACGAATTTAAACGTGTAAGTTATTATAGCATTTGAATTTTCTTAAATCAATAGCCAAGAGCTAAGAAAAACAAAGACATTAAGCTTGTTTTTTTATCTATATTGCTATAGAAAAAATAAAGTAATAACAAGCTTGAAATAAATTTATATATATTTACATACAATTTATGAATTTCTATGCTTTTTAGCTTGTTATATCAGCTGAAAGTATGATATAATAGTACAAAATAAACTGAATTATTACTAAATAGAAGAAATTGAACTATACGATATGGTGTTTCCTATATAAAATTGTAAAAGAATAGAGGTGCTAGTGGTTTAATTTATGATTAATAAAAATATTATTTTACAAGAAAAATTTGTTTCAAAGTTTCAAATGGCATTTCAAAGCAGCGATATTATATTTATTTGTGCTCCATCGGGATATGGAAAAACGACGTCGACGCTAAATTTACTTAAAAATCATGCCGTTTTTTATAAAAGTGTAAAGGATAGTTTTGATTTTTATGCAAGCTTTTCAGAAGATGTAGAAGTAATTGTTTTTGACGACATTCATCTATTAAAAGGCGAAAAAGATGTTGAGGACTTATTTAGATTTGTTGATGAAAATAAGTCGCACAAATTTATCTTAATTTCCCGCCAAAATATGCCAGTGCAACTTTTAAAGCATAAATTGACTGGAAAATTAAGCACTATTGATTACAGTTGTCTTAGTTTTAATAGTGGCGATTTGAAGAGACTTTTTGCTCTTTATAATATTAGTTTAAGCGATGAAAAGATTAATTTTATTTTGGAAGAGCTTAGCGCACATCCTATGTCACTTACTAATTTGTGTACGGAAGCGTCACTTAATTATGGAATTGTAGACGATAAGTGCAAGAGTAAAACTAAATGGGAGATTTATAGCTATCTTGATCAAAATTTATTTGCAGATACAGATCCTATAATAAAGAAACTGCTGGTTTCCACATTTTTTTTGGATTCGTTCTCGGTAGAACTTGCAGTGATATTGACTGAATATGAAGATATTGCATCTGCGATTTCTACTTTTATAAAGAATAATGTTTTGCTAGAAACTTTGGACGAAGGAAAGTATAGCTTTATTCCACTGGTGAAAAATTATGCAAAATGGAAGGTAAAGCAAATTATTTCTGAACAAGAACAAAGAGAGTTTTTTGTAAAAGCGGCAAGGTATTTTGAAAAGCAAAAAGATCCGATTAAAGCGATAAGGCTTTATGCAAAAGCGAAAAAGAATGATAATGCGTTTCATCTTTTGTCTAAATGTGCAGATATAAATCCAGGCATGGGCTATTTTTACGAGATAGAACCATTTTTAAAAAGTATTCCTGAGGAGCTGGTTGTAAAGTCTCCTAGTTTGATGTCTGGAATGAGCATGCTCTGTGCACTTAGAGAGGATTATGAAAAATCTGATTATTGGTATTCAAAGTTAAAATTATATGCAAGCGGATTTGACAAAAGAAGCCGTGAACATAAAGAAGCTAAACAGAGACTTTTGTTTCTCGATGTGGCACTTCCTCAAACTGATACTCTTTCGACTAAAGATTTGGTTGTGTATTTGTTTAAAAAGGTACAAGACAAGGAGATAGATCCAGGTACATTTGGCATAACTTCTTCGCTACCGTCTATTTTAAACGGTGGAAAGGATTTTTCTGAGTGGTCAAAAATAGATGATTTTTTGTATAAGACTATTAGAAAACCGCTGGAGATTTTCTTTAAAAACCAAGGCGTTGGTCTTGCAGAGTGTTCGATATGCGAAAGTAAGTTTGAAAAAGGTGCCGATTATCACGACTATTTTATAGCTATGACAGGGGTTCTGCCAGAAATACAGCAAAAAGGAAGCCGTGATGTTGAATTTGCACTGATTGCATTGATTTCAAGAGTTCAACTCTCAAAGGGTCAGGTAAATTCTGCGCTTAAAACCGTTAACGACTTTCGAAACCGTCTGACTAAAGAGGACAAACGAATTTTCTTGCATAATGTAAAGGCGCTTGCTTGCCATATTTCTCTTGTTGGTGGAGATTTAGAAAGTGCTAAGTTGTGGCTTGAATACGATGCGCCTAAGGACGACACAAATATTTGGATACTCTGGAGATATATGTATCAGGTAAAGTGCGAAGTTTTGATAGCGTTAGGAAAGCATAATCAAGCACTTATACTACTTTCACAACTTCTTAGATATTGCGATAAATGCAAAAAGGTTATTGACAAAATTATCTACAATATTTTATCTGCGATATGCTATTATAAAGAGGACAACAAGCTTTGGCGTGGTCATATGGAAGATGCACTTGATTCAGCGTCGATTTATGGGTTTGTGACAACTGTTTCACAGTATGGAACAGCCGTTTTACCCATGCTTTTAGAATGCAATTATACTAGGAACAAGGAATTTTTGAAAAAAGTTGTTAAAGCTACAAGGGTTCAGGCGTCGTTTTACCAAAAATATCTAGAGTCTGAGCAGAACCATGATATACACTTATCTAACATGGAGCATCAAGTTCTTGCC
Organism: uncultured Eubacteriales bacterium; assembly: GCA_964369415.1. Classification (GTDB taxonomy): domain Bacteria; phylum Bacillota; class Clostridia; order Oscillospirales; family Acutalibacteraceae; genus SIG603. The sequence goes on along the minus strand of CAYJFP010000029.1, from coordinate 5,674 downwards.
TTGATTTGTCAGGATAAATCGAATCAGGAAATATGCGATATACTTGGAATTAAGCTTCCCACGGTAAAAACTCATGTCAGCAATACCTTAAGAAAGCTTGCAGTTTCTAAAAGAAGTGCAGCAAAGACCACGGCGCTTAAGCTTGGGTTGATTGAAGATTGTATATTAAAATAGTATAAAACCGTAAGTTTTAGGACTTGCGGTTTTTCATGTTTATGGAACAAAATATGAAACCAAATCCTTCTGGAAAAGAATTATTAATTGTATAAATAGTATAGTTTTTACTAAAACGTATGTAAAAAACATAGAAAAAATTAAAAATAATTGACTTTTCTATATTGAAATGCTAATATAATTTCAAAATTACTGCAAAAGAATATGAAACGGTTTCATATAGACTAAGAGGTGTTTACTATAAACATAAATCAAATTGCAAAGCTCTCAGGGGTCTCAAAGGCAACTGTTTCAAGAGTGATAAATAGAAGCGGATATGTAAAAGAAGAAACCCGAAAAAAAGTGGAAGCAGTTATTAAAGAGTACGAATACAGTCCAAACCCTTCTTCGATAAACTTTAAGAAAAATGGCGATGTAATAGGAGTTATTTTGCCAGAAATCAACAATAACTTTTTTTCACAAGTGATGGAGGGGATTTCTTTTGAGGCACAAAAACTGGGTTTTTCGGTGATATACTGCTATACTTCTAACGATATGGATTTAGAGGAACAAGCAGTTAAAATGATGAAAAAGCATAAAGTTTCAGGTCTGATTATCACGCCTGCCACAGGCTTTTTGACTCCTAGTGCACAAACTATTCTTACTAAAATGTATGAAAGTTTAAATATACCGATAGTCCTTTTAGATAGAGAGTTTGAAAACTCAAAGTGGGACGGCGTTTTTTATGAAAACTTTCAAAGTGGTTATACCGCCACTTCAAAGCTCATAGAAATCGGACACCGTGAAATAGCGATAATTACAGGCGACTTAAAGTTAAAACTTGCAAGGCAAAGGTTTGAAGGCTTTATAAGTGCACTTGAAGAGAATAAAATTGAGCTAAAAGATGAAAATATTTTAAAAGGTGATTTTACGCTGAAAAAAGCCTACGAGCTTTCGTGTAAGGCACTTGACAGCTCTTTTTCTGCCACTGCATACCTATGTTGCAACAACCTTACAAGTCTAGGCTTTATCAAGGCTTGTAATGAGAGAAAATTGACAATCGGTGAGGACATTTCCCTAATCGGAATCGACCATATCCAAAGTCTAGAAAGCATCGGCTATCCGTTTAGCTGTGTGACCCGAGATTCATTTAAAATGGGAAGTACCGCCGTGGAAATGATAAGCGAAAAACTCGGAAGCGAAAGCAAAACCAAAAAAATTGCATTAATGGGCTGTGAGCTGAGACTCAGCGGCTCTGAACATCATAAATTATTTAAAGGAGAATCTATATGATTTACAAAAAAGTTGGAAAAATTGAGAATGAAATTTCGGTAATCGGTCTTGGCTGTTGGAATTTTGGAGGACAGTGGGACAACACCGACGACAATAAATCTATAAGCATAGTCCACAAGTCTATGGACCTTGGAATAAATCTTTTCGACGTGGCTCCAGTTTACGGCCTTGGAAACTCTGAAAGAGTCTTAGGACAGGCGCTTAAAGGAAGAAGAGACAAGGCGATAATCGCTTCAAAAGGCGGTCTTGTTTGGAACGAAAAGGAAGAAGTAACCAACAATTTAACTAAAAAAAGCCTGTTAAAAGAAATTGACGAGAGCCTATTAAGACTTGATACTGACTATATCGACATCTATCAAATGCACTGGCCCGATCCAAATGCTTCTTTAGAAGAAACTGCAGAAGCGCTTGTAGAGATGAAAAAAGCTGGAAAAATCAGATATGTCGGACTTAGCAACTTCTCAGTAGCAGATACTAAAAAAATGATGGAATATGTAAGTGTTGACTGCATTCAAAGTCTATATAACATGCTCGAGAGAAACCCAAAAACTTACCATACAATTCCTCTTGCATATAAAACAGAAAAAGAAATCTTCCCGTTAGTTAAGGAAAATGGAATGGCGTTTTTACCATATAGCCCACTTTTCCAAGGACTATTGGCGGGTAAATTCAACAGCGGAATCAGCTTTTCTAAAGACGATGTAAGAAATGCAAATCCAAAACTAGTAGGACCTGATTTTGAAAAATATTTTGATGCAGCGACAAAATTAAAGGCACTTTCAGAAGAAATTGGAAAGCCGATGAACGAACTTTCACTAAATTATCTAGTGCAAAAAGAGGAAGTCACAAGCATTATCGGCGGCGCTTCGACCTTAGAGCAAATCGAGAAAAACGTTCACTGCTGTACTTGGAGCATTGATCAGAGCACTATGGCTAAAATAAACGAGATAATTGCTCCTTTCGAGGATATGTGATATTTTGACTAAGGACTAATAGTGAATGGTGAAGGACTGTTTTTGACTAAGGACTAAAAGAGAAGGGCTATTTTAGACTAAGTTTTAATTTTAAATTGGAGTAAAACTATGCCAAAATACTTAATTGCCCACGACTTGGGCACAACTGGAAACAAGGCAACCTTGTTTGACACCGACGGCAACATGATTAAAAGCGTGGTTTATCATTACGATACTAATTTTTTCAGTGGAACTTGGGCAGAACAGAACCCCGAAGACTACCTAAAAGCCGTATTTGAAACCAATAGGTTGCTGCTTGAAAACACGGGAATCAAGAAAATTGAAGCCTTGGCCTTTAGTGGACAGATGATGGGCTGTGTGGTGGTGGACGAAGACGGAAACCACCTTAGACCATCCATAATTTGGGCGGATCAACGAAGCCTTAAAGAGGAAGCGTTTATAAGAAGCAAAATAGACGAGAAAGAGTTTTACCAAATAACGGGACACAAAATCAGCGCCTCGTACAGTATAGAAAAGCTGATGTGGATTCGTGAAAACGAGCCTGAAATTTTTGCTAAAACCTACAAAATGCTACAGCCAAAAGATTTTGTCATAAACAAGCTTACGGGAAAATTTGTCACGGACTATTCTGACGCTTCGGGAACAAACGCCTTTGATTTAAATAACTTTTGTTGGTCACAGAAAATTCTCTCCCTTATCGGAATAGATAAAAATATTTTGCCAGACGTGTACGAATCGACTAAAATAGTCGGAGAAATAGACGAAGAAACCTCTAAAATCAGTAATTTGCCAGTGGGTACAAAAATTGTTATCGGCGGCGGCGACGGAGTTTGTGCCGCTGTTGGCGCTGGAAGCGTAGAGGAAAACGTGGCGTACAACTACTTAGGCTCGTCCTCGTGGATAGCCTATACCAGCAAAAAACCAGTCTATGACGAAAAAATGCGAACCTACAACTGGGCGCATATAATAAAGGGTTATATCACACCAAACGGTACAATGCAGGCGGCGGGTAATTCCTACGATTTTCTAAAAGCACTTCTTTATGAAAAAGAAGAAGAGGTGTATAAAAAGATTGACGAAGACATCAAAGCCTCTAAAATCGGTGCAAACGGCCTAATATATCTTCCATATATTTTGGGCGAGAGAAGTCCGAGGTGGAACTCAAAGGCTAGAGGGGCCTATATCGGAATGAAGATGGAGCACAAAAAGTGCGACTTCATGAGGGCTGGTGTCGAGGGAGTTTTGATGAATCTATGCGTTATTCTCGATATTTTAAAGGCTCATTCAGAGATTAAAGAGATAAATGTGATAGGTGGCCTGTCAAAAAGCGAAGAGATTTGCACACTGCTTTCTAATATATATGGAATAAATGCAAACAGACTAAATCACCTAGAAGAAGCGACTTCTATCGGTGCGGCGGTTACGGCGGGTGTCGGAGCCGGTGTGCTAGAAAATTTTTCTGAGGTGCACAAATTTATCAAAATCGACAAGACCGTGGTATATAATAAAGAAAGCCATGAAAAGTATGAAAAAGTAAAGAGGATTTTCGACAAGGCGTATTTTGACCTTATCGAAACTTACGAATTACTTGATGAAATATAAAGGAGAAAACTTATGAATGTAACAACACAAGAACTTGCAAAAATGATAGACCAAACGATTTTAAAGGCGTTTGCGACTAGAGACGATTTAAGAAAACACTGTGAAACGGCTAAAGCATACAATTTTAAAACAGTTGCGATTAACAACGCTCCAGTTCCATTTTGTAAAGAAATTTTAGAAGGCAGTGACGTTATTTGCGATGCAGCGGTCGGTTTTCCTTTAGGACAAAACACAATAGAAACCAAGGTTTTTGAAACTATAGACGTAATAGAAAAGGGCGCTATGGAAGTTGATTATGTTATCAACATAGGCGAGCTTAAAAGTGGAAACTATGATTACATAGAAGACGAAATGACACGAATAGTAACGGCTTGTAAAGAAAGAAATATCACAAGCAAGGTTATTTTTGAGACATGCTATTTAACCGATGACGAAAAAAGAAAAATGTGCGAAATTGCATTGAAAGTAAAACCTGATTTTGTAAAAACTTCTACAGGATTTGGCACAGGCGGAGCAACTATCGAAGACGTTAAGCTGATGAAAGAATGTGTCGGCGACGAAATTAAGGTAAAGGCTTCAGGTGGAATCAGAACAGTCGAAGACGCACTTGCGTTTATAGAGGCGGGTGCTTCAAGAATTGGGACAAGCTGCGGCGTAGAAATAATAGAAGCATATAAATTAATGCAAAAATAAAAAAGACGGACATAAAGTCCGCCCCTAAATAGTTTTTAGCCTAATTATTATAATCCTTGTGATTCTTCACAAATTCGGTCAAAGTCATACCTTCTCTTCTTTTAAAGACTTTACTGAAATAATAAGGGTTTTCGTAGCCGAGCATTTCCCCTATTTTAGCAAAGTTATAATCGGTTGAGAGTGCATACCTTTTGGCGTTTTGCATTTTCACCATCTCCATATAGCTCATAATGGTAAAATCGGTGGATTTTTTGAATTCCTTGTTGATATAGTCATAGTTAAAACCTGAGAGTTCTTCTATGTCGTGAGCTGAAAGATTGTTCATGAAATTATCATTTATAAACGCAATGATTATATTTATCGCCTTTAGGGCCTTTCCGTGGATTCCCTCGGTTTTAAGCACCTCTTTGTCCCTTATATATTGATAGGCTATCTCGATTAATAACTGCTCGGTGTAATTAGAAAGGAGCAGCTTATAATATGGCTGTCTTGAAGAAAACATCGACTTGCTTATTCCAAAAAGCATATTTGCGGTTGCAATAGTGGAATCGCTGTTTTGATGCTTTATAGGGAAATATATCTTTGCTTCTTCTTCGGTATAACTTTGAAACATGTCCGCCTTGTCCCATGTCTTAAACAAATCATCTTTTAAAGTTTGCAGTTCGTCTTTATTCATCTCTATACTTTTGTAATTTGGATGAGTGAAGTGAATGTAAATGTAATCGCAGTACGCTTCTTTATAACCTTTGTGGTGCTGATATGGACTGATTAAAAGGCTGTCATTTTTATGTAATTCGTGCCGTGTTCCGTCTACCTCGATGTACATGTCTCCTTCTAATAATATAAAAAGAATAAATTCATGCGTAACACGTTCAAAATGGACAAAATCTGGTGCAGATTTAAATCTTCCACAAAAACGTGTGTTTGGTGAATTTATCGTGTCAAATTCTATCATGAAT
>CAYJFP010000028.1:0-18226 GCA_964369415.1 uncultured Eubacteriales bacterium | reverse complement strand
CAAATCGGTAGTGCCATGAAAAACCACTATGACACTAATAAAATCAAATGGGAAGACATAACAAGGTTCATGGTGTTCATAGACGAAGCACATCGAATAGTAAACACAAATAAGCTACAGGCGGTAGAGCAGTTAATAACCTTTGAGCGTGAAGCTAGAAAGTATTTTGGTGGACTGATGTATGCAAGTCAAAGTATTAGAGACTTTGTGCCCGAGGGTAGCGGACAAGAGAGCATAGACAAAATTAAAGTCCTGTTCGAGCTTACACAATACAAATTTATAATGCAACAGGACACAAATGCTACAGCCTTACTAAACAATGTCTTTGGCGATAATCTTACCGATTCGGAAATCGCACACATACCAAGTCTTCAAAAAGGAGAATGCATTTTATCACTAGCCGCTAAAGAAACCGTTCATTTCACTGTAGAAATTACAGAGCAAGAAAAAGAGCTATTTAGAGGTGGTGCGTAATGCTTAAAAAAGTGATTTTCTTTGTCCTACTCCCTGTTCTCATATTATTCTTCTTTGTAATAATCATGGTCGGTGGACTCATGGCGGTTATGGGCGGTGAAATGGAATCGAAGAGCGATATAAGCAGTAGTTTTGAGCTTTCAGAAACGGTTCTGTCATATCAAAACACTGTAGAAGAAATATTGTCCGATGAGGGTTTGGACGAAGATTACACCGCCTTTATTCTAGCGATGATTGAAGTGCTCACAAAAGGTGAGGGTTCGGATGTAATGAGGGCAAGTAGGTTTTCTGAAACACCGATTACAACACCTAAACACTCTATGGAATACGGCATACGAGAATTTAAGGAACTACTTGAAATAACAGGCTTGCCTAAAGACCTTGATGACGAAGAGCCGGACACGGCTAAAATGCAGTTTCTACTGCAAATCTACGTTTTCGGCAGAGACTTTGTAGATTATGTAGGAAGTGAAAATTACACGGCTTCACTTGCAGAAAGTTATGCCACTGAAAATGAAATAGAGGGAAACGACAAATACTTTGCCGAAGATGTCTATTTCATAAAAAATACTGCAATTAAAGACACTGGCGGTGACGGCTCACCCATGGCTGAGGGATTCAATCCCATATGGCCGACTCCCGGATATAATCGAAGCTGGGTCACATGGGAATTTATCTATGGCACTCACTGGGGTTTTGACATAGGTGCACCGAACGGCGCCGCTATTGTAGCGGTACAGTCCGGTAAAGTTATTTCGGCAGAGTATCACTCTTCATGGGGATACAACGTGTATGTCCTACATAACGACAGATTTTCGACACGCTACGCACACTGCTCTTCTATGATAGTTAGTGCAGGTGAATTTGTAGAAAGAGGTCAAATCATCGGCTATGTCGGCGATACAGGTTACAGCTTTGGAAATCATTTACACTTTGAAGTTTACCGAGACGGGACAAGAGTAGACCCCGATATATACTTAATACATGCGGATGATAACGCTTAGGAGGAAGACATGAAAAAATCAAATATACATATTAGCAAAAAGACTGCCGGTGTATTGATTATTAGCACTGTGGTGTTAATTTTTCTTTACGCTATAGGTTCACTGTACATAGAAAACAACGAGCTGACAAGTCAAATTAATTACATCAAAGAAAACGGAGACCCAGTGCTTAAAGAAAACATTGAAGTTTTAAACGAAGAGAATATAAGCCTTAAGGCTCAGCTTGAAAGCAAAGCTGATTTAATGGCAAGCCGTGCAGTAATTGTCGCAGAAACTTTTTTAGAGGACTACTGGACTAACAGCAACACGCAGTACACTACCATTTTAGAAAGGGTAAAGCCGTATAGTTCTGATGATGTAATGGAGTATTTAGGATACAATTATGAAGCCGAGGGCGAAACTATTGATAAGACTAGTTACGGTGATACAGAGTACCGAAGCGGTATCGAAGACACCAGTTCATTCTATGTGCCTATCAGTGAAAGTGAAGCACTCGTCCTTTGCGATACCGAGATTTTCTTTTCGATAGACGGAAACCGTAACACTACAAACTATCTTTACGAATTTAAGCTAGAGCTTGTAAACGATACATGGATGATAAGTGAAATAGTAAGGGACAAACCATATATTCTTGTGGGGTGAAAACATGATTAAAAAGAATAATTTTATTTGGATATATCTAAGCATTGTCTTGCTTATTTATATCCTTTTTTTCGTAAGTGGCAATCTCTTCTTTTCCAATATTCGTACAAGTGCCACTGAACTTAACAGCACTTTGAATTATCAAAGCAGAAATATTACCCTTTTAAGGTGGGACTATTCGGAAGAACAGCACCTTATGGAAGTGGAACTAGAGGTGCAAAACTTAGCCTATGACGGCATAAATGACTACGAGTTCAGCTGTCTTTTTAGACCCGAAACTAAGGTAAATATAACTCAAATAATATCTGAAGATGACTACATCATACTTCAAATAGAAGACGTTCCGATAAATTTTAATGAATCTTCTTTACGGTTAACTCTTCCGGACTCAAATGCCGATAGCCTTAAATTTTACACTAATTCCATAGCGGTAAACCGTGTTAGTAATCTTTATCAAAAAAGTTTAACCGAGTATATGACCGACAGGCTATACCGTGACATAAGCATGTATGAAGAAAACATAGCGGCGCTTGATGAAAGAAGTGAAGAAAGCAAAAAGACCATAGAAAACATCCTGCTTTCTATACAGAGTGATGAAGAGAACAAAAAGTACAAAACAGCCGCAGAAATAGAAGAAATCGAGACGTTAATATCGGCAAAAGAAGAGGACATCAAGTCCGAAGAAAATTTGATTAAAAGCTATGAAAAAGAAAAAACCGAGCTTTTAAGTAAAATTGATAACGCTTACAAAGAAATAACTGATTTAGAATAGGAGCTAGATTATGGCAGATATAAAAGAGATTAAATCAATTTCCATAATAGACTATGCACAAAGCCGTGGCTACACTGTAAAACGCATAGGAAAATACTACACCTTAACCGAGCACGACAGTATAAGGATAAACCCTTCTGCAAATAGTTTTAATCGCAATTCAAACGGTGCATATGGCTCAATAATTGATTTTGTAATGGATATAGAAGGAAAGGACTTAAAGACCGCACTTTTTGAACTAGGTGAAATTATAGACAGCAAATCTTTAGGTTTCAAGCCACACGAAAAAATAGAAAAGAAAGTCACAAAGCCAAAAGAACTGATTCTTCCCAAAGCTTCAGAGCATAGCAAAAACGTATTTGCCTACCTTACTATGACACGAAAACTTGATAGTGGCATTGTCAATGAGTTTATCCAAAATGACAACTTGTACCAGGATAAAATGAACAACTGTGTTTTCGTCTCTTATGACGATAACGGAAAGGCGGTATTCGCAAACAAAAGAGGAACTAACTCATACCGAAAGTTCGTTTCTGACATCGAGGGTTCTGACTACAACCACTGTTTTTTTATCAATAACGGTGCACCTAATCTCATCGTTACTGAAAGTGTAATAGACAGCATGTCTATCATGACGGCTACTAAAAAGAATGGAAAAAACTATAAAAACTGTAGTTACTTAGCTCTTAGTGGCTCTACCAAAATCGCCGCAGTTCGCACACATGTTAAGGAACATTCGGAGATTAAAACCGTCATAATCTGCCTTGACAACGATGAATCGGGTAGATTAAATGCAGAAAAAATCCACGAAGCTTTAAAAGATGAAAACATAAGAGTGATAGATAAATTCCCGACAGAATCAAAAGACTGGAACGAGGAATTAATTCTGACTATCGAAAAGCAAACACCACAAACTGAAAAAAAGACGATACAAAATTTAAGTAATGAGGTGAACATCTAAAATGATATTATTCATAGGAAGTGAGGAAAAAGCGTTCTTTGCCAGTGAAGTAGTAAACGAGCTTGATGAGAGCATAGTGTGTACTAAAAACTACTATCACATCAGCGAGATTATACAGTCTTGCACCGAGAACACATATTCACACATCATAGTAGACTGCGAACAGTTCATAGATGATTTTAGGGTTATTTCAAGAGAACTGCAAAGCATAAAATCAGTGACAACGGCAAATATCATTATTTTAGCTGTGGGTTTCAGCGTAGAAAGTGAACTCATACAAGCACTAGCCGTAAGAGGTTTTAGAAACTATATCATAGACCCTATTTTATCAAATAGAAAAGAACAGCTAAAAAACTGTCTCTTAAATGTAAACTCAATTTTGGATGATATGACGAACTTTAGTGGCTCATCCGTGGTTCTGCAGGAGGAAGAAATTAGCAGTAATGCACAAAAAAAGAAGACTATCGCCTTTGCAGGAGCGAGCACAAGGATAGGAACAACTACGCAGGCTTTACAGTACTGCAAGTACCTTAAGTTCATGGGCAAAAGCGTTTGTTACATAGAATTTAACAAAAAAGGCTTTGTAGAAATAATATCACAAGTGTTCTCAGAGGAATATGAGGATAAAGAAATCGGTAAGCTAGTCTACAGAGATATAGAAATGTTCGACAAACCCGAAAGCCTAGAAAGTATATTAAAACTGCCTTACGACTACTTTGTATATGATTTTGGAAGTTTTACAGATAACAATTTCAATCTTTTTTCTTTTATCGAAAAAGACATTAAAGTTTGCGTTTGTGGCTGTAAGGCTAACGAGCTAACCGCCACAACTAAATTAATAGAAAGAACTTACAGCAATGACGTGTTCTATCTATTTAATTTCACGGACGAAACGGAACACAAAGACGTGCTTACTATGATGAGCAAAAAAGAAAAGAAAACGCTTTTTGCAAGTCCTTGTTTTGATTACTTTAGCTACAAGTCCTCATCAAATACACTCTATTCACAAATAGACCCTATCAAAAAAGAAGAAAAAGTTAAGAAGTCTTTCTTAAACTGGAGGGCGAAAAAGTGAGTAAATTTGATAGCTACGGTGTACTTGGAGTCGAAAAAAAGCTTGCACAAGACAAGCAAAACACAAAGCTTAAAGAAAAATATAAAATTGACGAAAATGTGGTTGTGGTGGAAAAAACAAACACATTTAAATTTATTTTATCTACCGCTAAAGGAGTCATAAAGACCATATGTACAGTAGCAATTTTATTACTAGCCTGTATAGGTCTTTATCTTTTAATTATACCGGAAAGGCGAGAAGTTTTAATACGAGACATCAGTGATGTGATTAATCAAATACAAAGTTTTATAGGGATGTGAATTAGTGAGCACTAAAACATTAGAAAAAATGTATACCGATACCATTAAAAGCATGGATTCGGTAGAACAGTGGCAGAAATTTTTAAAAACTGCGTCATATAACTACAAGCTAAGTTTTGAAGAACAAGTCTTAGTTTACGCACAAAAGCCACATGCGACAGCTATTCTAGAATTTAGCCAGTGGAATAAGTATTTCGGAAGATTTGTAAACTATGGTTCAACAGGAATTGCAGTTATCGGACAAAACCAAAGACCAAAATACTACTTTGATATTTCAGATACATCGGAGCGTGAAAACTCTAAGAAAGTGCCTATTTGGAATATGGGTAAAGAGCATATAGATGAAGTGATTAAAACGCTAGAAAATGAGTACCCAAACGCAGATACAAGCGACATTAAAAGCTGTATTTTCAGCATAGCTTTTAACAAGGTAAAAGATAACGGCTTAGACGTTCGCTTGATAGACCTTGCAGTTGGTAGCAGTGCATATACCGTGCTGTCTAGACTAAACGAGGATACAAGTAACTGCTTTTCTCATTTTAATTATTCAGCCGAAGACATAACGCAAGTATCAAACATATTTGGTGACATTTCAAAGGAAATTCTTAAGCATATTTCAAACAAAATAAAAGAAATAGAAAACAGTATTGCAAAAGAAAACGAAATAGAGTATACTAATACACAAGACAGGACTTTAAAGCGTGAAAGTGAGGGTTTACAAAATGGAACTAACATACAAACAAGTGGGCGAAGTGCTACTGCCGAATTTAGAAGAAGAGGAAGAATGGTCAATAGGCTCGACAGCTCGCAGGCACGAAAGATATATAAAAGAGTATCATCAAGACTTTTACAATCAGCTCATACAGTCGAAGAAACTGGACGAGTATCTAATAGACATCGAGAAGAGGGCGTTCGAACTCAAGGACAGATTAATAAACGAGATGAAAAAACAAGAGGGAGCAACAGAGAAGCTCAAAATGCAGGACATGATGAAATGGGTGGGAATAATGAACAACATAGACCACTCAGCGGCGGAGATAGTCAACGAACAAATAGTATACACGATTTAAAAGAAGCAGAGGTGAAAAACACCTCTGCTTTTTCTATTGACACACCTATTACCCAAACACTCGCAAGCACTGAAAGTGTGGCCGAGCGACATCAGTTTAAAATTTTAGATGAAAACTTAGGTGTAGGAACTCCTAGTGAAAAATTTAGAATGAATATAAACGCTATTTCTACACTTAAACTTATTGAGAGCGAAAACAGATTAGCTACACCACAAGAGCAAGAAATACTATCTAAATACGTTGGCTTTGGTGGCTTATCTGATTACTTTAAAGACACTCATAATAGTTACTCAGAGCTTAAAAATATATTGACTAATGAAGAATATGAGAACGCAAGAGAAAGCACGCTTACAGCCTTTTATACCTCACCTACGATAATTAATAGCATGTATAAAGTGCTTGAAAATGCAGGCTTTACAAATGGAAATATACTAGAGCCGTCTTGTGGTGTCGGCAACTTCATAGGTATGCTTCCACAAAGCATGTCAAAAAGCAAGGTGCATGCTGTAGAACTAGACAGCATAAGTGCTAGAATAGCAAAGCAGTTATATCAAAACTCTAATGTAATAGAGGGTGGATATGAAAAATCGAACCTACCGGACAATTTCTATGATATTGCGGTAGGCAATGTGCCTTTTGGACAATTCAAAGTAAATGATAAGCGTTACAATAAAAACAACTGGCTTATACACGATTACTTTTTTGGAGCGACACTTGATAAAATTAGACCAAATGGAGTGGTAGCCTTTATTACATCTAAAGGAACGCTAGACAAGAAAAATCCTACTGTAAGAAAGTATCTTGCCGAACGTGCTGAACTTGTAGGGGCAATAAGACTACCTAATAACGCTTTCACAAAGAACGCAGGTACAGAAGTAACAAGCGATATTATCTTTCTACAAAAAAGAGAAAGCATGAAATGTGTAGAGCCTAACTGGGTGTATCTTGGCAAGGATGAAAACGAACTGGACATTAACCAATACTTTATAGATAACCCACAAATGGTACTAGGAGAGATGAAAGAAGTTTCCGGACCTTTCGGGCCAGAAACTTCATGCGTACCTTTTGAAGATAAGTCACTGCAAGAGCTACTAGAAAATGCTATTAAACACATCAATTTTAATATGGATACATTAGAGCAAAGTAACGATATAGAAAAAACGGATGTTGAAGCAATTAGAATAACCGCCGACCCTAGTGTAAGAAACTTTTCTTTTACCATTGTAGATGATGATATTTACTTCCGTGAAAACTCTATTATGACATTAAGAAAGACAAATGAAACAGCGGCTAACCGTATTAAAGGCATGATAGAGATTAGAGACAGCGTTAGACGATTAATCAATATACAATCTGAAGGTTTTTCTGATGAAGATATTAAGGCTGAACAGCAAAACTTAAATAAGCTCTATGATGATTACACTAAAAAGTATGATGTATTATCAAGCAGAGCTAATCGCTTAGCTTTTTCAGAAGATACCTCATACCATATCCTTACTGCTTTAGAAGAATTAGACGAGGACGGCAAACTATCGCACAAAGCAGATATTTTTACAAAAAGAACTATTAGACCACCTGTAAAAGTAACTCATGTAGATACAGCAAGTGAAGCACTAGCCGTATCACTTGCAGAAAAAGGCAAAGTTAATATAGACTTCATGACAGAGCTTACAGGCAAGACGGCAGAGCAGATAGAAACAGAGCTTAAGGGAGTTATCTTTAGAGATATTAAATGTGCAACTAATGCAAGCGACATACCCAAAGCTTTTATTACAATAGAAAAGTTTAACTTTGTTACAGCCGATGAGTACCTTTCCGGCAATGTAGTAGAAAAGCTAGACATGATTACAGCATTATCAGAGGTTTTACCGAACTTAGCCGATAAGCTAGAAGCAAATAAAGAAGCTCTTAGCAAAGTTCAGCCTATTAAGCTTACCGCAAGCGACATTGACGTAAGGCTTGGCACTACATGGATACCTAATGAAACGATAGAACAATTCATGTTTGAGTTGCTTGATACAGCAAGATATATCGCCACTGATATTAAGCTTAGTTATTCTGCTTACACATCTGAATATAACATACAAGGAAAAAGCCTAGACAAGGTAAATATCAAGGCTACTAACACTTATGGTACTAACAGGATAAACGCTTACAAGATAATTGAAGATACCCTTAATCAGCGTGATGTGCAAATTTATGATTATTATGAAGATATAGACGGCAAGCGTAAATCTGTACTTAATAAAGAAGATACAGAAGTAGCACAAGGCAAGCAAAACTTAATTAAGCAAGCTTTTAAAGAATGGATTTGGAAAGACCACGAAAGACGAACTAATCTAACAGAATTTTATAATAGAAAATTCAACGCAACAAAGCCTAGAGAATATGACGGAACACACCTAAACTTTGTAGGCATGAACCCACTTATAACACTTAAGCAACATCAAAAAAATGCTATAGCTCGTATTTTGTATGGCAAAAACGCTTTACTTGCTCATTGTGTAGGAGCTGGCAAGACCTTTGAAATGGTCGGTGGTGCAATGGAAGGCAAAAGGCTTGGTTTGTGGCATAAATCTTTATTTGTTGTACCGAATCATTTAACCGGGCAATGGGCAAATGAATTCATGCTACTCTACCCTGCCGCTAATATCTTAGTGGCCACCGAGAAAGACTTTGAGACTAATAACCGCAAGAGATTTTGTGCAAGAATTGCTACAGGTGAATTTGACGCAGTTATTATCGGTCATATCCAGTTTGAAAAAATACCTATTAGCATAGAAAGACAAATAAGGTATTTACATGAGCAGGAACAAGAAATATTAAATGGCATATCACTGCTTAAAAGCAACAAAGGAGACAATTTCTCAGTTAAGCAGCTAGAAAAAGCTAAAAAGACTGTACAAACAAAGCTTGAAAAGTTAAACGACCAAAGCCGAAAGGACAATGTAATTAACTTTGAAGAGCTTGGAATTGATAAGATGTTTGTAGACGAAAGCCACTTCTACAAAAACCTTTTTACATTCACAAAAATGCGAAACGTAGCCGGTATTTCTCAAACAGATACACAAAAATGCACTGACATGCTTATGAAATGCCAGTACCTAGATGAAATGACAGGCGAAAAAGGAATCGTATTTGCAACGGGAACACCGATAAGCAACTCGGTTGTAGAGCTTTTCACTAATCAAAGATACCTACAAAGTAGCACACTAAAAAACCTTGGCTTTTCGCACTTTGATTCATGGGCTACAAATTTTGGCGAAACTCAAACTACCCTCGAACTATCACCCGAGGGTACAAATTACAGGGTTAAGACACGCTTTGCTAAATTCTATAATATTCCGGAACTGATGAATATTTTCAAAGAGGTAGCAGATATTCAAACTTCTGATATGCTAGGGTTACCTGTCCCTAAAGTTAATTACCATAACATAAGTGCAGAAGCTTCTGAACATCAACAAGAAATGGTGCAAGGCTTATCGGATAGAGCCGACAAGGTAAGAAACGGAGCTGTAGAACCTCACATAGATAACATGGTTAAAATAACAGGCGAAGGAAGAAAGCTTGCCTTAGACCAAAGGCTTATAGATCCTATGCTTAACGACTTTGTAAGTAGCAAGGTAAACGTTTGCACCGATAACATGTTTAAGATTTGGGAAGATACAAAGGATAAAAAGCTGACTCAGCTTTTATTCTGCGACCAATCGACACCTAAAAAAGACGGCTCTTTTAATATTTACGATGACATTAAGGACAAACTAATCCAAAGAGGTATACCAAAAGATGAAATAAGGTTTATCCACGAAGCTACAAACGACAAGAAAAAGCAAGAATTATTTAAAAAAGTAAGAAGTGGTGAAGTGAGAATTTTGTTCGGCTCAACACTAAAATGTGGCGCCGGAACAAACATTCAAGAACGACTTATTGCACTTCACGATTTAGACGTTCCGTGGAGACCAAGCGACCTCGAGCAACGACTCGGCAGGATAGAACGTCAAGGCAATACCAACGATGAAGTAGATGTGTTTAGGTATGTTACAAAGGGAACTTTTGACGCATATTCATATCAGCTTATCGAAAAGAAACAACGCTTTATATCTCAAATTATGACATCAAAAACGCCTGTTCGCTCAATGGATGACAACGATGAGACGGCATTATCGTATGCAGAAATTAAAATGCTTGCAAGCGGAAACCCTTTAATAGCAGAAAAAATGAACTTAGACATTGAAGTTTCAAAGCTCATATTACTTAAGAAAAACTACTTAAACGACATCTATGCTCTTGAGGATAACATCAACATCAGATACCCAAAAGAGATTAATTACCTTGAAAATGAGATTAAACATCTTGCCCTAGATAACGAAACCGCCGTATTACATAAAGCACAAGGTGAAGATAAATTTACATCTTTAACCATAGGTGATGAAGTGTATACAGAAAAAGCCGTTGCAGGTAAAGCACTTATTGATAAGTGCCGAAGCTTTGCCGAGGGAACTTACAGAGAGATAGGCTCGTATAGAGGATTTAAGCTAGGTGTGGAATTTGATAGGTACGAAAGAGCATTTGTAGCGACACTTAAGGGTAAGACGGCACATAAGACTTTACTAAGTAGCGACCCAAACGGTAATATTTTAAGGCTAGACAACATTCTAAGCAAAATGCCCGAAAAGATTCTCACTAGCAAAAGTCGATTAGAAAATATACGGACTCAGCTTGCAAACGCACAAGACGAAGCCTTAAAACCTTTCCCTTTTGAAGAAGATTTACAGTCAAAAACCAAAAGACTTGATGAACTTAATGTGATACTGACAAATACGAATGAAAAAGGAGCTGTAGAAATGGATAATAAAAAACTCACGAGAAAAAGTGACAACATCACTGTCGAGGGTTATGAGGGCACATGGTATGTAATAGATGAAAAAGTTTTAGGTGATAGGAGCTATTTTCTTTTAGAGCACGAAGAGCATGGAGACGAAACCGAGAGCTTAATAGTTGACGAAAATCTTGATTTTGTAATTGATGAAATCTATAACGGATTTTCAGATTTAGAGGACGTTTACGGAAGCTACGAGGATTTTGTAGAAAGCTTTAACGATAGCGATGTAGATGAGACCGATAGATTCTTCATCGACAAAGATAACGAGATAATCGAGTGGTACTACTACAACCCGGACAGCACTTGTGGTGGGCAAATGGTTAAAAATATTCTTTATTTTGAGGATTTTGAAGAAACTGAAAGCATGAATAAAGACAAGCTAATAGAGCACTTGTCCGATAGAGCAAAGCAGTACTTAGGCGATATAGGAACACCATTCTTTTCAGAACTCAAAGAAAAATACTTAAGTGACACACACGACTTCGAGGGTGACAGCGAAATCACACTAAAATCATTAAAGGATGTAGCTTTGGGTAAATCTTTGAGTAAAAACATTGATTTAGAGCTTTAATTCTGTACGGCAAGTGTACGGAAAACATACGGCAAAATGTACGGAAAACTCCTTAAAAGTGTCCACACTTTCAATTTTTTAAAAACCGCATATTTACTGGCTTTGCCATTATCCACTTTTCAAAAAGTGGACAAAATCGCCTTATGCTCTTTTCAAAAACCTAAGATTTTAGAAAACCACGGATAAGCCGCTTTATCGGCCTATCCGTTTTTTCACCGATTTCATCGGTGATTATCCTCAAAAAAAGAAAAAGGAGAGTGTCTTAAATGAAAATTGATGAAGTGAGAATCCGAAATGTTGATGTTACAGCCTTAAGCAAAATTAGTCAAATTGCAAAGAAAAAAGGTATGAGCCGTAACACATACCTTAAGAAACAAATAGAAACACTATCTGTGGTACACGAACTTAAAGAACAAGAAGATAGATACATAAGCCTTGTAAATCTTCTTACCGAGGTAATCGAAGAGAACACAAGGGAATTTACAAGACTTAGAGAATTGGTAGAGGAAAGAATATGAAGAAACGTGCAGAATTTAGATTATCTGATACATCTATATCACACCTAAACAAGTTCGCCGATGAAATACGAGTGTCTCGAACCGAAGCTCTCGAGCGTATAATATCCGAGCACCGACAAAATTCTGATAGCAGCACCGATATAATCGCCGATAAGATAATTTCCAAAATAGAAAATAACTATAAAAACCTTTTTACAAGGCTTAGATTAGCGGGAAACTACACCGAGCAGAATGTGCAAATAATAATTGAAATGTTAAATTCAATTATTGTTGGCCTACAGCTGACTGAATCATTTACCACTGAGATTCAAAAAACCGATATTCTGCAAGATTCCGAGACTTTGGTAAAAAAGAGAATCGCAAAATACAAGCAGAAAAAAGATAATAAGTAGGTGATGTCATGGCAGGTGTAGTATTGGTGACAGAGTTCACCGTGCCGGAGCAGTCGAGTTCGTCTAGCTCTAATTTCTCCGGTTTTGTAGAATACATAGACAGAGAAAGTGCCAAAAGCGTTAGTGATTACCTAAATTATATGGATAACGAAAATAAAACGGACACTCTTTTTACTGATACGAGCGATGAAATCACCAGTGAACAAAAGGAATGTCTTAAAACTGCGTTTGATATGGCACAAGAAAACGGAAGTCTCATGTGGCAAACAGTTCTTACTTTTGATAATGACTTTTTGGAAGAACACGGACTGTATGACACCGAAAGCAAAGTCTTAGACAGTAAAAAAATCATGGAGTATACACGAGGTTGCATGAGTAATTTGCTTAAAAGCGAAAATCTTTTGGACAGTTCAGTGTGGACAGGTGCGATTCACTACAACACGGATAATATCCATGTGCACATAGCGACAGTTGAGCCAATTCCTCAAAGAGAGAAAAAAAGCCGAAAGTACATAGAATTATCAAAAGACTTTCTAAACGAGAACAACATTCAAATTCCGACTAAATCGACAAGAGACAATATATATTCTGAAAAGACAGAAAAGGAAATTAAAAACCTCTATTTTGAGTGCAAAAAAGCATTACCGCAGGACATACAGCTTAGCAACACCATATTCGTTACAGATAAAGGAACAGTTAAAATAGCTGTTAAAGAGCTCGGCGGCGATAAGCTTGCTAAAGGAATCACACTACAGGAACGGCTAGAGCCAAAGGGTAGATTTAAGCAAAGCTCTATAAACAAGGGCAAAGGCTATGTAATTAATCAGATTATAGGTAGCAAGGAGATTAATAATCAAATTAACAATGTCATCCGTAAGAATATCCTTGAAATTAAAAGAGGTAGTAGCTTGATTAAGGACAAAGACTTAGCCGACAAATTTTTAAAGATTCATAGTATGTTACCGCAAGATAAACGCTTGTGGCGATATAACATGCATGAGATAGAGCCGATACAGCCGTTTATAGATGATTTAAGTAAAGCGTATATAGCAAAGTATCATAAAGAAGATTTTAAACAGCTTGAAGCACTGCTTGAACGGCAAGAAAAAGCCTATACAAAAGCTTACGGCGAAAACTCGGTTAATAACCTTAAGGACAACAAGGTGCAAGACCTGTACACAAGGCTTGGCAATACAATTCTTGCAGAACTTAGAGAATACGACAAGGAAATCGGTAACAAACGCTATGAACGGCAAAAAGATTCAAGACTTGAAGATTATCAAAAACAACACGATAAATTTGAGCTTAACAGAATCTCTCATACCATAGACAACAGCTTAAGAAAGCTAAAAAAGTATCTAAATAAAGATTACGAGCACTTCAAAAATCAGCAAGCCTACGAACAACTTCAGTGTGAAAGTGAAATTTCAATTTAATTTTTTATTTAAGCACTTGAATAACACGTATACACGTGTTATAATATTATAGGGTTAAGGGGGAATATTATTTGACAATGAAAGATAAAGATTTACTTAAACTACTTGTTAAAAATGGTTGGAAAGTTATAAGAGTTAAAGGAAGTCATCACACTTTAGAAAAAAACGATAAAATAACCACTGTTCCTGTTCATGGCAAGGATTTACCGATTGGTCTATTAAAAGCCATCCTTAAACAAACAGGAATAAAGCTTTAGAAAAGGAGAAATCACATGAAATTTTATTATCCTGCTGTATATCATAAAGAAGAAGGCTCTATATGGGTAAGTTTCCCAGATTTTGAAACATGTTTTACTTATGGTGAAAATTTTGAAGATAGCGAAAAAAACGCTAGTGAAGCACTTTCAAGCCATGTTTTTGCATTACTCGAAAAAGGTGAGCGGTTGCCAAAAGCTACTGATATTTTCACGATAAAAGCAACTGATGATAGTTTTGCTTCATTAGTATGTGGCGATGTAAAGTCAAAAAGTAAGTCGGTTAAGAAAACACTTACTATCCCCCAGTGGCTTAATGATATGGCTGAGCGTGAGCATATTAATTTCTCATCCATACTTCAAAATGCACTTAGACAAGAATTACATTTAGAATAAGCAATATTAAAGATTAGAGAGCAGTTAAAACTGTTCTCTTTTTTTATGCGTACAACAGAATAAATCAAATTCAAAGAGTAGTTTTATACTGCTCTTTTTTTATTTTATGGAAAAGAGGAAAAAACATGGGATTTAAAAGACATAGTATTAACGATGTGAACCAATCTAGATTTTATCAAATGCCAAAGTTTCTATTTGAGGGTGAATATAAGACGGCAATGTCATCCGAAGCTAAGCTACTATACACGCTATTAAGAGATAGACACGAGCTTAGTTTGAAAAATCGTTGGCATAACGAAAAGGGTGAGGTTTATCTGATTTTCACACGAGACGAGATGTGCAAAATGCTTGGTTGGGGCAAAGACAAGATACTTAAAATCAAGAAAGAATTAATAGAATTTAATCTACTAGAAGAGGAGCGACAAGGGTGCAATCTGCCTAATTTAATATTTCTAAACTACATAGACAAAGTACAATCACCAGATGAAGACCCACAAAAAACGACAAAAAATATGGATGTCGGAAATGCCGACATCCGGAAGTCTGAAAAACCGACGTCCGGAAGTCGTAAAATCAGACATTCGGAAGTCGTAAAAACCGACACAAGTGATACTAATATAAATGAGACTGATATAAGTGAGACTAATCAATCTATCTATCAAGAAACGGAAGTGACTGATAGACTTGATTTTTATTACTCGTTATCAAAAAAGAAAAAAGAGGTAATTGATGAAATAAAGCTAAACGAGGGTCTCCCCTTTGAATATCTAAACGACAAAGAAAGGTTAGATATTGCCGTTAAAGAACTATGCGACTACGATGAGCTTAGCCACAAAGAATATCATAGCGACACCATAGAACACTCTGCCTACAAGACTTTTGTATCATCACTCATCGAATTACTGAGCACAAAAACACATTTCATAAACAAGCAAACAATCAGCAACACCGAGGTGTATAATAACCTTTCTTCTTTTTACGAAAAGGAAACCGGCGGTGCAGTGTCCCTAGACGAACTCCGAGAAGCGGCAACGACCAACTTTACAAACGCACTTAGATCAAGCAAAATAAGAAATCATTTAGCCTATATGAAAGCTTGTATTTTAAGCGTGTTTAAAACGGGGTTAATTTATCAAGCAGTGTAAATTTTATATTTAAAGACTAAAAAAGACTTTTATGGTTAATAGCACAAATTTTGCAAAAGAAGAATTAAGTTAATACACTGAAAAGAACTTTTTAACATTAACTTAGTCTTTTAATAATTGTTTTTGTTATGCTAATTTGCTACTTATAAATATCATCCGCATCACAACGCCTAACATACAATATCCATTAATATTTTCAACGAAAGCACAATATATAGTATGTTTTTCAACTTGACTTGATTACTCTCTCATGCTAAAATGTTTTTATAAGAGTGTTATCGGCATTGATCTCTATTATTGTGAAAAATAGTCAACGTTTTAGATTGGAGGTGATTACATGTCAGATTATG
The DNA here is from genome assembly GCA_964369415.1 of uncultured Eubacteriales bacterium. Taxonomy (GTDB): domain Bacteria; phylum Bacillota; class Clostridia; order Oscillospirales; family Acutalibacteraceae; genus SIG603. The sequence goes on along the minus strand of CAYJFP010000028.1, from coordinate 1,985 downwards.
AGATTTTACCATTAGTTTTAATGATATTACTTGTACTAACTCCTGTTATTACTGATATTAAAAGTAAAAAGAAATAACTGCTCCGTCGCCAAACTGTGCAGTTATTTCCAAAGTTAAACTAGTTACCATGAAATCCGATAACACTTTTTACCGATATTATAATGCAAATAAGAATGGTTGTCAAACAAATTTTACATATCTGCAACTCATTCTCTTCATATAAGATGTATATTCTGTTATTCTTCCAATTTTTAAACACCTCCCATTATTCAATAAATGATAACTAAAAAGGAAATTTATGTATGAACGAACCAAAAAAACAGCATTATGTACCACAAACATATTTAAGAAACTTCTCTTTCAAAAGCAATAACATGGATAAAATTTGCGTATTTTCAAAAAGAACAAGTAAACAATATGTTGCAAATGTATCTGACACTTCTGCGAAAAGACATTTTTACACGCTTGAAGGGTCAAATGATAAGTATATAGTAGAAAAGTTTTTTGCAAAAGAAATAGAACCTCTTCTTAAAAATATAATAGACAAAATAATATCTTTAAGTGAATGCAAGTTAATTAATGACGGTGCAACTATTCTGACTTTTCAAGATAAATTAGACCTCGCTACCTGCGTTATATATCAATTAATTAGATCTACTAATTTTCGAGCTTATACATATGAAAAATACGATGAAATGTTACCAAAAATTCGTCAAATTACTTCTGATAAATTCGGACAAGATAATGTAGATTGGTTTCTGTTTGATTCGATTATGCCTAACAATGAAAAAATAAAGAAAGATGTATCCATTAATGCACTCCTTAGCAAGCAATTAATAAAAAAAATGGTAACTGAAATATGCTGTAAAAATTTTTTACTAATCAAAATTAAAAAAGGAGAATTTATAACAAGTGATAATCCTGTAATGTTAGTAAATAGCATCACTAGTGATGTGACTCCCTTTACAAATAAAATTGCTAATAACAGTACAATTATTTATTACCCTTTAACTCCTAAAATACTATTAGGAATATTTAGTAATAGTGGTGTTTTTAAATCTACAAAAGAGCATGACTGCACTATTAAATATTTAAGTGAAGATTTTAACTTCGTTAATCGCTTAAATAAAAAGCAGTTAGAACACTGCCAAGAATATATATATTCACCTAATAACAACTTTTTTGACAAATTGTAATCTAGCACTATACTCCAACTTGTATCATAATATAATAAATTTCATCTTAATCACCTGATAAAAATTACTTGGTTTTGATATCTCTACTCCTATCAATTTTTGTAATAATCATTTAATTTTGATAACAATTTGAATGAAGCATTAAAAGTAAATTTAAGCTTTTCTCTAAGTAATAATTCATGTGAAGTCATTGCTATCTATGGTTTGCAGAGTAAGTTTACAAGACTTTCTTGAAGTTTTCTCTTGCCGATTTAATTAATTACTCAAACTTCAAGCACTTAATAGCACTTATAAATCCAAACTAATATTTATGCTTCGCAAGGTTTTTATATGAAAATTTAGCCAAACTCATGTTAATTGTACTATGTAGCATCTATTTTTATTGAATCAATTTTTTTATTTAGTTGTTGTACTTTAGCAGATGTTTCTTCTAAAAAGCTCTTAGAAATCAATAGTGCTTTATGATAATATTTCAGAGCAAGTACATTATCGGAAAAGTAATGATAAGTATTGGCCAATTCTTCATAAAAAAACAAAAGTCGTGGATGTGTTTTAGAGTAGCCGTGAACAATTTTTATAGCCACCATATGAAGCTCTACTGAGTCTTTATCATTCTCGAATCTTTTTATTATTCCATAAGTATTATATGCAAACGCTATATCTAAAGTTTTCTGCATTCCGTTTTGAACATATATAGCTATAGCCCTGTCTATATATTGTTTATCCTCTTTATTTTTTCTTAATAATGTTAAACATAAACTCATTCGCTGAAAAGCAGTTGCCGTCATA
>CAYJFP010000027.1:0-20104 GCA_964369415.1 uncultured Eubacteriales bacterium | reverse complement strand
GTTTTGATATTTCAGTACAGAAATGAACATTGTTTGGAGCATCTTCAGTAATTTCCAAAAGTCTATTTTGAATTCTTATTTCATTATCTTCTAAGGCTAAAAACAAAACTGTACCTTTGCTTGTATTGAAATCCCAAACTTTTTCACCAGTACCTACCCTAATGGATAACCATAATGCAAACCATGATTTTCCGACTTTAGGTGAGCCCGCGAGAAGATTCAAACCTATGGGCATCAGCTTGTCTACCACGAATGGTATCTCGCCTAAATCTTTTACTGCAATTTCCTCTGCAGTGATTGTGTTGAATTTTTTCAATAGATTTCTTCCTTTCTTCGGCTTTGTAGCCGACTGTAATTTTCGTTTAGGGGTGTTGATCGATTAAATTATTTGTGTGGGATTTGCACCACTCCTTTCGATTTTGAATTTATCCCTCATTGTGTTGGCATTTGGAATTGCTTTTTGTCGACCTTTGTTTAATTTTTTATTTCCCCCTCACTTTCTATTGCTGACTTTTTTCGGATTTTATGAGAAGAAAATTTAAAACAAGTAGTTTAGCTCCAAACATAAGTTAGATGTTTATTTCGTAATAGCTATTATCTATTTTTAATTTAGCATATTTTATTGCACTTTGTAAATAGATATGATATAATTTTTATATGTTCTCTATTTTTGGAGTTTTTATTGTCTATTTCGAAAAATTATCTTTACTCTCTATTTTTTTAATGCTTATTATCTATTTTTAGGAGGATTTATGTTTTCTTTTACTGCTCATTTTTATGAAAATGAAATATACTTAAATGGCAAATTTGCTTATAATAATAACGAATTTTTAACTGAATTATTAAATCTAGCTTATTTTGAAGACTTACTTTCATACCGTGATACTTTAATAAAAAAAACTAAATATTTGAAGCTATTTGGTAAAATGTCAGAGTTTGAAATAGAAGATTATAACAAACATGTTCAAAGTATTCAGTCTGCAATGAATAATATGAATTGTCTATTTGATAGACTTTCAATATCAAAATTTATTTTTGCAAAAGGTGATATTTATGAAGAACAGCTTTTTGATTTATTATCTTCTGAAGAATGGATTTGGAAATATTCCGACTCAGTAGATGAACTTAGTGATGAAGACGATGATAATTTTGTTAACAGTTATGGATTTAGTTACAAAGATGTTGATTCTTTTGGAAACGAAGTGTATAGATCGCAATTAAATAAATTTGTTCCATTTGAATTAAAGTATAGTGTTGATGCTGATATGGGTGAAAATCTTGATTCCTTAAATTCAAAAGTAGAAAAACTATGTAATGAATATTTAACTTTTGCCGAGGATATTTTACGAGTTACTCATCTATACTTTGATTTTGTAGATAACTTTTTAAATGCTAAACATAAGTTTTTAGATAGCAATGACCTTGCTAATACATTTATTGATTTTATTGAAAAAACAAAAAACAACCCATCGAGAAATTATCTTAAATTTACATCTGGATACTCTAAATTCTTTCATAGTGTAATCAAAAAAGATAAAACCAATATTCTTTGTGAATCATACGACTTTAGTAGTTTAGGAGCATTTTTATACTTTGATTTATTTCGTGGCGTGTATTCAAATTACATTCCTAAAAAATGTGATAATTGCGAAAAGTATTTTTTAATTAAATCAGGCAAATACACTGACTATTGCGAAAACACTTCACCTCAAGACAAATCAAAAACTTGTAGAGAAGTTGGCTCAAGAAAAAAATACGATGACAAATGCAAGACAGATCCTGTTTGGCAAACTTATAACCGAGCATACAAAGCGCATTATGCAAGATATATGAAAAAGAAAATGACCATTTCCGAATTTGAAAAATGGTCAGCTTGGGCAGTTGAGTGGCGAACTAAGGCTGAGAATGATGAGATTAGCCTTGAGGAATATATTAAGGAGATTAAGAAATAGAGTATGGAAAATGCAATATATAACGGTAAAGAAATTAGCGCTTCTAAAGTATCTGATAATTATGAACTCGAAAAAGATGTTCGTAAAGCAAGTGCTCGCCGTGAATTACGATGCCCAGACCCTGATTGTCAAAACTCTATTGTCAAATATTGTCATGGTGAAATTAAAAATGCTTTCTTTTCGCATATAAATAATGTTAATTGTGATTATGCAAAATTCGATTCTAATGATAATAATATGCTTAAATCTATAAGATATTTGTTGTTTAACCATTTCCAAAGTAAAGGCTACAATGTAAAAATCGAATCTAAAGTTTTACCTCATCATTACACTCATTTATTGTTTACTTTTGAAGACAATACTAATGTTGCAATAGAAATTGTGAATCAAAATATTTCAGCTTATCGTATTGATTTCTTGAATAATGAATATAAAAAAATAAATCTACCTGTAAAATGGATTGTAGTTGATGATTCGAGCAAACCAATTGATGAGAAGCAAATTATATTTTCGAAAAGATTTGCTTTAAACGAATCAATTCATAATGATTTGCTAATAATCGATAACAATGGTTCTGATGTATCTCAATTCCGTTTAGATTTAAATAAATATAAATTTAAAGGACAAAATATTTCATCTGAAAATTATCCTGAAATTTACAGCGAATTCGAAACATTAAATCACTTAATTTTTGAAGGAAACGAATTAACTATATCTGGTTTCTATCAACGGTTTAACACTTGGCTAAATAAAAAACAAAATGCCTTTTCTAAAAAATTAAAACTATTACAGGTTAAAGAAGATAAAAAACTTCTTTTACAAAAACAAATAAGCGATTATAATAAAATGATTAATAATCAAAGTGCTAACCATATTAAATCTTTTATAAACGAAAACAATGTTACACATCCAGTTCATAGTCAACCTATGACAAAATCCCATGAAGAACTTAAAAATGAAATTTTAAGTTTAATAGATATCCCTGATAAACCTGCACTCGACTCAACCAATCAAAGGTGGATTAAGTGTAAAATTTGCGGAACTATAGAGACATCCGGCAATTTTTGTATGTATGGTGGGAGCGGGAAAGATACAAATTTAGGGCTATGTAATACTTGTCAGAAAAGTAAATAGTATGGTTTTAATAAACTGAGAGATGAATTTTACAATTTCACAACAGAAATAGCCACTTGTTTACTTAGTAAGCAAGTGGCTACATTTATGATTTTAATCTAATTTATCCTCTTCTGATAAAAATTTCAATGATTTAGACAACTCTAATTCCAGTCTTATATCGTGGTAATTATTAATTTCAGATAATAATTTAAATGCTACATAAAACCCACATTTGAAACTTTCTTCAGCGTATTCATTCATAATACTATCCTTACTATCGATGATTTGTAAAATTAGTTTACGATGCTGTTTTTCTAAATCTTGTATCAAAATTTTATGTGCTGAATTTACGAGTTTTTCAAACTTTTGTGGTGGTATAAATTCATCGTACTGCTTAAATAATTCTTCAAGTTTATTCATTTTCTTCTACCTCTGGACATAAAAACAGCGACTTCATCTCAGATTCAAAATCTTCGACAAAGTCGCCTTGCTTAATCATTTTTATTGTTGCTGCCACAGTATGTTTTACTGTTAACATAATTAGTATGTGCGTTTCATCTTCTTGGTTTATGCTATCACTCAGCCCATAGTTTTTAAGGTAATCTACAACGCTGTGAGAATGAATGCTGTACTCATCTCCGTTATATAATTCTTCTAAAGTTAGTTTTGCCATAGTGCCTGCCTCCTTTTTTTGTTAAGCAACACTATATCACAGAAGTTGGGGAATAGCTACTAACATTTAAAACTAAAATTATAAATGTTTTTTATACCACTCTATAACTTTATCTCTATCAGAATCAAAAAATTGAGTTGAAACAAACAGGTTATTATCATCAAAAACTAATGGTTTTTTTCTATATCGTATATTAGTTGATTTACCCATATTATCTTTTCTGTTATCTGCGAAAGCAGGGTAATCAGTATTAGAGAAATGTGATTTGGTATAATCTTTATCTTTCAATAATTTAATTTCATCTCTTTGCAACTTACCAACATCAATTAAATGTTCTACAAAATTATAAAATAATTGTGCAACTGGAATTAATCCTTCTTCCCATGTTTCTTCATTTGTTAAACTAAATGGGATTTCTGAAAGGAAAAAATCAAAGTCATCTAAATCTAATTTCATTTCTATAATAAGATTTTTAATAAATGAAATTATGTTATTTGAAGATAGGTTAGTCTCATAATGTATGCCAGTATTATTAATCTGCTTTGATTTACGAAGTTTACGTGAATCATTGCTAATGTATACATTGCTTGCACTTGGAATGCTGTAATTATTATTAGCAAGCTCAGTTATGGAAATACTATCTAAATCATAAGCCAAATGCAGGAATTTTGAAAGCATATCTACCCAACTGGTTACTTTAGAATACTCTCCTATAAAGGTAAATCCATCTGGTTTGCTATTTGAGAAGTCTATGCTTGCATCAACTTTAAAGGCTTTTTTATCATTTTTAATAATGCTTGATTGTAAATCATTATAAGGAAAAGATTTTACTAATATATTAGACAATGCTTTAGCTCTATCTACAATTGTATCCTCATTCCATCTATCACACGATAAAACTTTACAATTCAAAATATTTGCTTTAGAATTTTCTTCAATAATTTTCTTTTTCTCATTAAATGGTTTTGTTCCTAATTCACTATTGTTACCTGTAAAAGTTAAATTTCCTAATGTATGTAAATATATTTCATATACACGCTTATAGTCATCTCCTATTTCACTTCGCCATACTGCTGCATTTTCTTTTTGTGGCAAAATGTGTTCTATGGTCAATGTAGAGATATCAATATGCTCTTTTGTAGAGTTTTCTATTACTGATAGAACATATTTGCAAATAGGTTTCTTATAGAGTGGTTTATACATAAGTGCATCTTTAAATTCTTCATCTGTTGGCATCCTATCATTAGCTCTTAATCCGTTAAGAAACACAACAAATTTCTCATAATAATTTTCATATGAATTACTTATTACTCTATCATACACTGATTTAAGAAATTTAGACAAGTTTTTATTTATTTCACAAGCAGTTATCCTAACAAGGTAAGTTAACCAATAATCTAAAACTTTACAGAGCGTACTTTCATCTATGTTTTCATTTTCATAATCATTAAATAATTTAAATATAAGAGGAAGGATTGTAGTTTGTTTAATTGTATAGAATGCGTTTAAATATGATGTTATCTCACTACTATAGTAGCTGTTCACACCAATAAAAGCTCCGTAGTATTTAGATGTTTTTCTTAAATCTTTTAATACATCTTCATGGCTAAGATTTTTCTCATCGCAATGTTCCTTGAATAATCGATATGCGTTTTTGCTATTCACACTTTTACTTATCTTAGATGTTAAATAATTAATTACATAATCACCAAGATTGCGGTATCCAACATTCTTTTCAATCTCTAACCAATAATCTTCATACAACTCATCTTGGTTATCATCATCCATTAATAAATAATTTCTTATTAAATCAGCAAGGCTTAATTCTAATCCAGTTGAATTGATTGATTCAAAAATTTTTTGTGGTTCATCACCCTCATTTTTATCTAAAACTATCTCTACCATTTCCAATTTTTTTATTCCATTTAAGATATCTGCTAACTCTAAATTATTTTGAAGTGTGTCCTCTATTCTATTTTTAAATGTTATATAATTTTTGAATATGTTAGAGTTACGATCCATATCATCGAACTTATCTTTAATAAGTAGTGTAAGTTGCTCATCATCTGATTTAATTGGTTTTAGCTTGATTTTATATTTTTCATCACAGTTGCGATTAAACATGACATCTTTTATTTCTTCCTCAATACGCACAGATTGTTTCATTTTTGCTATATCATACATAGCTTTAAGAAGAATATACATTGTTGTAAATCGTTGTTGTCCATCAATTATTAATGCCTCATCTAAAGAACTATTATAACTATCCGCTATATATACAATAGTTCCTGTAAAATGTTTGTGATCACGTTCATTGGCTTTTATAATATCTTCATATAATTTTTCACATTCAATGTTTGACCAGTCATAATTTCGTTGATAAACTGGTATTTTGAATTGTCGCTTATTTTTCTCTATTAAATCAGAAAACACCCATACTCTATTAGGTCTCATTCTTAACACTCCTTTTTATTATGTTATAAATAATTGATACTATAATAATAGCACAATATAAACTGTAAAAACAATATTTTGATTTCAAAAATACTCTGTCAACAAAAATTATGTTATCATTTTGTTATCAGTGGCACCATACCACTGCATAATTTATCATTTTTTAGCATAATATCTCATAAAAAGTAAGAAAACACCCTAAAAACAGGGTGTTTTCTGTATATTTTCTGCATATAACAACCACAGAGTACTACTCGAATTCTATTGTGCTAGGTGGCTTTGAGGTTATGTCGTAGAGGACTTTGTTTATGTTTTGAACTTCATTTACTATTCTGTTCGAAACTTTTCCTAGCAGCTCGTATGGGAATTTAACCCAGTCGGCCGTCATAAAGTCGGTGGTGGTCACGGCTCTAAGTGCTATCGCCTCGCCGTAAGTTCTAAAGTCGCCCATGACTCCGACAGTTCTCATGCCTGTAAGCACCGCAAAATACTGGTTAACGTCTCTTTCCATGCCGAAGTTTTTGACTTCTTCTCTAAAAATCGCATCTGCTTCTTTAAGTATATCCAGTCTCTCCTCGGTAATCTCACCCATAATTCTAACGGCAAGGCCAGGGCCTGGGAACGGCTGACGCCATACTAAATCTTCTGGAATATCAAGCTCGAGTCCGACTCTTCTAACCTCGTCTTTAAACAAGTCACGAAGTGGCTCTACAAGCCCTTCAAAGCCGATATCGTCAGGAAGTCCGCCAACATTGTGGTGACTTTTTATCACGGCAGCTTCGCCCGTACCGCTTTCTACCACGTCGGGATAAATCGTTCCTTGGCATAGAAAGTTCATTTCGCCAAGTTTTTTCGCTTCTTCTTCAAAGACTCTTATAAACTCTTCACCGATAATTTTTCTCTTAGTTTCAGGGTCGGTAACACCTTTAAGTCTACTTAAAAATCTATCTTTTGCGTTGACTCTGATTATGTTCATCTCAAACTCTTTTTTAAAGACGTTTTCGACTATGTCGCCCTCGTTTTTTCTAAGCATTCCGTGGTCGACAAAAATACAGGTAAGATTTTTTCCTATCGCATTGTGGACAAGAAGCGCCGCAACGGAGGAATCAACACCGCCCGAAAGACCGCAAAGTACCTTTTTATCGCCAACGCTTTCCTTGATATTTTGAATGGTAGTCTTTGCAAAAGAGCTCATTTTCCAGTCGCCGATACACTCACAAACGTTGTAGATAAAGTTTTTAAGAATCTCGTTACCGCATTTTGAGTGCTCCACCTCAGGGTGAAACTGTACAGCATAGAGCTTTTTGCCTTCGTTTTCCATAGACGCACACGGACAAGCCTCGGTAGTTCCCGAAACCTTAAAGCCCTCTGGAAGCTTTGCTATATAGTCGGTGTGGCTCATCCACACTATACTTTTATCTATTCCAGCTACCATTTTTGACTCTTTAACAAAGTCTATCTCACAGTTTCCGTACTCTCTAACATCAGCTGGTTTTACTTCTCCTCCTAGCATATGCGCCATTAACTGTGCGCCGTAGCAAATGCCTAAAACTGGAATTCCTAGATTAAACACGTCTTCACTGCACTTAGGCGAATTATCAAGATAAACCGAGTTTGGCCCACCTGTAAAGATAATTCCTTTATATTGTTTTAAAATTTCAGGGTCGGTTTTGTAGGATTTAATTTCGCAGTATACGTTTAAATCTCTGACTCTTCTTGCGATAAGCTGGGCGTACTGCCCCCCAAAGTCGAGCACCACGATAGACTCTGAATATGATTTATTGCTCATTACGTTAAACTTCCTTTCTAGAAAAAAGAATATTACCAACAGTTAAAACTGACTTTTTCATCCTCGTTTTTTCTAACTTTATTCGGTATATTCTCGCTTTTTGGATATCCCAAAGCTACAATCGCTCTTACCACCGCATCACTCGGAATATTTAAGAGTTCTCTTAGTTTATCCTCATCAAAAACTCCTATAATACAGCTTCCTATGCCCTTATCCGTCGCCGCTAGGCAGATACTTGTCATGGCTGAGCCGATGTCCATTTGTGCATATTTTTGCTGATTTTCCTCGTTAAGGCTTTTCATCAAGGTGACTTTTTCTTCGCAAACCACCACAAAAACCGGCACATCCACCGTCCAGTGATTTATTTTCAAGTCATCCCTAATGATAAAAGAGGACACCTTTTTTGCATAGTCCTTGTCGCATGCGATGAGCTTCCACGGCTGAGAATTACACGCCGACGGGGCAAATGTAGCAGCTCTTAAAATCTCTTTTACATCTTCTCTTGATACTTCTTTTTCGCTGTCATAGGCACGACAGCTGACTCTTTTTTCTGCTAGTTCTGTAAAATTCATTTTTAACTCCTTTTATTCAACCGTCACGGATTTTGCAAGGTTTCTTGGCTTATCTATGTCACAACCTCTCATGGAAGCGACATAGTATGAGAAAAGCTGGAACGGAACTACCGACAAACACGGAAGCATAAAGTCTATTGTATCAGGAATGTAAAAGCTAAAATCCGTTTCATCCTCAATGCATTTTTTATCTTCTGTTGCAACCGCTAAAACCACTGCACCCCTTGCCTTTACCTCTTTGATGTTAGACATCATCTTGTCAAACAGCCTTTTATATGTCGCAAAAGCTATTACCAAAGTGCCTTCTTCCATTAGAGAAATCGGGCCGTGCTTTAACTCTCCGCCGGTGTATGCCTCTGAATGGATGTAGCTGATTTCTTTAAGCTTTAGGCATGCTTCAAGCGAAACGGCGTAGTCCACGTTTCTTCCAATGAAATACATGTCATTTGCATTAAAGTGAAGCGATGCAAAGTACTGTATTTTCGTCGTGTCTTTTAAAATTGTTTGAATCTTGTCTGGTATACACATTAGCTCGCCTATATATTCATCTTCTTCTTCTTTTGAAATAGTCCCTGCTACACTTGCCATGTAAATTGAGACTAGATACATCACTGCAAGCTGAGTGCTGTACGCTTTGGTCGATGCCACAGAAATCTCAGGTCCTGCCCATGTATAAAGTACATTATCCGACTCATTGGCAATAGTAGAGCCTACAACATTCACCACTGAAATAACCCTAGCGCCCTGTCTTTTCGCTTCTCTTAAGGCGGCAAGTGTATCGGCGGTTTCGCCCGACTGGCTTATGATTATTACCAAGGTTTTTTCATTTACCACTGGCTCTCTATATCTAAATTCAGAAGCAACATCTATTTCAGTAGGAATTCTAAGCAGTTTTTCAAAGGTGTATTTCGCCGCAACTCCAACATGATAAGCCGTACCACAGCCTATGATAAATATTTTATTAATGTTTTCTATGTCTTTTTTTGTAAGAACAATGTCGTCAAGCACGATTTTACCATCTTTAAGCCTTGGAGAAATTGTATTTCTCACAGCGTCTGGCTGTTCCATTATTTCTTTCATCATGAAATGCTCAAAGCCGCCTTTTTCAGCAGAACTTACGTCCCAGTCAATATGCTCTGGTGTTTTCTCAACGAACTCGCCATCTTTAGAAAAAACGCCGATATTGCTCTTAGTGATAACCGCCACTTCTTCATCGTTTAGCCTATAAATATCCCTTGTGCTAGATAAAATTGCAGTAATGTCTGAGGCGATATAATTCTCGCCCTTTCCAATCCCTACTATAAGCGGACTGTCTTTTCTAGCGGCAAAAAACCTATCTGGCTTATCGCAGCAGATTATTCCAAGTGCATAGCTTCCCTCTAATCTGTCAAGCGTCTTGTAAATCGCCTCCATGATGTCACCCTTGTAATTGTACTCTAAAAGTTGGGCGATAACCTCGGTGTCGGTTTCAGATATGAACTCTACACCTTTTTTTTGAAGATAATTTTTTATGCTTAAATAATTTTCGATTATTCCATTATGAACTACCGCAAACTGCTTGCTATGGCTTGATTGCGGATGAGAGTTTACATCCGACGGTGCACCGTGTGTCGCCCATCTTGTGTGACCAATTCCCATAGTACCTTTTACAGTGTTTCCATTATCTGTTATCTCTCTTAAAACGTTAAGTCTGCCCTTAGACTTAACTATTTCAATTTCACCGTCTTTATACACAGCTACACCCGTAGAGTCATAGCCCCTGTATTCAAGTTTTTCAAGTCCATCAATCAAAAATGGTGCCGATTCCTTTGAACCGATGTAACCGACTATTCCGCACATATGTTTTCTCCTTAATAATTTAATTTAAGCAAGTGAAAAACACACTTGTGCCTAAAAGCTAATAGCAAAAAACCTATTCAACTAAATAGTCATTCACCCTTAGCCTTTAGCCTAAAAGCAGTCCTTCACTCTTCACTTTTAGTCTTTAGCCCTATAAATAATGTCTTCTCTTTTAGGACCATTTGAGACCATAGTAATAGGAACTCCTAAATGTTTTTCTGCAAATTCTATGTAGTTTTTGCAGTTTTCAGGTAGGTCTTCATATTTCTTAATTCCCATAATGTCGCATTTCCAACCTGGTAAAACCTCTAAAATAGGCTTGCATCTTTTTAGTAAAGTTGTCGCTGGGAAATGGTCAATTCTTTTTCCGTCAAGCTCGTATCCGACACAAACAGGTATCTCGTCAAGATAGCCTAAGGCATCTACCACGGCAAACGCCGCTTGGTTAGCGCCTTGAACTTGGCAGCCGTATCTTGAAGCTACTAAGTCAAGCCAGCCCATTCTACGGGGTCTTCCTGTAGTAGCGCCGTATTCGCCGCCGTCTCCGCCTCTTCTTCTGAGTTCGTCGGCTTCTTCGCCGAAGATTTCGCTTACAAATTCACCGGCGCCAACAGCACTAGAATATGCTTTTACAACGCAGATAATGTCTTCATATGCAAAAGGTGAAATACCGGCGCCTACACATCCATAACCCGCAAGAGTTGAAGACGAAGTTACCATTGGATAAATTCCCATGTCTGGGTCTTTTAGTGAGCCTAGTTGACCCTCTAGAAGGATGTTTTTGTTTTCCTTAATCGCCTTTGATAAAAACGCAAAAGTATCCGCAACATAAGGTGCAATTTGCTCTTTATACTCCATTAATTTGTCGTAAATCTCGTCTCTGTTTAAAACATCTTTGTTATAAAGATGCGAATAAAGCACGTTTTTAACGTCTAAAACATGGTCAATTCTTTCCATAATGCACTCTTTATCGTCAAAAAGTTCGCTAACTTGAAAACCAATTTTTGCAAATTTGTCTGAATAAAACGGTGCGATACCGGACTTAGTCGAGCCAAAAGATTTGTCGGCAAGTCTAGCTTCTTCAAGTCCGTCAAGCTCTTTGTGATAAGGCATTACGATTTGGCATCTGTCAGAAATTAGGATATTAGGCTTTGGCACTCCTCTTTCTTCAAGCTCTTTCATTTCTTTAGTAAAGTTTTCAACGCTAAGTGCAACACCGTTGCCGATAATGCTTGTCATATGGCTATGAAAAACACCCGACGGAAGCTGATGAAGCGCAAACTTTCCATAATTGTTTATGATTGTATGTCCTGCGTTACTACCGCCTTGAAATCTTATGACTATGTCCGATTTTTCGGCAAGAACGTCCGTTATTTTACCTTTTCCCTCGTCGCCCCAGCAGGCGCCCACTATCGCTTTTACCATTTAAATTCACCGTTCCTTATTATATTATTATGAGTGTGTATGTGTATTTTATAAGTTAATTTCAGCTTTTTCTTTGGGAATTTCATTATATTTTTTCAAAATTTCATTCACTGTTTCTTTAATAAATATTTCTGTTTGAACAGGAGCTGCTCCTACAAAGTTTTTCGGGTCTAAAATAGCGTTTAATTCTTCTAAGCTTACGCCGAACTCCTTGTCGTCTGCAATTCTTTGAAGCAAGTCGTTCTCGCCGCCCTCTTCTTTGATAACTCTGCCCGCAGCGTGTGAATGAACTCTAATTTTTTCGTGTAGCTCTTGTCTGTCTCCGCCTTTTTTAACTGCGTCCATCATGATGTTTTCAGTCGCCATAAATGGAAGCTCTTTCATCAGTCTTGCCTCTATAACTTTTGGATAAACCACAAGTCCGTCTGCGACATTCATGTAAAGATTCAGTATCGCATCGGTCGCTAAAAAGCCCTCTGGCACGCTGATTCTCTTATTCGCCGAGTCGTCAAGAGTTCTTTCAAACCACTGGGTAGACGAGGTTATCGCCGCATTCATCGTGTCTGAAATAATATATCTTGAAAGTGAGGCTATTCTCTCGCTTCTCATCGGATTTCTTTTGTACGCCATTGCGGATGAACCGATTTGATTTTTTTCAAATGGCTCTTCAATTTCTTTTAGGTTTTGTAATAGCCTAATGTCGTTTGAAAACTTAGTTGCGCTTTGTGCAATCGAGCTTAAAACCGACAAAATTCTGTAGTCAAGCTTTCTTGAATAGGTTTGTCCGCTTACAGGGTAGCACGCTTCAAATCCCATTTTTTCTGCAATTTTTTTGTCAAGTTCTTTCACTTTTTCAAAGTCGTTATCAAAAAGCTCCATAAAGCTTGCCTGAGTTCCCGTTGTGCCCTTAGATCCTAAAAGTTTAATGGTCGAGCCTATGTGCTCGATATCCTCTAAGTCCATCAAAAGCTCTTGAATCCAAAGAGTCGCCCTTTTACCAACAGTTGTCGGTTGTGCCGGCTGATAATGTGTAAAGCCAAGCGTCGGCAAATCCTTGTATTCTAGCGCAAAATCGCTTAAAATTCTGATAACTCCGACAAGTTTTCTCTTGATTACTTCAAGCGCCTTTGCCATGATGATTATGTCCGTATTGTCTCCAACATAGCAAGAAGTTGCGCCAAGGTGAATAATCGGCATAGCCTTTTTGCACTGCTGTCCATAGGCATAAACATGGCTCATGACATCGTGTCTTACTTCTTTTTCTCTTTGCTCTGCCACTTCGTAGTTTATGTCATCCGCAAAAGTTTTTAACTCGTCAATTTGCTCTTTAGTAACAGGAAGACCAAGCTCGTTCTCGGCTTCTGCAAGCGCTATCCAAAGTTTTCTCCAAGTTTTAAACTTCATATCAGAAGAAAACAAGTATTTCATTTCCTTATCTGCATATCTTGAACACAAGGGTGATTCATAGCTGTCTCTTGACATTTTGATTACTCCATTCATAATTTAAATTCGTTTTTGGATTAATATTTTAAACCAAGGCACTAAGCCTTCACGTCGGATAAAATACCCAAAAAGTATCTTGACGGAGCCACATTATAAGCGTGGGCTCCGTCTAATAATTTATTTTGAAAGACCAAGTCTTTTCATCATCTCTTCATAGGCTTCTTCAACGCCACCCATGTCTCTTCTAAATCTGTCTTTGTCGAGTTTTTCACCAGTGTGAACATCCCAGAAACGGCATGTGTCAGGTGAAATTTCGTCGGCTAGGATAATCTCGCCGTC
Organism: uncultured Eubacteriales bacterium; assembly: GCA_964369415.1. Lineage (GTDB taxonomy): Bacteria > Bacillota > Clostridia > Oscillospirales > Acutalibacteraceae > SIG603. The sequence goes on along the minus strand of CAYJFP010000027.1, from coordinate 6,502 downwards.
TATAGTTTTACCAAACTCTAATTTAAAGTCGATTAAATCAACGTCGACAGTCTTAAAGTAGTCAAGCATAATCTCGTTAACTTTAAGGCTCATTTCGGCGATTTTGTCAATCTCTTCTTTTGTTGCAAATCCAGCGGCTAAAATGTGATAATCATTCACCATAGGGTCGCCTAGATCGTCGTCTTTATAGCAAAACTCTAAAACTGGAATTCTCATTTGAGTTCCCTCAGGAAGTCCAAGTCTTTTTGAAAGGCTACCCGCCGCCTTGTTTCTAACGATAACTTCTAGCGGAACAATAGTAACTTTTTTAACCACTGTATCTCTGTCGTTAAGCTCTTCTACAAGGTGAGTCTTGATTCCAGCTTCTTCCATTTTTTTGAACATAAAGTTTGACATTCTGTTGTTTACTACGCCTTTTCCTACGATAGTACCTTTTTTCTCACCGTTGAATGCAGTAGCGTCGTCTTTATAAGAAACAATGCACAAATTTTGGTCTTCAGTTGCGTACACTTTTTTAGCTTTTCCTTCATACATAAGAACTTGTTTTTCCATAAATCTAACCATCCTTTAAATTTTTTAGACATCTATGTCTATTTTATTGTTTTTCAATGTTTTTGTCAAGCTTTCTAGACTTAAAAGCCATTGCCAAAGCCCTAAGTTTACAAAAAGTTAAAATAAAAATTTACAAATCAACTATGACTATAGACAATCTTTCCGTTTAAGAAAGTATACTTCACTTTTCCTCTTAAAGTCATGCCCTTTAAAACGGCGTTTTTGCTCTTTCCATGCAGTTTGTTTTCGTCTACTTCATAGGTTTCAAGCGGGTCAAAAATCACTAAATCGGCGTCTTTACCCACTTCTATAACTCCCGCATCTATGCCTAAAATTTTTGCCGGATTCACACTCATCAACTCGATAATTTTAGAAAGTCCTATCTTCTCTTCAAGCGCCGTGATAACTCCAGAAAGGCTTGACTCCATGCCGATAGCTCCGTTTGGTGCGTTTATGAAGTCGCTTTTTTCTTCTACAGAATGTGGCGCATGGTCGGTGGCGATTACCTCTAAAGTGCCGTCAATCACCGCATTCACAATCGCCAATCTATCTTCTTCACTTCTAAGCGGTGGATTCATCCTGTAGTCGGCGTCTTTTTTCATTAATTCTTTGTCGGTTAAAAGCAAATAGTGCGCCGCCGTCTCACCGCTGATTTTATACCCCTCATTTTTCGCTGCCCTTATAAATTCAGCCGAATTTTTTGTCGAAACATGGCAAATGTGAAACGGCACATTCAAACTTTTCGCAAGCGCTATCGTCCTTGCGGTATCGCAGTCCTCTGCGGCATTTGGAATGCCCTTTAACCCTAATTTTTTCGAGACTTCTCCCTCGTTCATCTTGCCGCCTTCTGCAAGAAACATGTCCTCGCAGTGTGATACGATAATGCTGTTTTCTTCATTCGCCTTAATCATCGCTTCTCTTAGCATTGCGGTGTTTTCTAGCGGTTTTCCATCGTCGGTAAACGCCTTTACGCCCATTTTGGAAAGCGCCTTTATGTCGGTGAGCTCCTCTGCGTCAAGTCCCTTGCTAAGTGCCGCCGCTATATACACCTTCGCCTTGGCTTCTTTTGCTTTTTCGTTTATATACCTCACCGTTTCTTCATTATCTATGGTTGGAAGGGTGTTTGGCATGCATAAAAGTGAAGTAATTCCACCTGCCGCCGCCGCATTACAGCCCGAAATTATGTCCTCTTTATGCGTTAAACCCGGGTCTCTTAAATGAACGTGCATGTCGACAAGTCCTGGAGCTACGACCAATCCACTTGCCTCTATAACTTCTGCATTTTCGGGAATTTCAGCCGAAATCTTGCCGTCTTTTACATACAAATCTCCGACATAGTCCTCGTTTTTAGCGGGATTTAGCACCCTAGCATTTTTGATAATATAGTTCATAATAAAATCAGCCCTTTCTAAGTATTTTTCTATAATAGTAATTTGTAAGTGCAAAAATTTCTCTAAAAGCATGGATAGGATAAATTTTTCTAGTCGACTTTGAGACCAGAGCAAAAGCATTATATCCCAAATCTTTTGCAAGGCTTAAAGAGCGAAACATGTGAAAATCTTGAGTCGAAACCGCCACCTTGTTACTTAAATTATTATCTGGTAAAATCTTTTTGCTAAAAAGCAAATTTTCCTTTGTGTTTACGGATTTATCCTCGAGCAATATCCTCTTTTCGTCTATCCCGATTTTTGTAAGATAATCTTTGCCACACATAGCCTCTGAGCACGGCTCGTCCATGCCTTTTCCACCCGAAACTATGCAAACAGAATTTTCATTTAGCCTTAAATATTCTGCCGCCTTGTCGAGCCTTAGTCTAAAACTAGTGCTAGGACCGTTTGGTTTAACCTGAGCGCCAAGGACTATCACCGTGGCATTTTTTACCGTCTTTTTTCTAAAACTCCCACTTAAAATAAGCAAAAACATCAGGAAAAACCATGAAAAAATAAGTATTGGCAGTGCCAAAATCGCTATAATCATTAAATACCTCTCTTTGTGTTAAATTGTTATAGTCACTTATAAAAAAATTGTAAATTTTTTCACTAAAATTTTAATATTTGACTAGACAAAATGTACCAATAATAGTATACTTTAGCATATGATTAAAGTCAATAAATAAAGCGCCGAAAACGGCAGAATGGAGTTTACTATGAAACTAGGAGTAATGACAGTTTGTCTTTCTTCAATGTCACTTGACGAAACATGCAAATATCTTAAAGATTTGGGCGTACAAGAGCTTGAAATCGGTTGTGGCGGATATCCCGGAACTGCCCACTGTGACGCTATCGAGTACATTAAAAACCCTGAATTAATCGAAAAATTAAAAGCTACTGTTGAAAAATATGAGCTAAAAATTGCGGCTTTCTGCACACACGGAAACCCTGTTCACCCTGATAAAGCCATTGCCGACAAATCAAACGAAGAGTTTGAAGCGGCTGTTCTTTTAGCCGAAAAACTAGGCGTTGAAACCGTCATCACATTCTCTGGCTGCCCTGGTGACTGCGAAACTGCAAAATATCCAAACTGGTCGGTCGCAACTTGGCCAAATGACCATGTAGAAATCAGAGAATGGCAATGGAACGAAAAATTAATTCCATATTGGAAAAAAGCTGGCGCATTTGCAGAAGCACACGGCGTAAAAGTTGCTATCGAAATTCACCCTGGCTTTAGCGTTTACAACATTCCAACTATGTTAAAATTAAGAGAAGCTACTTGCGATGCTATCGGCGCTAACTTCGACCCATCTCACCTATTCTGGCAAGGAGTAGACCCTGTTGCGGCTATCGGTGCGCTTAAAGGAGCTATTCACCACTTCCACGCAAAAGATACAAAAATTGACCCTTATAACACCGCAGTTAACGGCTGCCTTGACACAAGAAGCTTTGCTGATTTAGAGAACCGTCCTTGGTTATTCAGAACAGTTGGGTACGGCCACGGCGAGCAAACATGGAGAGATATTTTCTCGGCTTTACAACTAGCTGGCTACAACGGCGTTATCTCTATTGAGCACGAAGACGCATTGATGTCTCAAAAAGAGGGTCTTGAAAAAGCTATTTCTTTCCTTAAAAACACAATGATTTTCGATGAACTCAACGACGATATCTTCTGGGCGTAATTTATCTTTAAACGATATTTTACCCATAAACCCCACTAAATAGTCTATACAACAAAGGTAGCCAAGATTGATTAAAATCTTGGCTACCTATTATTTTGCTATTTATTCTTCTGTTTCAGAACTTTCACTCTCTTCACTTGATGCTTCAGCCTCTGCTAAATCTGCATCTTGAAGTGTGTGAATTTCTTCAAATCCATTTACCAACAAGTCAATGTTAGAGGTGCTGACAACCGCTCTATATACGCCGTTTACCTTTGCCACATATCTTGTGTCATCCGCTGTTTTGTGGAAACTGTAAGTGTCGCTCGAGCCGTCGTAGTAAGTGTATTTATATGAAATTTCTGCCTCTTCTTCACTTTCTAGTACTTCAAGATTTAAAGCAGGCGTGCTTATTACAGTTAAATAATACCCCGTCACATGGTCGTACTCAATGTCTACTGAATCAAGCTTAGTTGTGTAATCATAGCTTACCGAATCTTCTGTAGATTTTTCCTCATCTACAATTTTTGTAAAGTCAATTACGGACTCCTGCCCCTGAACATTCATTTCAAGTTTTTCAACATCCATAATAGTCGGCATGAAGATTATCGTACTTCTAAGACTCATCGGTGTAAGGTCTCTCCACAAGGCTGTACTATCATCTGAAAGATAGTAAATTGTGCTTAAATCGCCGTCATAAATCAAATATCTGTTACCATCAACTGTTTGGTCACTAAGTGACAAAGTGTGAACGATTGAGTTTAATGAATATTCAAACGTTACATACGGATTTGAAAGTCCATAAGCTTCAATGTCTGCCTCTGTCGCATTTAAAACAGCAACTCCGTCTACGCTAAAGGTCTGTAGTGCAGTCGGAAGCTCACCTGTTAAGCTAAAGTCCGCTAAAATTCCTTCATAGCCTTCAGTTGTAATCACATAGTTCTGTGATTTTGGATCGATACCCACTGTTAAAGGCACTTCAAAATTATGGCCAGAAATTGCGAAATATTCCATAGTTGGAATTATAGACTGACCTAAATCATCGGTAAGTGCATAATTATAGTTTGGCGTAATCACGTTTTCCTCTACTTTAGAGAAGACAAAATCGCTTAAATACGCTATGTAAACTATATCGTTATATAGAACATAGTTTCCGCTGGTTTCACCGCCAGCTATACCTACAAGAAAAGTAGTTGTAGTGCCATCTTTTAAATTAATATTAACTTCTACTGTCTCTTCACCGCCGTCAAGCCCGTAAACGCTAAGGTCCTCGACCGTTCCGATTTCCTTGTTCGCATTTATGGTATAAAGTGCCTGAACCGATGTCAAAACAGCTGTTGCAGCATCGTAGTTTTCATATCCTTCAAATGCGTAGGTAAAGCCTTCTAGCTCTTCGCCTTCATCGTTTGTGTTAATTTCAGATGTTTGAATAATCTTCATCTCACCGCTTGGATTTTTAATGTAAACTGACTCTACATCTGCCGTCTCGACACTTAAAACATTTACCGCTTCTTCTACTTCTGAAGACGAACTTGTTTCACTTTCACTTTCAGAAGATGATGGTGGCATCAGCATCATCGCTGTAAGACCTCCGCCCAATACGACAATCACCGCAAGTGCAACTATGAGGTATTTCATATTTTTTTTCATATTTATGAAAATTCCTTTCTTTTATTATAGACTAAAGACTATTAGACTAAAAACTAAAGGTGAATGGTGAATGACTATTTTAGTAGTCCTTCACCATTAGTCATTAGTTCTTAGCCACAAGTGCGTTTTGCACTTGTTTATTATAAATGTCTTCTTCTAATGAAAATAACAAGTCCAACTATGAGTATTGCTAAAGGAAGTCCCACTGTAAACACGATGAATCCTAAATTGAAAATTGTATCGTAGCTTGCAGCTATATCTAGTACATTTGTCTCTGTGCTTTCAACATAAATTGAAAGGCTAGACTCTGTTGTTCCTGTCAAAATTTGCATAACATCGACGATATACTCTCTGTTGTCGAACGCCGAGCTTCCAAGATAGCTTGATAGAAGTGAAACTGTATCACCAGAAACCAAAACCTTTGTCTGGAAAGTTCCGTCATCTGTATTGTTATATCTTGTCGATAAACTTGAAGTTATAACTGTTCCAAGCTCTGGATTTTCAAGGTCGGCTTCCTCAGAAAATACATATGCTGTATCGCTTGTAGAAGTCAAGGTATAAGTTGCGATATCGCCGTTTGCATCGTAAAGAAGCTCTATCGGTGATGAAGCGCCTACGATAAGACGTGTATAACTTGTGTCTATGAGCTCTTCGTTTGTATCAACAAGCATTATTGTTGGATCTTGTGCACTTGCGATTCTGTTATAATCGCTCTCAACTACGGTTCCTTCTCCGATAGCTACGCCCCATTCTTCTAAAAGACCATCAAGATTTGGCATGTCGACTTGAGTCGAGTGCGACGTCACGAATAGGCTTCTGTCTTCTGTTGTAACAGCTAAAAATTCACGAATTTTTGTAACTTCTTCTACGCTGTAATCAGTGTTTGGTGTAGGAATAAAAAGCACGTTTGCATTTTCAGGAATTTCTTCTGTTAAAATGTTAAACTCTACTACATCAAAGGCGTTGTCTTTCATTAATTGATCAAATGTCGCTCTGGTATCTGCGCTGAACAATTCGTCGTGACCTGTAGCCACTGCGATAACTGGCACTTCTTCAAGATTTGCAATGTGCACTGCGTTTGCAACTGCGCCATCAACCTTTGAATAGAAGACATATGCACCTGTAGTTTGGTCTTGTTGTGCTGCAAATAAATCATCAATAGTCAATACTTTGTATCTTAAATCAGTCACAACAACGACGTCACCCACT
>CAYJFP010000026.1:0-23598 GCA_964369415.1 uncultured Eubacteriales bacterium | reverse complement strand
TATTACTATGGTAACGCCTTGCTCCTTTAAAAGTGCAAGTGTTTTGCGTAGGTTCTCTACAGCGGACATATCCAAATTAGCGGACGGTTCATCTAAAACTAAAATTTTGGGGAAAAGTGTATAAAACGAGGCTAGGGAAACTCCTGCTAAAGTTGTTTCATCGACATATTGCCCAGCAAAATAGGCATCACGCATGGAGTTTGCACCATACAGCACCATTGCAATGACAGCAGGCCACGAAAGCTTAACCATAACTTTCCATAAGTTTTCACTTAGGATAAACTGTTTTTGTCTTTCTTTTAGGTCTTAAGTTTGTGTGGACATAATCTTCCTCCTTATAATATTTAGATTAGTAAAAATTATAGTTAGCTTTAACTAACTTGTGTGTAAAATTTTTTGAAAGCAATTAAGGATGTATTATTATAGGTTTGAGTATTTCCTTTTTGTAAAGAGATACAAATTTTTGAAGAAATAGTCGCTCTGCTTCAAGAAAATTTGTCACATAATAGATGAAAATACACCTCGAAAAGCAATGTTTTTTAGACAGCAGTGAATGTACAGGCTAAAATAACCATTGAGAAGTCCGTGCCAAGCACTACCGTTAACCCTGTTTTTACATGAAACGGCACACAGAAAACGCAAAGCGTGGAAATAAAGATGGTGGAGCAAGCCTTACAAAAGGCGTAAATTAAAGCTTAAGTGGCAACACAATACAAATATAGAAGATTACGCACTTACCATAAATAAAGGTAGCTAGCCTTAAAATTTTTAATGGGGAAATTAGTTTTTGGCTCTTGAAATCAACTCTAAAATACGAAGAAAAAGCATGACTATTGTAGTTGCAAGACCCATCGCAAGGGGCCACTCGTACATTTTGTCAGAACGCATTTCCACAGCTTTAGCTATGTTGTCAAAGTCTATGGCTAAATGAAGTGTTATGATAAGTGTGCAGACTAAAGCATAGACAGTACCAATTATTCCATCACCATAAAGAGTATTAGATATAACGGGTGTGAAAAATGAGCTGATAAACGTTATAAGTGAAATTAAAATAATTGTAAGAAACATTGATGAAATTGCAGTTCTAAATTTATGTCCGACTGTAATTACGCCACAGGCATAAAGCATTAGCATTGAAAGTACGACAACTCCGGTAACACCTAGTGCAATTATAATAATTCCGTCGTATAAACTGGCATAGGTTGTAACTGCCCAGCCGATGGCAAGTCCCTGTAAAAGAGAATAGATTGAACCAGAAATAGGAGTGGAAGAGGGACTTTTGACGCAGATTAAAAGCATTACAAACATAAGAATAAAGCTTGCTATAGAAACCATAAATGAAATGTTATTCGGAACTAAGTAAAACTCTGCTAATATTCCGATAATATTAAGAATTAAAAAATAAAATACTTTTGCGCATACACCAAGTTTTGTAACGGTTTTTGAATTTGTCGATTTTCCCACTTTTGAAACCATATTAAAAAATGGATTCATAGTTTTTTTACCGCTTGAAACATAACTCATAAAATATCCTCCTAAAAATACTTGTATTAACTTTATATAATATATCATATATGCCTTAAATATACAATAGTATTTGATGTGTTATTGTACTTATTTAATTTCAATAATTAATAGTGAGTATTTGTTTGGGTTTTGTCAAATATAAGAAGTATTAATTCACAATATAATTAAAATTAGTTTAGTCAACTAAAGTGTTTGAAAAAAATAAGTAAAAGTTGCATTGTGTAACATTGAGTGATATAATAAAAATAAGAATGAACATTTATGCGTTGAAGTCCTTTTTTAGTGATTAAAATAATCATAAATGTGTTTAAATTATTAGGAAAAGTAATAAATAGGTGTTGTATTTGTAAAGGAGTAAGTAGGATGAATACCTGTGAATGTTATTTTGTGAAAAATAAAGGTATCGGAACTTTTCTTGAAGAAAAATTGAAAATTAATAATAGGTTTGTTCTAGATTTGTTAGACAAACTGACCTGTAGCGTGATTATTATTGATAAAAACCACAAGATAATTTGCTACAATGACACATTAGTTAAGACTTTTTTTCAGGGGAATGAGAAAGATGTTGAAAACAAAATAGAGAATTTTGTTGAAGAATATTCTAACAAAGAAAATGGATTTAAAGAAAAATATCATAATTATTTGGATGAAGTGTTTTTAAATAATTATTCTTCAGCAAAATGGCTTTACCGCAATAAAGAAATTCGTTTGAATATGCTATTTGACATTAGCTTTATGAAAATTGTTGCTGAAAGTGACAAATGTGAGGAATATGTCGCAGTAGTTTTAGAAAAACTGAGTTCTTATAGTGATAGTATTGACGATAAAAAAGAGATTACGCTAAAATTTAAGGCAATAGTTGATGCAACTCCGCTTGCGGTAAATCTTTGGGATTCAGAGATGAATAATATAATGTGTAATCAAAAAGTGCTTGAAATGTTTGAAATTTCAAGCTATGAGGAATATATAAACGATTTTTATAAGTTCTCACCACTGTATCAACCAAATGGAATAACAAGCGAGGACTTATCCAAAACGCATTTTAGCAAAACTTTAACAGAAGGGTATAACTGTTTCAAATGGCTTCACCAAAATATAAGAGGTGAGGAAATTCCAAGTGAAATTACTCTTACTAAAATAGAACTTGAAGAAGGGCAACATTTTATAGTAGGTTTTGTAAGAGATTTAAGAAGCGAACTTATGGGCAGTGAGGAGAATTATTATGAAAATTATTTCTTAAATCAGTTTTCAGAAAAGACACTGCTTAAAAATATATCTGAGATTTCAAATGAGTGGTTTTTTGCGGTCGATTTGAGAACAGAAGAAATTAGGCACTATGGAGTAAGTGAAGAGGACAAATTGCTTCCTGTTAAACTTGGAGTTTCGTTTGAAAACGGATTAGTCCATGAAGATGATGAAGAACTTTATTATAGACTGATAGACAACATGCGAAAAGGTGTATATGAACCTATTGATGTAAGATATCTTGAAAAAGACGGAAGTTATACATACAGACGTTTGATTTATCAAGCCGTTTTTGACAGCGAGGATAAGCTGATTTTTGTCGTTGGAAAAGGCGTGGATATGGATGATGCTATAGAGCTTGAAGAGCGCTCGAAGCTTGATTTGCTTACGGAATGTTATAATAAGATAAGTTCTGAAAATATTATTTGTGAGAGGCTTGAAAAAAATCCAAACTTAAATCATGCATTTATGATGATTGACATAGATAATTTTAAAGGAATAAACGATAGCATAGGGCACTTTTATGGAGATGAAGTACTAAAGCGTATTGCTAAAAACATTAAGAATAATTTTAGCGCAAACGACACTGTTTCAAGGATAGGTGGAGATGAATTTTTAGTTTATATTGAAAATTATTCATCTATTGAATTTCTTGAAAATAAGGCAAAAAAAATACTTGAATCATTTAGTGAAATTAGGTTTGATGACCAGCCTGATCTAAAGTTTTCTGGTAGTGTGGGAGTTTCTTTGTACCCTAAAGATGCGCAGGATTATCAAGGACTTTTTAAATCTTGTGACAGGGCGCTTAGTCAGGCTAAGTTAATGGGAAAAGAAAGATTCATTTTTTACAGCGATTCTTTTGAAAATGGAAGTGATGTTAGTTTAGGGAAACTTCAAAACGCAAATAAGCTTGCAGGAGAATATTTTGATTATGACTTGATTTCAGTAGCTTTTAACATACTATATGAAAGAAACGGAGATTTAGTTTCGATTAATTCGGTACTGAGATACTTATGCCAAAAATATGATGCAGATAGAAGCTATATTTTTGAAACTAGTGATGAAGGCGAAAGCTATTCAAATACCTTTGAATGGTGCCGAAATGGGGTAGAAAGCCAAAAAAATGAGTTACAAGGATTAGATAAAGGACTTTTAGACGGGTTGTTTGGCAAAGCGTATAATAATGTAGTTTTTTCAAATGATATTGATGTTACATTTAGTGGAGACCCAATACATAAAGTATTTAAGGAACAAAGCATAAAAGCACTTGCATGTGTTCAAATAGAAAAAGATGGCTATGTTAAGTTTTTTATAGGTCTTGATGATTGCACAAAACAAAGAGCTTGGAATGAAAAAGAGATAAATAGCTTACAGTATGTGGGTAAGTTGATTTCTATAATTCTTCAAGGTGAGCACATGAGAAATGAAATTAAGACTTTGAATGAATACAATAAGTTTTCAGCATTTGTTTCTGATAACTCTAATGACATAGTTTATGTAGTCGATAGGGATACATATGAGTTGCTACATCTTAATAGGGCTGCTATCGAGGCTTTTGGTGAAGATTGCAATGAAAAATGGAAGGGAATGAAGTGTTACAAACTCTTACATAATTATGATGCACCGTGTAGCTTTTGTAATAATGATTTGATAAATGAAGAGAGTTTTTATGAGTGGACAAACTATAACGAAAAATTAGAAAAGACTTTCTATTTAAAGGATAAGTTGATTCCTTTTAATGGAAAACTTGTTAAGCTTCAATTTGCAACCGATGTTACCAAATTAATTGAACTTGAAAGTGAATTGAAGGAGAAATTAAGAGAAGAGAGACTTTTGATAAACTGTATAGAGACGCTTCATTCAGAGGGTGAACCCAAAACTCAAATAGATAAGCTTCTTGAAATGGTTGCAAAGTTTTATGATGCGGATAGATGTCATATTTTTGAGATTGAAGACAATGACGAAATCGTAAACAACACCTTTGAATGGTGTGCTGAAAATGTTGAACCCAAAATTCATAGGATGAAAAATATTCAAAAAAGCAGTCTTGATTTTTGGATTAGCTTATATAAAGATGATAAGGGGTTCTTTGTTGACTTTGCGGATATAAAGTTGGATTATAGTTCGCCGCATTATGAGGCACTAAGAGCGAGAAACATACACTCGATAGTAACTGCTCCGATAAAAGACGCTAAAGGAAGATTGACCGGATTTATAGGCGTAGAAAATGCAAGAGAGAATGTGAAAAAGACAGATTTGATTCGTTCTGTTTCAAGATTTGTTGCAAATTTCTTGGACGAAACTGAGCTTCTAACCGAGCTTAACAGACTTAGTTACTACGACTTGCTTACGGGACTTAAAAATAGGCATAGCTACAAGTTTGAGGTTAATAATATTAATGCGGCAAATGTTTCATCTTTGGGCATTGCCTATGTTGATATTAAAGGATTAGGTGCTATAAATAATAGCAAAGGTTTTGCTTTTGGTGACAAAATTATTTGTAGACTAGTAGAGATAATGCGGCATGTATTTGCCGATGATGTTTATAGAGTTGGTGGGGACGAGTTCATAATTCTTAAAAAAAATATTGAAGAAAAAGAATTTGAAAACAGTATTAAAGAACTCAATAAAATCTTATGGCAAGAAAATGATTTTAAGGCCTCGGTCGGCTATTCTTGGAATACAAGTAAGCATAAAATTCAAAGTGGAATCTCTAATATGGCCTCTTCAAATTATCATTACAATGAAATACTCTTAAAAAATTTAGACGAGGAAATAAAAAGAGGAAAGTTTGTAGTTTTCCTTCAGCCACAAGTTGAATTTAAAACAGGTGAAATAAAAAGTGCCGAAGCGCTAATTAGAAGGTTAGATGCAGAAGGTAGAATTCATCCTCCGATAGCTTTCTTGCCTTTTTATGAAAGAGAGGCGATGATACATAAAATTGACTTTTTTGTTTTTGAGTCAGTTTGTAAACTTCTAGAAGAGTGGAAAGTAAACTATCCGAATAAAGAGATGATGATTTCTGTAAACTTTTCAAGAAATACGATTAATGAAGACGATATTGTTCAAAAACTGATTGAAATAAGCGATAAATACAATATTGAAAAAAGACAAATTGTAATTGAAATAACCGAAACAATCAACAGTGTTGCTGACGAAAGATTACCTACTATTGTCGGTGGATTTAAAGATGCTGGATTTAGTATTTCTCTTGATGATTTCGGAAGTGGATATTCAAACTTGTCGGCACTTAAACTTTCGGATTTTGACGAGCTTAAGATTGACGCTTGCTTGATTAGTGATGTACATACCGATTCTAAATCTAAAGTAATTACAGAGGTTACTTTAAATCTTTGCGATATGCTAGGAGGGCTTGTCTCGGTTGGAGAAGGAATTGAAACTATAGAGCAGTATAATATGCTTAAAGAAATGAATTGTGGTAAAGGTCAAGGATATTATATGGCAAAACCTATGCCGATTGAAGAATTTTCACAAAAATATATAGAGATATAATAAAAAGCCGTCGTCACTTTTCAGTGATGACGGCTTTGTTATTAATATAAACAAAAAGGTTTATTAGAATTTGCCAGCAGATGCAGCTTCTTCTAAGCTAACAGCAACAGCAACAGTCATACCAACCATTGGATTGTTACCTGCACCGATAAGACCCATCATTTCAACGTGAGCTGGAACAGATGAAGAACCGGCAAATTGAGCGTCTGAGTGCATACGTCCCATAGTATCAGTCATACCATAAGAAGCAGGACCTGCTGCCATGTTATCAGGATGAAGTGTACGTCCTGTACCACCACCTGAAGCAACTGAGAAGTAAGCTTTGCCTTTTTCGTTGCATTCTTTTTTATAAGTACCAGCAACTGGATGTTGGAAACGAGTTGGGTTAGTTGAGTTACCTGTGATAGAAACGTCAACGCCTTCTTTCCACATAACAGCAACGCCTTCAACAACGTCGTCAGCTCCGTAGCAGTTAACTTTTGAACGTAAACCTGTAGAATAAGCTTTTCTGAAAACTTCTTCAACTTCGCCTGTAGCATAGTTCATTTTAGTTTCAACAAAAGTAAATCCGTTGATTCTTGAAATAACTTGAGCGGCGTCTTTACCTAAACCGTTAAGGATAACTCTTAGTGGGTTTTTACGAACTTTGTTTGCTTTTTCAGCAATACCGATAGCGCCTTCAGCAGCGGCAAAAGATTCGTGACCAGCTAGGAAGCAGAAGCACTCAGTGCTCTCTTCTAAAAGCATTTTACCAAGGTTACCATGGCCTAAACCAACTTTACGTTGATCGGCAACTGAACCTGGAATACAGAAAGCTTGTAGGCCTTCACCAATAGCAGCAGCAGCATCGGCAGCTCTTTTGCAGCCTTTTTTAATAGCAATAGCAGCGCCTACAACGTAAGCCCATTTTGCATTTTCAAAGCAGATTGGCTGAATGCCTTCTACCATAGTGTACACGTCAAGACCTGCATCTTTAGTGATTTTTTCAGCTTCTTCGATAGAAGCAATTCCATAAGATTTAAGAGTCTCATTAATTTGATTAATGCGTCTCTCATATGATTCAAATAATGGCATATTAGTTCTCCTCCTTATTCATGTCTTGGGTCGATGATTTTCACTGCATCATCAACACGGCCATATTGACCTTTAGCTTTTTCCCATGCAGTTGTTGGATCATCACCTTTTTTGATGAAGTCAGTCATTTTGCCAAGGCTAACGAATTGATATCCAATGATATTGTCTTCGTCATCAAGCGCAATGCCTGTAACATATCCTTCAGCCATTTCTAAGTATCTAGGTCCTTTTTTAAGTGTTCCGTACATAGTACCAACTTGTGATCTTAAACCTTTACCTAAATCTTCAAGACCTGCACCTATAGGAAGTCCGTCTTCAGAGAACGCACTTTGTGTTCTGCCGTAAGCTATTTGTAAGAAAAGTTCTCTCATAGCTGTATTAATAGCATCACAAACAAGGTCAGTATTAAGTGCTTCTAAAACTGTAAGGCCAGGTAGAATTTCAGATGCCATAGCAGCTGAATGTGTCATACCTGAACAGCCGATAGTCTCAACTAGAGCCTCTTGTATAATACCTTCTTTAACATTTAATGTGAGCTTACATGCTCCTTGTTGTGGTGCACACCAACCTACACCGTGAGTTAAACCAGAAATGTCAGTAACTTGTTTTGATTTTACCCATTTTGCTTCCTGTGGAATCGGTGCAGCGCCATGTTTAACGCCTTGAGCAACCGTACACATGTTTTCTACTTCATGTGAATAAATCATGCTAAAACCCCTTTCGAATATCTGAGTTAAAATTAATCTTGATGTGAAAGTTCACACCTTTACTTCTATATTCTCTCATAAAAAGACGCTTAAGTCCAGTATTTTTTTATAAAAATAGCAAGATTTAATAATTTATTTATATTCTTAGCTTTTTTTATGCAAAATCTTGTCAAATAGGTTTGGTCGTGGTAAAATAAAGTACTTTAAAATATAAAATGAGGGGGAATAATCATGATAAGACATATTGTAATGTGGAAACTTGAGGATCAAACACCTGAAACTAAAAAAGCAAACATGGCAAAAATGAAAGAAATGCTAGAAAATTTGATGGGCAAAATTGATGGACTACAAAAAATGGAAGTAAATCCGAATATTAAAGACGGCGGATACGACTTGTGTCTTTACTCTGAGTATAAAGATTTTGAAGCTCTAGAATTTTACCAAAGCCATCCGCTTCATAAAGAAGTGCAAAAATTTGTTCATAGTGTAATTTCTGAACGTGGATTTTGCGACATGGAAATTTAGTAAGTAGATATAAGTAAAACAGAGATGTGAAAAAATCACATCTCTGTTTTAAATTTAATTTAGTATGGCGATAGAAAGATTTAAATAACCCGCAAAAGTAACCCAGAGTAAATATGGAATCATTAAATATGCTGCAAGTTTTGAAATAGGGTACATAGATTTAATTGTTAGCGCTATTAAGAGCCATAGTATTACAAGCCAAATAAATGAAAAGTAGTATAGTCCAAAATTAAAGAAGAGGATTGACCAGAAGAAATTGAAGACTAACTGAAGAGCGTAGAGTTTTAGAGCTTGCATTTTATCTCCTGATGGATTATAAGATGTAAACACGAGAAAAGATGAAATACCCATAAGTATATACAGTATAGGCCAAACGATGGGGAAGACCCATCCAGGAGGGGAAAGGCTAGGTTTAATTAGTTCGTTAAAGCTTTGCATGCTGTCTCCCGAAATAAAACCAGCAAGTGCACCGACTGCAAGTGGAATAAAAATAGAAATGGCTAAAGTTTTTAGTTTAATTGTCATATTAATCACCCATTAGTATTTTATTCAGTGTGATGCAAAAATATTCGCTTGTAGGAGGTGAAATATATTGAATGTAAACTAATACTGTGATAAAATGGTTTTAAAATTAACAAAAAGGTGGTATGAAAATGAAGAATATTAAACTATCAAGCGGTAATTTGATACCGATAATTGGTATGGGCGCATATTTTGACCCTGAAATCAGATGTAATACCGAAAAAATAATTAACTGTGCACTTGAATGTGGCTATAGACATATCGATACAGCAAGAGGATACGACAACGAGCGTGGCGTTGGTGATGCTTTAAAGAAAAGTGGAGTGAAAAGAGACGAGCTCTTCATTACAACAAAACTTGCAAACGAAGATATAAGAAAAAGAAGGACAAGGGACGCTTTTTACGAAAGCTTAAATGACTTACAGCTTGATTATATTGACTTATATCTAATTCACTGGCCGACAGATGGATATGAAGAGGCATGGACTGAAATGGAAAAACTTTATGAAGAGGGGCTTATAAAAAATATAGGTGTAAGCAATTTTCATAAACAACATTTTGATGCGGTTTTACCGAATGCAAAAATAATACCAGTTTTAAATCAAATAGAGTCAAATCCAGGAATCACAAACGTACCACTTATTGAGTATTGTAAAGGATTAGGAATTGAAGTAGAAGCATGGAGTCCACTTGGTGGCGGTGCATGTGCGAAAGAGATATTATCGTGTGAAGCATTAACTAAAATTGGCGATAAGTACGGGAAAAATCCCGCACAAGTAATAGTTAGATGGAATATTCAAAGGGATGTCATCGTGCTACCAAAGTCTAGCAATGAAGCAAGAATTGCCCAAAATATCGACGTGTTCGACTTTGAACTTACAGAAAACGAGATTCAAATGATTAACGCATTAAATAAAAACACAAGAAGTGGACCCGACCCAGATAATTTTAATTTCTAAGATGAAAATGCAAAAAAGAGATGTAAATATACAGATATAAAGAAGCAAACAGTCACTATCAAAAAACGATAGTGACTGTTTGTTATTATGTAGATTATGCGAAATAATCACTTGCGATAATGCTATATACTATACAATCAATAATTCCATTATGGCTATAACCGCCTTGTCTTAGTGTTCCCTCATATACAAGACCGCATTTCTTCATAACTTTTGCTGAACTTGGATTTTCAGGGGCGTGCATCGCCACTATACGATTAACTCCCACTTGTTCAAACAAATAGGATATAACTGCCTTAAAGGCTTCGGATGCAATTCCTTGTCCCCACCACTTTTGACCGATACAATACCCAACATCAATACTTTGAAGTAGCTCGTTTACCTCGCCACCTATTGCACCTATCGGCTCTCCTGTATCTTTCAGTATAATTGCCCAATTATAATAATTATCTTTCTCATATTCTGCAACCCATTCCGCTACCTTTTTTTCTGTATCTTGGGGAGATTTATCTGCTCGCCAATCCATAAATTGTTCAACGACTTCATCATTTCTCCAGTTATTAAAAACGCATAACGCATCGCTGATTTCAAACTCTCTAAGTGTCAATCGATCGGTTTCAAGCACCGTTGTCCCTAAATGTTTCATAGTGATTTTTTCTCCTGTTATATAAATACCCTTTAGTAAAGCATATCATAAATGGAAGCATATTTCAAATTAAATTTGGCGTGCAGACGGTGTATGCACTTATACAAATGATACTGAATATATTCAAACTCTACACAAAAAAACAGAGATGTAAATTTTTACATCTCTGTTTTAAATTAAGTGCAAAAGTGTTTCTTACATAGACTCAGGTGCGTCTATTTTTAGCATGGTTAGCACGTTTTTGATTACTGTCGAAGTTGCTATGCAAAGGCTGATTCTAGCTTGCATGAGGGATTCTTCTTCGCCTTTAACTCTACAAGCGTTATAGAACTTGTGGAACAAGGTTGCTAATTGATGCACATACTTTGTGATTTTAGATGGGTCGTACTCCTTGGCGGCGGCAATAACTTCATCGGTATATGTGGAAAGATATCTGACGAGCTCTTTTTCAGCCGGGTCGGTAAGTAAAGACAGCTCTTTTACCGTGCAGTCTCTATATTCGATATTATCTTGTTTTAAAGCCTTGATAATAGAACAAATTCTTGCGTAAGCGTACTGCACATAGTAAACTGGATTTTGAGAGTCTTCGCTGATAGCTAAGTCCAAATCAAAGTCGCAGTGTGTGTTTGGCTCTCTTAGATTAAAGAAGAATCTTGCCGAATCGGTCGGAACTTCTTCGAGTAAAGTGCCAAGAGTAATCGCCTTACCGCTTCTTTTTGAAAGCTTGATAGTCTCGCCGCTTCTTACAAGCCTTACCATTTGCATGATGATGGCATCAAAGCGGTTAGCATCGATGTCAAGCGCTGTTAAGGCCGCTTTCATTCGTGCTACATAGCCGTGGTGGTCGGCGCCTAAAACGTCTATAGCGGTGTCGTACGCCCTTGTGACAAGTTTGTCGTAGTGATAGGCGATGTCTGGCACTATGTAAGTCGGAATGCCGTTTGCACGAACAAGAACGATGTCTTTATCAAGTCCAAAATCGGTAGCCTTAAACCACAATGCGCCTTCGTTTTCATATGTATGACCCTTGCTTTTCATAAGGTCGATTATCTTGTCAACTGCACCACTTTCATGAAGAGTGCTCTCTTTAAACCACCTGTCATACTCGATTCGGTATTTTCTAAGGTCGTCTTCAAGACCCTTGATATTAAGTGGAAGTGCATACTCTACAAGTGCATTTCTTCTTTCTTCTTCTGAAGAATTTACATATTTATCTCCGTGAATTTTTGCAAAATTAGAACTATGGACGATGATATCTTCGCCGTGATAAGCATCTTCTGGCATTTCGATGCTGTTATCAAAGATTTGAAGGTATCTCGTTTCAAGCGATAGGGCAAATTTTTCAATTTGATTTCCCGCATCGTTGACATAGAATTCTCTTGCCACTTCAAAGCCCGCACAAGAAAGTACACTTGAAAGACAGTCGCCAATGGCACCGCCTCTTGCATTTCCTATATGCATAGGCCCTGTTGGGTTGGCAGAAACAAATTCCACAAGGATTCTTTTGCCTTTACCAAAATCACTTTTACCGTAATTTTCCTTTAAAGATAAAATATCTAAGATTACATCGCTGCCAAATGTGTTTGATATGAAGAAATTAATAAAACCAGGTCCGGCTATTTCACATCTATCAAAATATGTTCCCGATAAATCCATGTTTTCTGTAATTATTTCAGCAATTTTTCTTGGCGCTAGTCTAAAAGCTCTTGCTCCAACCATTGCCACGTTGCTTGAAAAATCACCATGGGTTTTATCAGAAGGGATTTCAATACCAAAATCAATGGTATCATATTTTGGTAAAAGACCTTCGTCTACAGCTTTGTTAATAGATGTAATTATAGAATTTTTAAGTTCGTTCTTAGCCGCCGCTAGTTTATTTGACATTAAATTTCATTCCTTTTTTCTTGTTTTTTTACTTCTATAGATAATTGATTTTTACTTGAAAGATTCGCGTCGATATCTAAGGTATAATTTACTTTAAGTTTGCCACCTTTATCGGTGAGCTCATTTTTAAGGTCACTTGTAAATACGCCCATATTAAGGTGTACAAATCCAGTGTCGTATAAGCAGTTATGTCGTCTTCCTTTTTCAAGAATTAGTTTAGTTTGCGAACCCGATTTTGTCATTGTTATCACTTTGTCGTCTTGTATTTCTAAAACTGCTGTTCTTGAAATTGTAGGGTTTCCATCTTCGTACTCTTTGTAACTAATATATCTTACTCCGTTTTTCTTTGTATATGAGCCTACTGTATCTACTACGGTTTCACCGATATCGTCTTCGTATTCTTGAGTTCCTGTTATGAAAATCAAATAATCTTCCTTTAACATGTATATACTCCATTCTATCGATATAAATCGACTTTAGGCATTTTTATTTCGCTAAAGCTGATGATAAGTGATTCACTAGAAAGCTATATAAAAATAGTTGTTTGAGTGGTTTTTTATATTTTAGAAGTTTTCTATATCTATTTTTGTTATATTTCCTTTAATCTTTTCGCCAAGACAAATTTCGGCTATGGAATTAAAGTTTTGAACACTATCACTTACAAAATATTCATTTTCAGTATTGTTTAGATTAGAAAACATGTCATGTGTTTTAAGAATATTAACACATTCTTTTGCGATCTCTTTACCGCTGTTTATTAATATAACCTCATCTCCGATAACTTTGGAAATTAATTTTTCCAAAATAGGATAATGAGTACATCCTAATATTAAAGTATCTATGCCTTTTTCCTTTAAAGGCAAAAGATAATTTTTAAGTGCTAATTCACTTATTTCGTTATTTTCGTCAATAAATCCATTCTCTACAAGGGGGACAAGTAGTGGACAAGATGTTTCATAAACTTCAAAAGAAGGTATGGTATTCTTGAGTGTTTTGGAAAAAGCATGGCTATTAATAGTAGCCGAAGTAGCGATTACTCCGATTTTTCCATTTTTTGTTGAATCGATTGCCGCTTTACAGCAAGGGTCTATTATAGCAGTGTAAGGAACGCTTAGGTTTTCTAAAACGTGTTTTGCGTTTGAACTTACAGTTCCACAAGCGGCAAGTATTACTTTAACATTTTGTTTAATTAAAAAATTCATGTCTTGCGATGCGTATTTAGCTATAGTTTCGGCGCTTCTTGTTCCGTAAGGCACTCTTCCTGTATCTCCAAAATACAGAACCTTTTCATTCGGCAAAACTTTCATAAGCTCTCTAACAGCCGTTAAACCACCAAGGCCTGAGTCAAATACGCCGATTGCTCTGTTATCCATTTAATTTGCTCCATTCCACTTAATTACTCATATCGTCTAAAAGCTGTATCTATAAGTCTTGATACGAGTTCTAAAGGACTCATACCAGTGGAGAGCCATAATTTCGGATACATGCTAATGGCTGTAAAGCCGGGGATAGTATTAATTTCGTTTAAAATGATTTTTCCATCGTCACTTACAAAAAAGTCAATTCTCGATAAGCCTTGACAGCCTAAATACTTATAAGCTCTTAAAGCGGTCTCTCTGATTTTTTCTGTGGTTTCGTTATCAATTCTTGCAGGAATGATTGTTTCCGATGTTCCGTTAACATATTTGTCTTCGTAATCATAAAACTCACAGTTAGTTGCGATTTCTCCAACGCCTGATGCTATGGCATCTCTGCCGCCCAGCACTGCACATTCGACTTCTCTTCCGCTTATTGATTGTTCTACGACAATTTTAACGTCTTCTTTTGCAGCTATCATAATAGCTTGATCAAGTTCTTCTACAGAAGAAACTTTGCTGATGCCTACAGACGATCCGGCATTTGCGGGTTTAACAAATACTGGAAAAGTAAATCTAGAACATATCTTGTTCTTGATTTTTTCTGGGTCAGCATCAAATCTGTCAGCATAGAACCATAAAAAGTTTGCCTGCTCTATGTTTGCTGAACAAAGAAGAGAATGGGTAAATGCTTTATCCATGCAAACTGCTGAAGAAAGTGTTCCACATCCTACATAGGGTATTCCCGATAAAGATAGAAGTCCCTGTATGGTTCCGTCTTCACCATTTTTACCGTGTAAAACAGGGAAGGCAACATGAACAGGAATGATTTCAGTCTTGTTTGGGAAGAATGCGACAATGCCACCCATTTTTCTATCAGGTGAAATAAATGCAGTGACATTCATTGGATGATAAATCCATTGTCCGGTTTTGATATCGTCTGTAGCGCCTTGGTACAAAATCCAGTTACCTTCTTTTGTTATGCCAATTGTAATAACATTGTATTTTTCTTTATCAATATTATTTAAAACAAAAACAGCAGACATAAGCGAGATTTCATACTCAGAAGACACACCTCCGAAAATAACAGCGATATTCTTTTTCATCGTAAAGCCTCGTTTCATAAATCCTAAAATAAAATAGAGTGTATCTATTTCACCACAATTATAACATGGAAAAAATAAAATAGCAATGAAATTACTTGTAAAATTTTTAAATTATTAAGCTTTTTAGCCGTTTTTTACGTAAAATGATATATTGCTATGTAAAATATTTAACATGGATTTAACATAATGACGTTTATTGATTTAACAAACAACTATTATTATGAAACACGAACTTGAGAAGAAGAAAAATCAAAAATTTAAGGAGTAAAGAATTTATGAAAACATCAAAAAAACTTTTAGGACTACTTATGGCAGCATGTCTTACATTTTCACTAGCGGCATGTGGAGAAACAACACCAAGTAGCTCATCTGCAAGCGAATCAAGCACAAGCAGTGAAGCTAGCGAATCTTCATCAGAAGCTAGCGAAAGCGAAAGCAGTGAGTCAAGCGCAGCTACAGAAGGAACAGATTTAACAGGACAAACAATCACAGTTTATTCTCGTGAAGAAGGTTCAGGAACTCGTGGAGCATTCGTTGAACTAATGGGCGTTGTTGATGAAGAAGGAAACGACATGACAGCTTTAGACGCTAACTTCATTAACTCAACAAGCGGTATCATCACAGGTGTTTCTGGTGATGAAGTTGCTATCGGTTACATAAGCCTTGGTTCATTAGACGATACAGTTAAAGCAGTTACAGTTGACGGAGTAGAAGCTACAGCAGAAAACATCGCTTCAGGCGATTATGCAGTTGCTCGTCCATTCAACGTTGCTACTAAAACAGGTACAGAAAATGCTTTAGTTGACGACTTTATGTCATTTATCTTAAGCGATGATGGCCAAGCGATTGCAGCCCAAGAAGGATTCATCGAAGTTGAAACTACAGGCGCTTACGAAGGTAGCGGACAAACAGGAACAATTAAAATCAGTGGTTCAACATCAGTTAGCCCGCTTATGGAAAAACTTAAAGAAGCTTATATAGCTATCAACCCAGACGTTACAATCGAAATCACATCTTCAGGTTCATCTTCAGGTATGAAAGATGCTATGAACGGAACAGTTGATCTAGGTATGGCTTCTAGAGAACTTAAAGACGATGAACTTGCAGAACTTACAAACACAGTTATCGCTCAAGACGGTATCGCAGTTATCGTAAACAACAACAATTCTGTTTCTGATATGTCAGCTGAAGATATCAAAAGTATCTACCTTGGCGAAAAAACAGAGTGGTAAGAATTAATTAATTTTACATTTTAGATTATAGGGACTTGTCGCCCGTGCGTTTTACGCCTGACAAGTCTCTGTTTTCACAGTAAAGAGTATTTGAAGGGATGGGTTCAATGAGAAAATTTAGTGAGCGGTTCATGAAAATTGTTTTCATTATCGCTGCTTGCACATCTATCATTGCAGTTGCAACTATATGTGTATTCATGTTTGCAAATGGTTTTCCAGCAATGGCAGAAATAGGAGTAATAGACTTTTTATTTGGTATGGAGTGGAGACCGGGAAGCGACAAATATGGCATTTTCCCGATGATAGTGGGAAGTATTTATGCTACAGCTGGAGCTATAGTTATCGGTGTTCCGATAGGCGTTTTAACCGCTGTGTTTTTATCGAAATTTTGTCCTAAAAATGTGTACAAGGTGTTAAAACCTGCAATAGATTTATTGGCGGGTATTCCATCTATTGTTTACGGCTTTTTCGGGCTTATTGTTATGGTTCCATTTGTTAGAGAGACTTTTGGCGGTAACGGAACATCACTTCTTACAGCTTCGCTTATTTTAGGAATGATGATTTTGCCTACGATTATCGGTGTTGCCGAGTCTTCAATAAATGCTGTTCCAGATAGTTATTATGAAGGCGCACTTGCACTAGGTGCTTCTAAGGAAAGAAGCATGTTTTTTGTTGTTTTGCCGGCGGCTAAATCAGGAATTTTAGCGGCTGTAATTTTGGGCGTTGGACGTGCTATTGGTGAAACTATGGCGGTTATATGGGTAGCAGGTAACTCACCGATTATACCTGATTCGTTAATTTCAAAAATGAGGACTATGACTACAAATATCGTGCTCGAGCTTTCATATGCACAAGGGCTTCATGAAAGAGCACTTATCGCAACAGCAGTTGTGTTATTTATATTCATATTGATTATAAATGTTTCATTCTCCTTAATAAAAGGGAGGTCTGAAAAATAATGGAAAAAGATAAATCATTAGTAAATATAGATGAGTCGATAAATAAACTTACCTTTAAACACAAGATTCTTATGTATAAAAATAAACCTTCTTCATTAATTCTTTACATTCTCATAATATTAGCTACATTAGCAGCTGTTTCGGTTACATTGTTTATTATTGCCTATATTCTTATAAGTGGTGTTCCGCATTTGAGTCTAGACTTATTTGCTTGGGAATACAACAGTGACAATGTGTCTATGACACCTGCTCTTGTAAATACCATTGTCATGACTTTAGCTTGTTTGCTGGTTGCGACTCCTGTTGGAATCGGTGCGGCTATTTACTTGGTCGAATACTCAAAAAAAGGCAGCAAATGGGTTAAGCTTATAAGACTTACTACAGAGACTCTTTCGGGCATACCGTCGATAGTTTACGGTTTGTTTGGCTACATGCTTTTTGTTACAGCACTTGGATGGAGCTATTCGTTTTTAGCGGGTGTAATTACACTTGCAATTATGATTCTTCCTCTCATAATGAGAACTACAGAGGAAGCGTTAAAATCTGTCCCGGATACATTTAGAGAGGGAAGTTTCGGCTTAGGCGCTGGAAAACTTAGAACGATAGTCAGAATTATTTTACCATCTGCAGTTCCAGGAATATTAGCGGGAGTTATCCTAGCTATAGGACGTATAGTCGGTGAGACGGCAGCTTTAATTTTCACGGCGGGTACAGGAGAACAAATGGTTGACGGACTATTTAGCTCGCACAGGACACTTGCAATTCATATGTATATGTTAAGCGGTGAAAACTTACACACCGATCAAGCTTCTGCAACTGCGGTTGTATTATTGGTGCTAGTTATTGGAATAAATGCGTTATCTGCATTTATAGCTAAAAAAATTGCTAAGGGGAAAAAAGATGAATAAAATTGATATAAATAACGTAAATCTTTATTATGACACGTTTCAGGCGCTTAAAAATATTAACTTTGGTATTGAGGCAAATCAGGTAACTGCATTTATCGGACCATCTGGTTGTGGTAAGTCTACTTTGCTTAAATCCATCAACAGAATGAACGATTTAATCGAAGGTTGTAAGATTTCAGGAGAATTTTTACTTGACGGCGAGCCAATTTATGGTAATATGGATGTAAACAGACTTAGAAAACGTGTAGGCATGGTTTTCCAAAAGCCCAATCCATTTCCAATGAGTGTTTATGATAACATAGCTTTCGGTCCAAGAACACACGGCATAAAGAATAAGGCTAAACTTGATGAAATAGTCGAAAAATCTTTAAGAGATGCCGCAATTTGGGAAGAAACTAAGGATAGACTTAAGAAAAATGCTCTAGGTTTTTCGGGTGGACAGCAACAAAGACTTTGCATAGCAAGAGCTTTGGCGGTTGAGCCTGAAGTGCTTTTGATGGATGAACCTACAAGTGCACTTGACCCTATTTCGACTACAAAAATTGAAGACTTGATTATGGAGCTTAAAGAGAAGTATACTATAGTAATTGTTACACATAATATGCAACAAGCACTTAGAATTGCAGATACAACGGCGTTTTTCCTTTTAGGTGAAGTAATTGAAATAGGAGAGACAGAGCAGCTGTTTTCTCGTCCAGTTAACAAAAAAACAGAAGATTATGTAACAGGGAGGTTTGGATAATGAGAAATTATTACTTCGAACAGCTTGAATTATTGAACATTGAAATGACGAAAATGGGTGCTTTGTGCGAGTCTGCCATTGCATCGTCGGCAAAATCTGTATTTAATGCAGATGAAGTGGATATAAAAAAGACAAAGCAATATGAGGAAGCTATTGACAGAAAAGAAAAAGAAATAGAAACTCTTTGCGTATCGCTTCTTTTAAGACAACAACCAGTTGCCTCTGATTTTAGATATGTTTCTGCGGCGCTTAAAATTATTTCTGATATGGAAAGAATTGGCGATCAGGCTTGTGATATTGCTGAAATTGCGGCACTTCTTGGAGGTTTTAAACTTTATGGAGACCACTATCTTTCAGAGATGGCAAGAGCCGCTACAAACATGGTTACAGACTGTGTAGAAGCATTTATACAAAAAAATCAAGAGCTTGCACTTAAAGTAATCGACTCTGACGATGTAGTAGACGATTATTTTACTAAAATCAGAGAAGAACTTATACAAAAAATAAGTGAAGACAGCAAACATGGTAGTATATATCTTGATTATTTAATGATTGCAAAATATTTTGAGAGAATCGGAGATCATGCTCAAAATATTGCAGAGTGGGTTATTTTTTCTATTACAGGAGAACACTGGAAAGGATAAAATAATAATGGAAAAAACAGTTTATCTGGTTGAAGATGACAGCAGTATAAGAGACCTTGTGGTATATACTCTTAATAATTCAGGCTTTGCCGCGTTTGGGTATCCAAATTCGGAAGAGTTTTGGAAAAATTTGAGACTTAAAAAACCTAGTTTAATTTTGCTTGACATCATGCTTCCTGTTGAAGATGGTTTAAGAATATTAAAAAGATTAAAAGAGTCTTCTGACTTTAGTGAAATACCTGTTATTATGCTTACGGCTAAAAATTCAGAATACGATAGGGTAGTAGGGCTTGATGCGGGTGCAGATGACTATATAGCGAAACCATTTGGAATGATGGAACTTATCAGTAGGGTTAAAGCTGTGCTTAGAAGAACAAAAACTACAGAAAAAACTGAGTTGGAAATTAGTGCAGGCGATATAAAGCTTAATTCTCAAAAGCATACAGTTACCGTCTTAGACAAAGCAGTTTCACTTACATTTAAAGAGTTTGAACTACTTAAAATGTTGCTTGAAAATAGAGGTTTAGTCTTGACAAGAGACAGAATTCTTGAAAGTATATGGGGCTATGACTTTGACGGTGAAACACGAACTGTAGATGTTCATGTAAGGACACTTAGATCAAAACTAGGTGAATCTGGTGATGTTATTGAAACAGTTAGAGGCATAGGTTATAAGGTTAAAAGTCTATGAGAAAAGAAATTTTTTTCACATTAAATGTTGTTACTCAAATTTCAGTATTAATTATATTTTTAGCTTTATCTTTTAATATGTTTTATGATCAAGAAAATAGAGTGATGGATGAGCTTTCTGATGAACATAATTTAATTGAAAGTTTATATTATGATTTGGATGAAAAGACTTTCAGTTCGCTCAAAATTGACATAGATGACAAGATAGTATTGTTTGATAAAGATGGAGAAATGATTTTTGATTCGAAGAATAATCAAAAAAATACACTTAGTAATTCAGAAGATGTTAAATTAATTCTTAATCAAAATAATAATTTTAATAGAAAAAATGTTGGCTTGATGCAAATAGAATATTCTTATTATGAAATTTTAGACAATGGAGAAGTTTTGATAATTTATCAAACTGTTGGAAGCTATTTTTCAGTGTTGTTTTCTATTATACACTGGATTATAATGACTATTTTAGCCTTGTTAATAATTAATAAGACTATTTCTAAAAATTTCAGTAAAAAAATTGCTGGGAATATTAATGGAGTCAATTTTGAAAATCTCTTAGAAAGCAATGTATATGAAGAGTTTGCGCCCTTTGTATCTAAGATTAACAGTCAGCAAAATCAAATAAGTGAGAGCATAAATGTTTTAAATCAAAGAGATAATGAGTTTGAAACTATAATAAAAAAAATGAGGGAAGGACTTATTGTTCTTGATAAAAAAGGTGAACTTCTTTCTTGTAACAATGCGGCAATAGAGCTACTTTCACTCGATACAAAACCTGAAAATAGAACAAGTTTTTATATTTTAAATAGAAATTTAGAATTTTTTTCCGCTGTAGAAAAAACACTAAAAGGAAAAGCTACAAAGCATAAGCAAAATATTGGAAGAAAAATTTGCAAGTTCTATTTAAGTCCGGTTATCACTGAAGGTGAAACAGTTGGAGCTGTGATATTGATTGTGGATGTTACAGAGCTTAACAGCAGAGAACAAATGAGAAGAGAGTTCACAGCAAATGTCTCACACGAACTTAAAACACCTTTAACTTCCATATCTGGCTATGCAGAGATAATTAAAAATGGTATAGTAAAAGAAAAAGATATAGCGGGATTTGCAGAGAAGATTTATCTAGAAGCGCAGAGGCTAATCGCTTTGATATTAGACATAATAAAACTATCTCAGCTTGATGAGTATGAAGGGGAAATTCAAAAAACTCAATGTAATTTATATAAAATTGCAGAAATGTCTGTAGATAGAATATCAGATATAGCCCAAAATGCTAAGGTGAAAATCAGCATAGAGGGAGAAGACGCTTATGTCCAAGGTGTTTCGCCAATGCTTGAAGAGATGATATATAATCTTTGTGATAACGCTGTAAAGTATAATAAAAAAAATGGCAAAGTCAGTGTTAGAGTAAGCAATGAGAAAGATAAAGTTCTGCTTAGCATTAGCGATACAGGAATAGGGATTCCTGAAGAAGATATTGATAGGATTTTTGAAAGATTTTATCGGGTTGATAAAAGCCACTCTAAAGAAACAGGTGGTACTGGTCTTGGTCTATCTATAGTTAAGCACTGTGTGTTGCTTCATAATGGGGATATCAAAACACATAGCAAGGAAAATGAAGGGACAAAAATTGAGATTTTCTTGCCAGCTATCAAAGAAGATTAAATTTACTTAAATCACATGAAATTCACAAAAAAAACATGTACAAATAACGAAAAGTATGCTATAATACTTTTCGTTATTTTTAAATAATCTTAGCTTTTAAACCTAAGATTATTCGTTATCAAATTAAATTTATGCCGATGAAAAATGGCAGAATGGAGTTTCAAAATGGGAAAAGGTGCAAGAAGCCGTGAAAAATACTCGGTAAAAAAGGAAAAACTTAAAGTGGAGGCTGTTGAGCAAGCAAAAAAGGATAAAAAAAGCAAAATTATAGGTTCTATAACTGCGATAGTGATTGCTTTAGCTATTTTATCTGGCACATTTATATATTTCTTTTTCTACGCAAGCGGAAAATATCTAAGAGATGAAATTGGCGTTAAATCGGATACTTATAGCGTAGACAATGCCATGATGACATATTTTGTCAAGAGTAATTATGTCGGAATGCAAAGCCAATACGGTGAATATTTCTACACAATGACAGGAATAAATCCTGCACTGTCACTAAAAAGTCAATATGTAGACGGGACTACTTCTTGGTTTACTAATATTTTAGAAAGTGCTAAAACTTCAGTTGCGGACGTGCTTTATCTAGCAGAAGAAGCAAAGGCTACAGGACTTAGCTTGAGTGAAGATGAACTTAAAATGATTGATGATTTAGCTGGAAACTTCGACCCTTATTACACAGAGGACGGAGTTAATGTAGACGATATTAAAAATGCACTAGAAATTAACATACTAGCGCAAAAATATGCAAATGAATTTTTAACAAGTTTAGAGTATGATAGTGAAGAAATTGAAACATATTTTGAAGAAAATTCAAACGAATATGAGACAATTTCGTACGATAAATATGTGATTAACTATGCTGAAGGTCAAGAAGAGGGGATAGTGCCCTTTGATTCTGAAACAGCTAAAGAAAAAGCAGATGAACTTGCGGCAGTAGAGACTTCTGAAGAATTTGTAGAGCTTACAAGAGAGCTTATTTCTGAGCAAAATCCTGGAATTGAAAATGCAGACTTAGATGCGGATTTACTTGCACTTAGATCAGAAACCGTGTCTTATGTTGAAGAAGATGAATTTTCAGAGTGGGCTTTTTCAGAGGATAGAGAAGTAAACGAAACATATGTAGTTTCAGATGAAGAAGCATCTACCTATACCGTGTATCTTCTAGCTTCACTTCCAGAAAGAAATGAAGAAGAAACTATAGAAATTAAAAGACTATTATTAAGCTCATCTAGCTATGCTTCTACAGAAGAAATGGCAGCAAAAGCAGAAGAAATAGTAGAAATCTTTAACCAAAACCCAAATGAGGAAGAGTTTAACTCGCTGATTCTTGAGTATTCAGATGACTCTTCGTCTATAATGTCACAAGGATCATATGAGGGTGTTGTCGAGGGTGAATTTGGCGTTGATTCGATTGACGAGTGGCTTTTTGCAGATGAAAGAGTATCTGGCGATGTCGAAATGATTACAACAGATTACGGCATAGAGATACTATATTTTGTAAATCAAGGAAACGAAAAATGGTATGAAGACGTAGTGTTTGACAAAGAAAGTGCAGCCTATGAAGAAAACAGCACAGCACTTGAAAGTAAATATACAATAGAATTTAACGATGAAATTCTAAATAAAATACCAATGTAAATACGGACTTTTATGAGCAAGGTGTAGTAACAGTAGTTACTACACCTTGTTTTT
>CAYJFP010000025.1:0-29671 GCA_964369415.1 uncultured Eubacteriales bacterium | reverse complement strand
TAAATAAATTTTATAAAAAAACGACACATGCAAAAATGTGTCGTTTTGAGGTTTATTTTAAACTATAATCAGAATGATCAAGAGTAAAATTCGGATTATAGTATGGGTCGCCGTCTTCGAGTTCATTTTTCCAGCGCTCCCTAAACAAATCTGCCTCTTTCTCAAATCTTAGTTTTTTCTCTGTAGTATCTTCAAGTCCTCTGCTAAGTGATTCATAGTGATAAAGTTCTGCATAAGGCGTCCAACATATCATATAGCCAGCTTTTCTAATTCTTAGGCAAAAATCCACATCATTAAAAGCTACTTGAAACTTCGAATCTAATCCTTCAACTTCTTCAAAAACAGATCTCTTTATCATCATACAAGCAGCAGTAACTGCCGTCATGTTTTGTGCGTAGTATAGCTTACCCATATAACCAACGTTGTTTCTATCGCACCTGTAATGTCCATGCCCAGCAACTCTATGTTGACCAAGCCCCAAGATTATTCCAGCATGTTGTATTGTGTTATCAGGATAATATAATTTTGCACCCACTGCACCAACATCATCCCTTTGTGAATACATCAGCATTTCTTCTATCCAATTATTTGCAATCACTTCAACATCATTATTAAGTAGGATTATTTGTTCGCCATCTGCATATTCAAAACCAAAATTATTTATCTTTGAATAATTAAACTCACCCTTATAATATACAACTTTAATATTATCTGTTTTGTCGAAAGAATCATAATATTCAAATATTTCAGAGGTCTCACTATTATTCTCTACAATTATTATTTCATAATTCTTATAAGTAGACAAGTTAACTATTGAGTCAATGCACCTTTTCAACACATCTTTTTGATCTTTATTTGGAATAATAATCGAAACCAAAGGATGTTCTGTAATTTCATAATTAATTTTATATATAGTAGGAAAAGCCACTGAACTTTCTACTAAAGCATTTTGCCCAGATCTTTTTATATGTTCCCTAACTGCTTTTTTACCAGCATCTATTGCATAAGTTTTCGAATTAATATCCATTGCAACAGAATTTGGATGACTTCTCCAAAAGTATAAAATTTTCGGCACACGAGAAATGTGTTTCGCTTCTTCAGTAAGCCTTAAAATCATATCATGGTCTTGTGAGCCGTCAAATTCTTTTCTAAAAGCACCTGTAATTTTCAACAAATCCTTGCTAAAAACAGTGAAATGACAAATATAATTATTAGCTCTTAAATTATCAAGTGCAAAACTTGGTTTGCAATGCACAGTTATAACATTGTTTAGACTTTCAGAAAAAGTCATCTCATCGCAGTAAACAAAATCTGCATTTTTATCACATATTTCAAACATGTAATAGTAAAAAGCCGACGGATGAAGTAAGTCGTCGTGGTCGAACAATGCAATAAATTCACCTGTTGCCATTTCAATCGCTGCATTGGTGTTTTCAGATATGCCAAGATTTTTTTCTAATTTTTTATATTTTATTCGTTTGTCATATTTTGCTAAATTCTTACAAATTTTTTCCACATAGGTATGAGAAGAATCACTGCCATCTGCCAAACATAATTCCCAATTAGAATATGTTTGGTCTTTGACAGACTGAATCATCTCAATCAAAAAGTTCTTAGGCGTGTTATAAAGCGGCACAATTACGCTAAATTTAATATTTTTTGAAAAAACTTTTCCGCTTTGCATTTTTCTTTCATCATTAGAAATCAAATCAAATGTAGAAACAGCTTCAGCTTTCTTCTTTTCCTTTTTTCTCTCTTTTGCACGGGCAAGCATGGCCTTGAAACCGTGATTTTTCCAGTAGGCAAGACCCTTATAAAGTGTTCTTGTTAAGATAAAACTTCTTAAGAATTTTTTGGTGTTTCTTACTATAAATCTCATAGGTTTAGTTATTTTCCAAGAATGAGATGCTAGTAAAGCTGCATTTTTATGATCTGCCGCCATTAAAGCCAAATTGGTTTCATGTAGTATAGTTGAAATCCTTACCAATTCAGCATGAGTAGCATCAAACTGATTCTTAAGATTTATATACTCATTAGATTTTTCACTAGACTCTAATCTTACTTTTTCAAGCTCAATTTCAGATTCATCTAAAAGAGATTTAACCTCATCAAGTTCATTTAACAGCTTGTCAATCTCACCTTTAGCCTCACTAAGCTCCGTTTTAGTATCACTAAGCTCTACTCTAGTATCGCTAAGCTCGGTTTTAGTATCTTCAAACTCTTTATCTATATCAACTAATGTCAATTTTTCTTTGTCTAAAAACTCTTTTTGTTTTAGTAAAACATCGTAAACAATGCTATCCGTTACATCAAAGTCATATTTTTCACATAAAATTCTTATCGACGTATCGCTTTCACTTATTTCGCACAAAATTTGCGGGTCATAGTTTAAGAATATTTCATTTTCATCCACTGCAAACCCATTTGCATTTGTATATTTCTTTTTAACTCCATTTGCAAATATCTTTAGATTTTGTAAGATACAGTATTTGTTTTCAACAGGGTCAAATCTAATACATTTTGCCCCTGGTTTAATATTGACTTCACCGATATAAAGATTACTTTCGCCCTGTTTTTTCATCTCGATATAAGTCTTATCTTCTTCATTAAAGCCGTTTCCATAGTCAATATACATAATCGGATTTGAGTCAAAAGTGTCTTGGATTTCATCTATAATATTAATATCATTTGAATTTTGTGAGTAGTAAGACCTTTTCATTAATTTTACAACAAATTGGTACACCGTTCCGTATTTTTTATTTTCTAAATGCTTTGAAAATGCAAGTATTTGAGAATAATCATTTCCAAATTCACTATTCTTTGGTTGACAGTTAGTCGAGTGTTTTTCTACCGGCACAAGACCACAATCGCTAATCAAACTCATTAATGAATCATAAGTAAAAAATCTTATATGAGTATTATCGAGTAGCCCCCTGTTTCTATACTCAAACTTGTTTTGAATCAAATCTATAATTACAGAATTATGTGCAATATTGGGAACCGAAAGCAGTATTTGCCCATTATCTTTTAGTAGTTTTGATGCAGATTCAAGCGCTAGCAACGGATTGTATAAATGCTCTAAAACATCTGCAAAGAGAATATAATCAAACTCTACTCCTTCAAACTCTTTAAGCCATTTTAAGTCAAGAATATCACCACAAACACCCTTTTCAGCATAGTTTACCGCTTCATCAAAGTCTTCTTTGATGAATTCAACAATATACATTGTACAGTTTAACTCTTCTTTTAAATATCTAGTCATTCTGCCGTTTGCACAACCAAACTCTAAAACTACTGAATTTGGTTTAACCGAATTTAGTATTTTATAGTCCGCTGAACCTTTGTCATCTAGCATTAAATCTAAACTATATTTACCCATGTATGTCATTTACCTCTTTCCATTGATGTGGTATTATTATTCTTCCTTCGCCAATATATTTTGATGTCACTTTTATTTTTTTTATCGTATTAGTGTAATGTATCGGAATAGTCGCCGTCTTATCAAAAATAGCAACATCAAACTCGTACATGCCGCCAACCACACACATACCTTTGGTGTATTCCAACTTAAACTGATTTCTACCGTATTTCCATGGAATTTTAACCGAATCTAGCAATGTGTTCAATCCACAACAGTAATCTCTATCTACAGTTCTAAGTGCAATTCCCAAAACTGGCATTTCTATATTCTCGTCATAAACATCGTAAGTCACACAAATTGAAATTTTATCATTTATATCGCACTGGTC
This sequence comes from uncultured Eubacteriales bacterium, assembly GCA_964369415.1. Lineage (GTDB taxonomy): Bacteria > Bacillota > Clostridia > Oscillospirales > Acutalibacteraceae > SIG603. Next base: position 25,922 of record CAYJFP010000025.1, on the reverse strand, counting down.
AATCTCATTACCGCTTCTATCTGTAATTTCAAAATCGATTATCTCCGCAATATTATCGCCAGGAACAAATGGTTTAACATCTTTCTTATCAGATTCTTGCACTTTTTCTTTGTTTTGATGTATCGCATCTTCGCCAAGTTTTAAAAAGTCAATATATCCATCGACTACATCGTCTACTGTACCGATAGACAACATTTCTCCTTTATGAAGCCAAATTGCCTTTGTACAAAACCTTCTTATTGCATTTGTATCGTGCGACACAAAAATGACTGTCGTGCCGCCTTCCATCATCTTTTTCATATGGTCCATACATTTTATCTGAAAGCGCATATCTCCAACGCTTAAGGCTTCATCAACTATCAATATTTCGGGCTCAACGTTAATTGCAACTGCAAAAGCAAGACGAGCAAACATACCACTTGAATACATCTTTACCGGCTGATTTATAAAGTCACCTATGCTTGCAAATTCAACTATTTGAGGGATTTTAACATCCATTTCTTCCTTAGAATATCCCATTATCGTACCATTAAGATAAATATTCTCCATACCGGTCATTTCTTGATTAAAACCAGCTCCAAGTTCTAAAAGTGCAGATATCTTACCGTTTACCTCAAGTTCTCCTGAAGTTTGAGACAAAACTCCAGTTATAATTTTTAATATAGTCGATTTGCCTGAACCATTTTGTCCGACTATGCCAAAAACCTCGCCTTTTTCAATGGCAAAACTTACATTGTTAAGCGCATAAAAATCCTTATGATATTTTTTTCTTGTAAGGCTAAGTGATTCCTTAAGCCTGTCCGCATTATCCTTGTATATAGGATATATTTTAGTTAAATTTCTAACTTCTATCGCAATATTATTTTCCATTAAAATCTCCTATAATACATCTGCAAAATGTCTTCTAAGTCTTCTAAATATCGTAATTCCCAAAAGAAGAATTATAACACTAATGAACCAAAAATACACTGTATCTTGAATAGTAACCGCATCGACTACACTTCCAAGCATACTACTTCTATATCCTGTAACGACATAATACATCGGATTCATTTTAAAAATCCACATTAAATCTTCACCGACTATCGAGGTATTCCACATTATCGGCGTCGCCCACATGCCCATTTGAAGCACTATACTCATGATAGGCACTAAATCTTTAAAAAATGGTGAAATAGACGCCGTTATAAGTCCTAGTCCCATTACTAAAAACACCATACATCCCATGTAATAGATAATTCCAAGCATATTTACATTTGGGAAAAATCCGTATAATGAAAATACTATAAGCATAAACACAATAAAAAACAGGTGAATTATAAGCGCTGAAACAATCTTTAGAATTGGTAATATATCTATTTTGAACACAACTTTTTTCACAAGATAGCTGTATTCTCCATAAACTCCAGTTGTACCATTCCACGCTTCTGAAAAGAAGAACCATGGAATAAGTCCACTCATAAGCCACAAAATAAACGGTACATTTTCAACACCTGTACTACGAAGTCCTATTTCAAATACAAACCAAAATAGTAAAATCGTAGTTACAGGCTGAACAAATGCCCAAATCCATCCAAAAGAAGAACCAACATATCTTGATTTAAAATCATTAACAGATAATTTTATTAGTGTTTTTCTGCTTGAAAGAAGATTCTTAAACAAAAGTATTGCATCTTTAAGCGTGACATATCTATAAATAATATAGGTCAAAAATGCTGAAATAATCACTGAAACGGCTATTGCTAAATAATTAGTTTGAAAACTTAGAGAATCAAAAAGCTCCAACGGCACTATAATAAACGGATCTTCGCCTGTACTTGTTATTTTTAATTCTAAATTTACAATTTCACTTGATATATCTTTGCTTATTATTTTTCCTGAATCTATGGCAGATTTAAGCTCTTGTGCTGACAACGTATCACTCAGAAAGCCTGAGTAAAGCTTTAAATCCTCGGTAGAAACAGTTTTTTGTGCCTCAGGTCCAAAATCTATTCTCACCGTATTCATTTGATTAGTTGTTTCAAATAGTACATTTTTACTTTGTGACACGTCCATAACAGATGATTTTTCCTCTGAAAAGTCATCTTGTGAATCTCCGTCATTTAAATAATAAAACTGAATATTAGAAATATCGCTATCTTCAAGTGTAAACTCCAGAGTATTTTTTTGTGCAGACGCAATAAAAACACACGAAGCAATCATAGCTATAAACATAAACAAATAAATCGCTAAACGCTTTGGCGTTAACGGTGGTCTACTTTGATTTTGCATATTTTAACTTCCTTACCTATTAAAACATTTATAAGATTTCATAACAATCTCATATGATATTTATATCTTATCTATTATAATGTTTTTGGAAACACTTGTCAACTTTACACTTTTTCTACTCTAAGCTTTTTAAATAGGCATCTAGCCGTATTTTGAGTCGAAAGTCCAACACAACCGTTAATTATTGCTTCGTTATCTTTAAAGGTTAAAGTCTCACCTTGGGTTTCGGCTGTAATCTCATCACCCACTACCTTTACAGTAATTGTATATTCTTTTCCTTTTGTAAGTTCAAAGTCTATGCCAGCGACTGTAGTATAGCCGGAGTCATTTTTCATAATTACGAATCTGCCGTCTTTAAATCCAGCTGCATAAGAGCACATCGCACCTTTAACCCTTACATTGACAAAATGTGTTTCGCCTGTTATCGGTTTCATCACTACTGTCAGCTTGTAGTCTTTAAAATCCACATGACCTGTATACATTTCTGCAAAATCTGTAGAAGACATGCTTAAATAGCCATTTTCTAAGAAGATATTTCCTTTTAATTTAGTAAACTGATTTATTTCTTTGTGGGTAATATTCCAGCTTTCTTCACTAGATTTTGAAAAATCAATTTCATAATCCGCTTCTCCTAAAACTTCCAAACTGTCTAGGTAAACAGTAAGACTTGTCGTATCAAATCCACCTGATTTTCCACAAATTATAAAGCCCATTTCCTCTACATAATCGTCTGAAAAAGGTATTTCAAGCATTAGTTCGTACCATTTTTTCTCGCTTAGGTCTTCCCTTTTGCCTCGAATTATTTCTCCTGTTCTCCCAAGTTTTACATATGGAACAACTGAAATTTGCATTTCATCCTCGTAAAGTGCTGGCATTACAGCCATTTTAACAGTTTGACCTGGATAAACTATCGGAGAAAATGATGGGTCGTATCTTGAATCATAAAAGTCACTTGGTTTATAATACGTCTTCTTGTAAACAAATTTTTCTTCGCCATTAAAGCAAGAATTCAGGCTAATTTTAAGGCTTCTATTCCCTTCAAACGCCTCTTCATCGGTATTTCTAATCGCATAATTGTCGGTGCCTCTTACCCTTATAGAATGAGTGCTTCCTTCAAACTCAAAGTGAGATTTATTTCCGCTAAAGTTACGCTTCATCTCTTCATCCATAGGAATTCCTGCAAGTTTATATGCCATTTTCGCAAAATAACCTGCACCTTGTGATACATCTTGAATATTGAGACTTCCGATTACAGAAGAAGCCGCAACAAAATCATTTATAGGTTTCATCCATTTGTCATAGTCGATACCCTCCATACCGCAAAGTGCACCCATGATTGTTCCGACATTTCCAACATTACAGTCGGTGTCCCATCCGCACATATTGCATATATTGAGTGTATTTTCAAAGTCTCCCTCACCATAAAGCATAGATAAAATCATTACCGCCGCATTAGGGATGATATGACAGTTGCCCTCATACTTATCATATCCATAATTATCAAACACAAACTTAAAACCATCTCGCCAGTTTTTAGGATTTTTCTCGTAATAATCCATAACATCTCTTGAAACTCTAGCGTATTCGCAGTCTTTAGGAATATAGCTTAAAGCCTTGTTTATAACTGTCTTAATGTCAGTTTCGATAAAAGCTAGGCTAATTGCAGTAGCGACAAATATACCACCGTATATTCCCTCTCCACCATGAGTTACCGAAGCGGCTTTTTCTGCAAGCTTTGCAGCTAAATCAGGATTTCCCGGTGCGACTAAACCCCAACAATCAATGAAAATCTGCCCGCCAATTTGCTCTGCCATTGTGTATCCGTTTTGATCTATGCTTCCACTTTGTGGAGCTTTTATGCCATTTCTAAGATTTAAATACGCAGTGTGTTCGGTGGAAATTCCGTATCCACCCCACCAAAAAAATCCTTTTTCATATGAAGCGTAATTAAGCAGTGCCTGTGCAACATCATCCGCAGAAAAATTTTCTATATCCTTGCAGTCTTCGAGTGCTCTTACGAAAAATAAAGGTCCGTTACTGTCGTCATCTGCGGCAAAATCTTTATAATCAATAGGATAACTTGTAAGTTCACCATAAACATTCTTGATTTTTTCATACGGCCACCCCTCTATCGGCGCTCCTAGTCTTATTCCTATAATTTTGCCCATCCAAGCAGCATACAATTTCGATAAATAATTTTCTGGTAATTTCATTTTAATACTCCTTAATATTTAGTGTAAATAAGTTCTTTTATTTTTTTGATTATATTAAAATCACATTTTTCTCCGTTAATTTCAGGTGGCAAATAGGCATTTTCTAACACATTAGCTTTGAATATCTTCTGATACCAAAGCATGGCAGTGGCATATCTTCCGTAAATCATATTCATGTGAAAACCATCTCTACAAAGGCTAATTCCGCCATTTTCATAATCAAATTCCTTTAATTTTCGCAAATCTTGAATCAAATCGCCACAAGGAATGATTTCAAGACCTAAATTATCCGAGACATTTTGATACGCTAATTTTAGCCTTTTGTGCATTAAATCTTGACTCTTATTGTAATTCACAAAAGCGCTGTGGTCGCTGTCTATTTCATATGCCCATGTTTGATGAATCATCTGAGTAGCGTTTGGTAATAATTCTTTAACCGTATTTGAAATTACTTCAATATACGGATAATACGTCTCTTCAAATCCACTGAAATGACTTGCTTGTTGTATAGTCACGATGTCAAACTCTTCTTGTTTGAGTATTTCCTTTATAGAAACAAAACTATCGGTAGGAACACCGTTTACATCTAGCCTGTATGCTTTATCATCAGCTATTAAATTTTCACAATGCGTTTCTAACGAGCATCCACCTATGTATAAATTAACAATTTTAGACTTCACTCCGTCTTCCGAAGCTATATCATGAAGATATGTAGTCGCATCTTCTGAAAAGCTATTTCCAATCGCTAAAATTTTCTTCATCACTTCACCTCAAAATCTGATTTTGATTTCATGTTGCACTTATCTTCTATATGCTTAACAATTAAATTTATATTTTCTTCAATAGGCTTAGTGCCATCAATTCGTATAATTTCACAGCTTAGAGTATCTAGCCACTTTTCTACATAACTATTATCCCTTGACTGTACAAATTCATAAAACTTGTGTGTATCTTCATACAAATCTCCACCATAAGTTACTCTATCTCCAAATTTATTAATATCTCTTTCCACAATTCTTTTAAGTCGAATTTTTTCAGGTACATCAACAAATATTGCACAATTTAATTTTGAAACAAAATTTTCACCATATTCACCTTTTACAGAAGCAAAAATAAAATTTGGATTTTCTTTTATTTCATTTTCTAAAATATTTGTAGCCTGCTCATGCGAACGTGACGATTTATAAACATTTCTTTTTTCAAAAAATAAATGTTCACTATCTATAAAATGAAAATTAAACCTATTTGCTAAAATTTGTCCTATAGTACTTTTTCCAGAGCCATTTAGACCACACACTAGAATTCCTATCCCCATGTGCTTAGACCTCACTAATTAAATAATCTTCATCCACATAAACGCTTACACTTCCGTCTTTCACGGTAAAATCTGCACATCCGTCGGCTTCAATTACAATTCTGCTATTACTGTTACCTAAACAATCTACAAAGGTTTTTCCGATAAATTTCTCTCCTACACACATTTTTATGCTGCCGCCTATGCTATCTGTCATCACTACCGCTAACCCCGAGTGCAAAAGCTCATCTTCACCCATTCTAGTAAATCCAATAACGCTGCTATCATAAAAATAATCTATTTGCTCGCCATAAGCTAAATCATATCTAACCTTCAAGAGTTTATTAAGACCTATTCCTACCGCCGAAATATTATCGTGTGGCACTCCATATAAATCCCCATAAAAAACGCAAGGAAGCCCTTCTTCTCTTAAAAGAATCAAGGAATATGCGTGAAGCTTAAACCAGCCGTCTACCCAGCTTTGAAGAGATTGTCCAGGTTGTGTGTCGTGGTTATCGACTAAAGTAACGGCTCTTTTAGGCCTTTGAGAGACCAAACTTCCGCTAAAAATTTTGCTCATATCAAACTGTCCACCACTTCTTGAAGCCTTGTGGAAATTATAGTGAAGCGGTACATCAAAAAGTCTCATCCTATTCGCCGTTTTATCAAGATAATACACAAGAGCACTTAAAGACTGATTCCAGTATTCTCCCACTGCAAATAAATCTCTTCCAGAATACATCCTCATTTCTCTTAACCACGACATTATACTACTAAAATTCATATGCTTTACCGCATCGAGTCTAAAGCCGTCAACCGAAGTTACATCAAGGTACCACTTACCCCAACGCACCAATTCTTCATATGTTTCAGAATTATTTAAATCAAGGTCAGTGCCTAGAAGATAGTCATAATTCCCATTTTCTATATCAACTTGATTATCCCAGCTTTTCCCTTTAAAAAGATATAAAGCTTTTTGTTTTTTTATTTCATCCCAGTCGCATCCGTCAAAGTGGGTCTGATTCCACTTGAAATCTGAATATTTATTGTTTCTAGCAGTAAAATTAAACTTTGTCCAAGTTGCAATTTCTCTTTCCTCTATCACTTTTCCTCTATTAGAAAAATCGTACACATCGGCTTTTACAAGCTCTGTCTCATCTCCGCCCATTCTATGATTAAATACAATGTCGGCATACACTTTTATTCCACTTCTTTTAAGTGCTTTTATCGCATTTATATATTCATCTTTAGTTCCATATTTTGTTGGAACACTACCCTTTTGATTAAACTCGCCTAAGTCATACATGTCATAAACGCCGTATCCTACGTCATTTATACCTCTATCACCTTTATATGCAGGTGGTAACCATATATCACTTATGCCAAGATTTGATAACTCCTTTGCCTTTTCTTGCGCTTCTCTCCAAAGTGATGCGTTAGAGGGTAAAAACCACTCAAAAAACTGTATCATTGTTCTATTTCTCATCATCATTTCCCATCATGCGGTTGAATCACATGCCTTTCTTTTTCTTCTTTGGTTTTATCAAATCATAGCTATTTCCAATCATTCTTTTAATCTCTTCACTAGGAACCTCTCCAGATAAAAAAACGGTGTTCCAGTGCACCTTGTTTAAGTGCCATCCAGGCGTAACACTTTGATAAACTGAACGCAAAAACTCGGCCTCCATAGGGTCACATTTTAAGCTTACAAATGATTTATCTTCTTTATCATAAATAAGAGCAAATATCTTTTTATTAAGTGAATGCCTTAACACTACCGTTGCTTCGTCAAAAGGATAATCCTTGTAACTTGCTGAAAAAGTTAAGCCATACTCTATCACTTCATCTTTTGTCATAACTCTTGTATCTCACTCTTCTATATTTACTTTATAACTCCAAGCGTTATGTATTTTATCGGCATAATTACTATCTAGAAAATAATCTATAGCATACACAAGGCTTCTATCCCAAAAACCGCCCTCGTGTTCGCCTTCCCACTCCATATATCTAAAATTAATATCTAAGTTTTTCATGTAATTCTTAAACTCAATATTATCTTCATACAAAAAGTCATTTATCCCACAGGTGCAAAGCACGTTCGGTTTCATATCCTCTTTCATTTTCGATACTTTTTCTGCAAGTAGATATAAGTTAAGTTCATCCCTTTCTTCAAGGTTTTCACCGAAAATAGGCATCATATAACTTCTTATAAAGTTTTCATCTTGAGTAGCTATTTTATCTTTTGCAATTCCTACAGCTCCACTAAAACTTGCACAAGCCGCAAACAAATCAGGTCTTGATAGACCGAGAAGAAGTGCACCGTATCCGCCCATTGATAGTCCTGCAACAAATGTTTTGTCTCTTCCTTTTGGAATTTTAAAGAGCTTGTCAAGCATTACCGGCAATTCATCTGTCATATATTTAAAATAATCCACACCAAGTTTTTGATTAACATAAAAACTGTTATGTCCTTGTGGTGATACTATAACCACGTTATTTTCGCTTGCATACCTAACTAAAGGGCATAAATTAAACCATGCACTGTTGTTTCCCGACATGCCGTGCAGTAAATATATCACAGCTTTAGGTTCGCTATTTCTTAATTCTCTCGAATCTGATGGCAAAAATAAGTCTACGTATAAATCTTGATTAATAATTTCAGAAAAAATTTGTGCTTTTATGTATGCCATAACAACCGCTCCTGTCAACTTTTAGTTTTTTTCTAAGTATAATGAAAATTTCAGTTTAAATCAACTGTTTTTTTATATATTGAATAAATTTTTACACCAAAAGTGAAATATTTATCCTTGTTTTTAATATGATTTCAATATAAAATTATATTAATAATATTATTCATGAAAGGAATGAGCTTTTAATGCAAGCAAACGGAAGTATAATTAACCAAAACGGAAAGCCTTATTACAAAATTTCAAACAGTGAAACTTTACCACCATTTTTTATTCAAGTTCCATCTTCAAGCGATGTGTGGCTATTCATGTCTTCAAAAGGAGGAATAACAGCCGGAAGAAAAGACGCCTCGGGAAATCTTTTCTCATACGAGACAGACGATAGGCTGCATTCTTCTTACGATACAGGTTCAAGAACTTTAATTAAATATGATGGAAAACTTTGGCAACCATTTGAAGCTAACGGTACAAACAAGTACAATATTACACAGAATATTCTTAAATCCCACTATGGCAACAGCGTTTTATTTGAAGAAATTAACCACGATTTAGGCTTAAGCTATTCTTATGAGTATGAAAACTCTGAAAAATATGGTTTAATCAAAACCTCTACACTTAAAAACTTAGATGATAATAGTAAAAAACTAAGCGTTTTAGACGGTATCATGAACATACTACCTTATGGTGTTAATGGCAATTTACAAGCTTTTTCAAGCAATTTGGTTGATGCATATAAAGCATCTGAGCTTAGCGGCGACAACCTTGCTATTTACTCTCTTACAACTGTAGTAAATGATACTCCAAACCCTATAGAAGTTACTAAGGCAAATGTAGCTTATACAACTTTAGAAAATCCGAGTGTGTATCTTACAGCCGATGTTATTCCTGCTTTTATTAACGGAGATATCAGCACTATAGAGCGTGAAGTATACGGAAAAAAATCTAACTACTTTGTCGTGTATGATGTAGAGCTTAAAGATGAAAAATCTTACTCATTCGTTCTTGACTGCGGTTATGACCACTCTATGCTTGCCGAAATTCAAAACTTTATTTCTAAAAATGAATTTTCTTGCATTTTCGAGGATGTAAAAAGCGGTACTGAAAGCCTAATTAAGATAGTTAAAGAATCTGATGGTATTCAAAATACCCAAGACGAAGTAGCTTGTGCACACCATTTCCTAAATACTCTTTACAATGTAATGAGAGGCGGTACTTTTGAAAAAATCTACTCTTTTGACTACAAAGACTTTGCTAAATTCTTGAACATCAGAAACAAAGAAGCACTTAATAACCCATTAATAAAAGAAATCGAAAAATGCACTACAATTCACGAGTTAAAAGAAGTTACAAAAAATGATACTGTACTTTACAGATTAGCTCTTGAATACATGCCTCTTTCATTCTCAAGACGTCACGGTGACCCTGCTCGTCCTTGGAACAGATTCAGCATTAATCTTAAAGATGAAAACGGCGAAAAAATCAGCTATTATGAAGGAAACTGGAGAGATATTTTCCAAAACTGGGAAGCACTAGGACTTTCCTACCCATCATACTATGAAAACATGGTTACAAAATTTGTCAACGCTTCTACAACTGACGGATTCAACCCATATAGAATCAGCACACTCGGAATTGACTGGGAAAAACCAGAGCCTGAAAATCCATTTGGCGGACTTGGCTATTGGGGCGACCACCAAATAATTTATCTTTTAAGACTATTAAAAGGATTAAAAGGGCACTTCCCTGAAAAGCTTTCCGAAATGCTTAGCCTAGAAATTTTCAGCTATGCAAATGTGCCTTATAAATTTAACACCTATGATAAAATCTTAAAAGACAGCAAGAACACTATAATGTTCGACTTTGATAGAGACGGTAAAATAGAAGAACTCGAAAAAACTATGGGTTCTGACGCTAAGCTTGTTCTTAAAGACGGCGATGTTTACACTGTTAACCTTACAGAAAAACTTATCGTGCCACTACTAAGCAAAATGAGCAATCTCTTAGTCGGCGGCGGTATTTGGATGAACGCACAGCGCCCTGAATGGAACGATGCTAACAACGCGATTGTTGGAATCGGACTATCTATGGTAACTGTTTATCATGTTAAATCTTATCTAGAATTCATGGAAACTGTTTTTGAAAATGCCGATTCTAGCTATGTAATTTCTGAAGAAGTTGTTTCATGGCTTAAGAGCAACTTACTTTCACTTTCTAAATATGTTGGAAGTTATAAAGGTAATGAAAAGGTTTTACTCGATGAAATGGGTTATGCATTTTCTGATTATAGAGAAAACGTTTATAATAACGGATTCAAGGCTAAATCTGAGCTTACTTCAGGTGAAATTCTAAGCTGGATTAAAGCCGCCAAAGCTGCTATTGACTACACTATCGAAGTTAATAAAGGTGATGTTTATACAACATATAACCTACTAAAAGACGATTTCAGTACAGAAAAAATGAAACCTATGCTAGAGGGTCAATCTGCAATTATCGGCAGTGGCAGCCTAAATGCTAAAGAAACCGATAATCTTTTATCTTCAATGAAAAAAGATTTATTAAACGAAAGACTAAGATGCCATACTCTTTATCCAATTAAAACCACAAAGAGATTTGCCGATAAAAACTTTATCACTCTTGACATAAACCCTATCGACGGCATAGTGGTTAAAGATGCAAATTCTAAACTTCATTTTGCAAGTGACATCAGCACTTCTTTAATTCTTGAAGATAAACTTTCTAAAACAGATTTAAGTGACGAAGCTAAAGCTCAACTACTTAATGAATTTGAGAATTTATTTGGACATAAAAAATTCAACGGCAGAAGCGATGTTATGTATAAATTCGAGGGAATCGGCTGCGTATACTGGCACCAAAATGCAAAACTAGCCCTTGCTGTTATCGAATCTGTTCAAAGATGCAAAGATACAAATACAGAAGACGCTAAAGCTTTATATAATTCTTATAAAGAACTAATGAACGGCTTTACCTATAGAAAATCTCCTGCTGAGTGCTTTGCGATTCCTACAGAGCCATACTCACACACTTCTTTCTCAGGAAAAAGCGAACAACCTGGCATGACAGGACAAGTTAAAGAATCTTTAATTTTAAGAAGAATCGAACTTGGTGTGAAGATTAATGACGGGCAAATTTGCTTTGATAACTGGTTTGTTGCCGATAATGAATATAACAAAGACGGCGAGTTAACATTCTCTATTTATTCAGTGCCTGTTAAGTATAAAAAAGCTGACAAAAACAGTGTTAGCGTATATCTAAAATCAGGCGAAAGCTTAAGTTTTGACAACATGAAAATAGACAAAGCTACATCAAACAAAATTTTCTTAAGAGACGAAAATATCGATAGAATCGAAGTTTTATTTGCTTAATTCTAACTAATTTAAAAGCGGCAGTAAGAAGCTATATGCTTTAAACTGTCGCTTTTTGCTTTTAGCTTATAAAATCTACCTCTTAAGCAAAAAAGAAACCACTTAGCCAAAAATAAGAGTGGTAAAATATGCATTCATAAAGAAACCAAGCAAACAATTAATAATTGTTTGCTTGGTTTTATATATTATACGGTGTATTCACTTGCCAAAAGACCATAATAAGAGGCATCCACAATTCCTTGATTGTTATAATCTGATTGTCTTAAAGTTCCCTCATATTTTAATCCACACTTTAGCATAACTTTACCTGAATTAGGGTTATTAGAGTCGTGGCGTGCTTCAATTCGGTTCACCTTCATTTCTTCAAACATAAATGGAATAATTGCAGAAAACGCTTCTGAAACAATGCCCTTATTCCACCATTTGAAACCTATACAATACCCAATGTGAACAGAATTAGCTTTCTCATTTATTTCTACAACAGATATGCTGCCTATTGGTTCGTCAATTTCTTTTAAAACTATTGCCCATTGATAGAAATCATCTTTTTCATAAGACTTTATCCAATCATTCAAAACAGATTCTGTAACCTTTAAATCAGTGTGTGTTGGCCATGTAAGATATTTGGTAACTTTATCGTCATTACACCAGTTGTTAAAAGCACAACTAACATCACTGTGCTTAAATTTTCTCAAAATTAATCTATCTGTTTCTATTTTCTTAGTGCCAAAATGTTTCATCTTGTTCCTCCTCACAAAATACAACTAGAATTTATCACCATTATACATCACGAAAAATAAACAATCAATAAAAAGACGGATAAACACACAAATTAAGTTGTAATGCTATCCGTCTTTTATTAAAATCTAAGGATTCTTCCAGAAAAAACAGCCTAAAATCGTTTGTTTTTTAAACTATTTCGGCACTCATAATCGCATTTGATGGAATATTTATCTTGGCACACTCATCGTTCTTTCTCACGATAACTTCCATGTCGCAATCGTTCATGTTTAGTAGCACCATTACAATTTTGCCATCAGGATTTTTGAAAGCTGTAACTTTAATGTTCTCGGTAAATCTGCTTATGCCGATTCTCTTAGCTTCTGGCAAAATAAAATGGCTAAAATGATACAGATAATGAAGAATATTTCTCTGCATAAGTTCTTTTTTGTCTATGTCAAAAAGATACGGTGCATCGCAGAAATTTTTAACGTGATTTGGCCCGCCTTCTTGGTCTAAGGCTAAGTTCCAGTCTATAAAGGTGTTCATTCCTTCGTTTAAATTTCCGATTATTTCGTTTGCGTATTTTTGAGCATTTTTAAGAAAATCATCACTGCTAAATTTGCTAAACTCTATACAAGCTTCGGATAATAAAAGCTTTTTGTTCGGAAATTTTTCTTTAATCATTCTTAAGGACTCAAAATGGTCTCCGCTGTACCAATGAAATGCAATTCCAGCTACCATATCGTCGGTTTCGTCATCTATAATTATTTTTGCCCATTCAAATGAACGCTCTTTATTGTGATCCCAAATATAAATCTCGATATAGTCAAGCTTTTCTTCTTTTAAAGCAGGCATTAAATATTTAACCAAAAATTCTCTTTGCGATTCGGCAGTAAAGATGCATGAATCCCACGTTTGAACCGCTTTTGGTTCATTTTGCATTGTTAACTTGTCAATTTTATAACCTCTTGAAATATATTCCTTTATATATCTGCAAATGTATTTTGCATATCTCTCTTTAAATTCTTCTAAAAGCACTCCACCAAAATTTCTTTCCTTATTACTCTTCATATAAGCCGGCGGACTCCAAGGAGACAGCATTATCTGTAAATTTTCTCCTACTTCTTTTTTGACATCTTCAAGCATAGGCAAGATGTATTTTTCCACCCTTTCAAACGAAAACTTCTCAAATGTTTCGTCTTCTGCTCCAAAATCAGCCTCAAAATGCTCTAAAGAAAAGTCGCAGCTATCAATAGGAATCCTTACTATATTGTAATTAAGATTTCCTTTTTTAAAGTAAGTGGAAATCAGCTCTTTTTTCTGACTTTCATTCATTAAAGAATAAATATAACCCGCAGAATCTGTAACCGCTCCGCCGAAACCTTCCATGGTTTGATACTCCATGTCGTCATAAATATTCACTAAATTATTTTCTACATCCATATCGGTGTAAAACTCTGTTTCATTCTCGGTGTAAATTTTAACATTTTTTTCATCATAGGTCGTTGTATAAGTTTTTAACTTCATTTTCTTCACCTTTTTCATTTAATTTTCTTAATTTAATTATATTATAAGTACTCATAACTGTAAATCCAACAATACTATTTTTATACAGTAAAAAAGCACCACATCCGTGATACTTTTTTCGCTTTAATCATTTTGATTTACCGCAAAAGTGCACTAAATATCGCTCCATTGAAGATTCAATTATCTTCATCGCTTCTTCTTTGTCAAATATTTCACTAATAGCAGTTTCTTTGTTTTCTAAAGCCTTATACACTTCGAAAAAGTGCATTATCTCTTGCAAAATATGCGGTGGAAGTTGTGCTACTTCCTTATAAAAGTTCCAAGTTGGGTCTTGGCATGGAATCGCAATTATTTTATCGTCACATTCGTCATTATCCGTCATTCTCAAGACGCCTATCGGATACGACTTAACCATAACCAAGGGGTCTATAGCCTCAGTACAAAGCACAAGCACATCTAGCGGGTCGGAATCTTCAGCATAAGTTCTTGGGATAAATCCGTAATTCCAAGGGTAATGCGTAGATGTATGTAGAATTCTATCGAGCTTTAAAAGGCCTGTTTTTTTGTCGAGTTCATACTTCTTCTTACTTCCAGCTGGTATCTCAATAACCGCTGTAAATTCACGCTTTGATACATCTTTTTCGTCGGTATCATGCCATATATTCATGTAAATCTCCCTTTCAAAACTGCATATCAAGTTATTATTTTTCGAATTTTTTCTATGTTTTTTTCCGCTATTTCATAACCATGACGATAATTTTTTTCAAGTTGAACTAGACTATCCTCAAATGAATTTAATTTATACAACGGCCTTAAAACAAGAATATTATCAGGTCTTTCCTCTTCCATTTCTTCGATGAATTTTAACGTATCATTGTACATTTTTGGCCTATTGAGAAGCGCTTTTGAAATTCCTGGATACTTATTTTTATATAAAGACGCTCCAAACTTTGCAGATTTACTCTGCTCTTTAACAAAGCTCTTTGGCTGAGTCAAGACTACTAAATTCTTCCTATTTCCGTCTTCTATTGATTTTTTAATAGGAATTGAATCTGAAATTCCACCGTCAAAATATTTTTTCCCATCCACTGTAATTGCGGGAAAATAAAATGGTATTGCACACGTTGCCCTTAGGACTGTACACTTTTTATCCATTTTTTTGCCATCTTTATACTCGGTTTCACCCGTGATAGCATCTGTAACTCCAACTTTAACCTTGCCATCAAATCTATAAAATGTATCGTAATCAAAAGGTAGCAGTTTATTTGGAACTTCATCAAAGACAAAGTCAAGTCCAAAAATCGAACGGCATTTAAGAAAGTTCCTCTTAGAGAAATATCTTTTATCATTTCTAAACTGTCTCATAATCTCAATATTTCTCTCTTTTTGCCTAGAAATATATGAAACACCATTTGAAATCCCCGCAGAAACTCCGATTACATACTTAAAATAAATCTCATAATCAAGCAGTGCATCCATCACTCCAGCCGAAAAAATTCCACGAAACGAGCCACCTTCTAACACTAAACCTGCTGACATTAACACTCTCTCCTACTTCAAACTTAAAAATCTAATGAAAACTTATCTTCTGTCTTATCTATCCATGATTGAAGTTCTGCTTTTAGCCTTGCTCTTAAATCTTTATGAATCGAATTGTGAGTTAAATTCACCAATTCGTTTGGATCTGTCTTTAAATCAAACAAGAGCCATTCGCAATTTTCAAAGCATACATATTTATATCCATCCTTAGTGACAATTCCTCTCCACGGCTTATCGACACTGTCTCCATGACCTGTGGGAATTACGCACTGCATGTATAGGCTATCGGGAAACTCAGGATTTTCTTTATCCAAAAATCTAATAGAAGAATAGTCAGTGCCTTCCATCCAAGACGGCGCATCTATTCCGCAAAGACCTAAAGAAGTAGGCGCAATATCAACATGATTTACCAATACATCATAAACGTCTCCGACTTCTCTTTTAGCCGCACGAGAACCTCTATTTTCACCAGAAAGAATAAATGGAATTGAAACTGACTCTTGATACGGGTTAGTCTTCCTGAACTGTCCGTGCGAGCCGTGCATATCACCGTGATCACTGAAATATATGATATGTGTATCGTCCATTAAGTTTGTTTCATTAAGCTTTTCAACTATTCTACCGACATTATAATCAATGTTTTCCACCATCGCATAGTATCCAGATAATTCAGTTGCTGCCTGCTCTCTAATATGCGGAATATTTGGAACATTTTCTTTAAATTTGATATTTGCCGGTGTATGTTTTTTAGTAAATTCAGCTGGCGCTACATATGGGTCGTGTGGTGGCTGAATTGACAAAACTGCAAAAAATGGCTTATCCTCTTTGCTTCTATCGTCTAAATAGTCGCTAAACAAATCAAACAGTGCATCCGTCTCGTATTTTGGAAGCTTGTACATGTCAATCTCTTTATCATGTGCATGGCCGTGTACATAACAGTCGTACTGGACATTATTGTTTTCATATCCAAGCCAAGTAGCAAAACCTCCTCTTCTTTCTCTTGGAATAAAATGCGTTCCGGCTCTTTTTTCTCTTTCCTTACAGCCGTCCAAGTGCCATTTTCCAAAATATGCAGTGTCATAATTATTGTCATTAAATACATTCGCAATAGTTTCTTGATTCGGGTCTAGCTGAAACTCGTGTCCTGGCACACATTTATGTGGGTATAAACCTGTAAGCATAGAGCCTCTAAAAGGACAACAGAGTGGAAATCCTGAAATCGCATTCTTAAAATTAATTCCTGTTCTAGCTAGTATATCTAGGTTTGGTGTCGCACTATTTTCGCTTCCGTTAATACTAAGAGTATCCGCTCTTTGTTGATCTGTCACTATCCAAATTACATTTTTCATTTTGCACTCTACTCCATTTAATTATTTAAGCTAATATTATCATATTTAAACAATCAAAATCAAGTAACTGGCATAAAAAAACAGTAAATTATTTTACTAACAGTATAAAAGATAGTGTGCAAATTTCACATGATATCTAATAAAGGTTTATTCGCTTATCATGCAAGGTGTAAAAGGCTTGTCAAAATACAGGTATTCACATTCCACATCTAGATTTTCAGTGATTTTATAGTAAGCTTCATCAGATAATGTAAGTACTTCATGCCATACAGCCTTGTTTAGGCAAATTGGCTGGTCGAGTATGTACGCCTTCATTCCTTCAGTACTCTTCTTATCGTTTATTAGGATTATTCCGACACCTTTTACAGGTTCAAACGTCTCCATTGAATGTGGATGACTCTCAAGTTTAGTCGCAGCTCTTCTTAAAACTTTTAAAACAGCAATTCTCCAAGGTGAAACCTTTTCTTCTATAATTATTTCGAACTCAGGGTTCTCTGGCTCTTTAGAAAAATCTAAAATCTTTCCAAATTTAGCAAATGATGGGTCACGAAGTGATAATATTTCCATAATAACCTCCAAAATTATTTTTAAGTTAATTTTACAACTGTAGGCTATCAGAGTCAATATAACATTCTTCGCTAGAGCCCTTATAATTTTCGGAAAATGAAAAAATTACATAAAAATTACATTTAAACAATTTCATAATTGAAGTTTATATGGTAAAATTATTTCTATTAATGCTTAAAGGGTGAAATAATGAAGAATAGAATTTTAATAGTAGAGGATGACATTGGCATTTCGGATGCAATTTGCCTTAACATGCAGTTTGTTGGATATGATTACAAATGCTTTAGCAATGGACTTGACGCAGCTGAATACTTAGAATTAGACAAAAATTTTGACATTGCTCTTCTTGATATAATGCTGCCTGGTCTAGACGGATTTGAGTTATTTGAACATATGACAAAAAACAATATTCCCGTTATATACATGACAGCAAAAACAGATTCTGCAAGTGAAATCAAAGGGCTTCGTGACGGTGCTGAAGACTACATTGTAAAGCCATTTGACATGCTTACACTTATGGTTAGAATTGAAAAAGTACTCAAAAGAGTCGGAAAACTTAATGAAATATACAAAGTTAATGACACCGAACTTAATGCCGAGACAAGAACCGTGACAAAGAATGGAGAAATAATTGATTTGCAGCCTCTTGAATTCAATGTATTGTTAATGCTTTTAAAGAACAAAAACATAACTGTATCAAGAGAAAAATTATTGTCTGAAATTTGGGGATATGACTACATTGGAGAGACTAGAGCTATAGATGTAAAAATCTCATCACTTAGAAAAAAACTTGATTTAGCTGAACACATCAAGTCTATTCCAAAACTTGGCTACAGATTGGAAGAGAGGTGATTTCGTGAAACTTTGGCACAAAACTTCACTTATTTGCACCGCTGTTTTAGTCCTTACGGTTAGCCTTATTTCTGTTATTCTTATCATTAACACAAGTAATCAAATCCTAGACTTAACCATATCTCAAACTAAAGAATTGAACTATGAATTGATGCTTTCTACTAGCCAAATGTCAAATTATTATGCCGAAACCAGCGATTCACAAGCGGTAAAAGATTCTACTATCAAGTACTGTTTTAGCCAGTTTGCCGATGACACTTCTGTGCTTATCAAAGGTGAACAAGTCATCTATTCTTCACTAAGCATAAACCCTTTGGATTATGTAGAAATTCAAGTAAGTAGTGATACTTTTTCCGAATATTTACCTGAAGATACAGTACCGCCTTACACTCAAAAAGTTTTCGAAGGTGAAATCAGTGGCAGAAATATTTTAATAGTTGGAGAAACCGCAAGCTTTTTTAGCGATGGCTACATCGTATTCACGGTAAAAGACATAACTGATGTGTACGCTAGCATTGATAATTCCATTTTTGTCATTGTTATCACAAGTGTAACAGGACTCTTTTTTGCGATTATCTTGATTATAATTCTGATGAAGCGTATGACAAAGCCTATAGAAGAGCTTGCAAAAACTTCTAATATGATTGCAAATGGAGAGTATTCTGTACGGGCAAAAATTAAGAGTAAAGACGAACTTTCTCTTTTGGCAAACGATTTTAACAAAATGGCTGATACTGTCGAAAGTAGAATTCGGGATTTAACCGAAACAAATGAAAGACAAAAAATCTTTATTGGCGGTGTCAGTCACGAATTTAAGACGCCACTAACAGTCATGCTTCTACATTCAAAAATGCTTAAAAATGCAAACATGTCTGAGGACGAGCGATATAAATCTCTTACTTATATTGAAAGCCAGTGCGAATGGCTAAATAAAATGGTGATAACCATGATTAATTTACTTAATGAAAGTGAAATAGAGCGTGAAAACACTTCTGTAAAAGCTCTTACCGAGGCTGTAGCACTTCAAACCACTGAAACTTTTAAGGATAGAAATATAGATCTCATAACTGAAATTAAGTGCGAAAGTATGTATATGAACTCTGCTTTCATGGAGCTTTTGCTTATTAACTTACTTGATAACGCCAGCAAATCTTACGATGATTATTCAGTAAAAAACACTGTAAGTTTAAGAGTCTATGAGAATGTATTTGAAGTTTCCGATGGTGGTAGAGGAATGGACGAAACACTTAAAGAAAGAATTTTCGAGCCATTTTATATGATAGACAAATCGAGAAGTAAAAAAAGCGGTGGCACTGGCCTTGGTCTTTCACTTGTTAAGAAGATAGCCGACCTTCATGGAGCTAAAATCGAAGTAGAAACCGAGTTAGGAAAAGGCACCAAGGTAAAAATCATTATGTAATTACAATTTCATTACAACTAATTGATAGTTTTTTATTTTACTATTTGCAATAATAAATGCATAACTTAACGAAAGGTTGATTTCAGATGAAAAAACTAATTACAATAATTTTTTCTGCATTACTAATTTCTAGCACTCTTTCAGCTTGTCAGGAGACACCCGAAACTCCGATAGTAGTCGGAAAAGGCGATGCCGCACTTGAAAACGCTATAAAAGAAAACACCGTAAGCGAAGCTCAAGCCAGTGAATATCTAGCTCCTGAAACTTTAACTTATGAAGAGACAAAAAACGACGTAAGCTTAAATATCGATGCCACTATCACCGTTCCTGAAAACGCTACATACTCTGCACTGGCGATAAAACGTATTGATATAACCCAAGAAATGGCGGATAAGGTCCTAGAAGTATTTGTCGGCGACAATAGATTTATAGAAGTTAGAACCGATGAGGATTTAAGCAAAAGTGAACTTGAAACTAAAATACTAAGTTATCAAGAAAAGAATAATAGCGATAAATTTGGAAGCTATATTCAAAAATTGCAAGATTTATATGTATCAGCTCCCGAAGATGCTATTTTAACGGATGCCACAAGAGTTTTTACCGAAAAGGACTATGCGGCAGAATATAAGGCCGGCGGGCTTTTACCGGAAAATCCGACAGAACAAGACCTTGAATATTTCGAAAATGATGTTATGAGTGCGAAAGAGAATTATTACACATATGAAATTATAGGCGATGTACTTGAAGACAGCGGAAAAACAGGTGAACTTTTAATAAATGAAAACTATGTGCAATACGAGCTAAAGGGCACATATTATAGACACGAGGAAAACACACTCACTGTATATGATGACTCATTTTCTCCACCAATAGCGACCGAAAACATCGGAAAAGATGCCGCATTAGAATACGCACAAAGCTTAATTAATGATTTGGGCTTAACCCATTTAACTCTAAGTGATACAATCGAGCATCCTTTCCTACACACTATCTCTGGTAGTGGTGAAAATATAGCCGTGGACAATAGACCCTTTTACGTTTTTACTTTCACTCGTGAAAGTGGAGGTGTAAACGAATCAAATTTAAATGGAACTGGATTTATAGATAGTCAACTTGTTTTCAATCAAGGTTTGAGAAGTGAAGTGATAGAAATTACAGTCGGTGACTACGGACTCATGTCGTTTTTGTGGGAATCACCTACCGAAGAAGTCGAAACTGTAAGTCAGAATATTGAACTATTAGGCTTTGAAGAAATTGAAGATATAATTAAAAATCAAATGTTCCTATCATATACAAACAACTATGCACAAGATTTTGCAAACGAGACCATTGAAAGTTCTTACTTCAACATAGAGGAAATCAGACTCGGTATGAGCACGGTATTAAGGCAAGGAACGGACGAATACCTCTTTATTCCTGTTTGGGAAGTAATTGGACGTGACGGCTTTACTTTTGAAGATAAAACTCTAACTTCCGAAACCGCACTTGGATTTTTAAATGATTTTTCAGATTTAGGAAACGGAAATCTTGAAAGCAATGAAATAAAATCGTACCTTACTATAAACGCCATAGACGGCAGTATTATTGACAGAGACAAAGGATATTAAGGACAAAGGAGAACATTAAATGGTTTATATTTCGGGCATAAAACAAGCGATTGTAAATAAATCTTTCTTAATATCTGTTCTTGCTTGTATCTTCATATTTTTCAGCTCCTGCTTTGATGGTATTTTAGGCTTATTTAATAATGGTACTGATATTTCATCAAACTTTAGATACGAACTAATTTTAACAGCGCTGAAGTCCGAAGCCATGATTTTTGCCTTGCCCATTGTTTGCACTCTCCCCTTTACCACATCTTTTGTCGACGATATTAAAAGTGGTTACATCAAACTTTACCTACATAGAAGCACAAAAAACCATTATGTAATTTCCAAAATTATTTCCTGTATTTTATCAGGTGGACTTTCTCTTGTTATTGGTATTCTTATTTCTTATATCATTTTAAGTCTTTCGTTTGTACCTATCGAAATACTGCCGAGTGAAAGTGAAGTTACCTATGCTTATATTTTAGAGTTCACCGAACGCACTTTACTCTACTTTTTTTCTGGAATGTTTTGGTCTTTAATCGGACTATTATTTTCTACTCTTGTAAAAAGCCGATACATGGCATATTCTGCGCCTTTTATCATCTATTATGTGCTAATTATTTTAGTGGAAAGATATTTTAAAAATCTGTACTCTTTTTATCCAAAAGAGTGGCTAATACCCTCTGATAAATGGAATATCGGCCGTATAGCGGTAGTAATTTTAGTTTCAGAGCTATTACTTTTAGTTTCAGTTATATTTTTCTGCGTGGCAAAAAGGAGGATTTCATCGTTATGAAAATTAAGCAAATTTTTGCCATAGTTAAATATGATTTTAGGCAGTGGAATGAAAATCCTAGAATCATAAGTGCGTTTTTTCTTGCCTTTATTCTTTGCTTTCTACTTTCTGATAAGGCGGTCAAATTTGCCGAAACCTATGGTACCACTATGCAAATAGTAGAAGCTTTTATTTGGACTTTTGGTGACAGTAAATCGATACTTTTAAGCTCTATGCTTCTACTTTTAATCTTTATCGACATGCCTTTCATCTCGAGCGGCACACCGTTTTATCTAGTCAGAATCACAAGAAAAATATGGATAATAGGACAATGCGTCTATGTATTGCTAGCAACTTTAATTTACCTTTTATTCATTTTAATCTCTACATCTATCGTGTGCATGGGACAAAGTTTTATCGGAAACATGTGGTCCGAAACCGCCGCAATGCTCGGATACTCAGGAGTTGGTGAACAAATTGCACTTCCAGCCCTTGTCACAACTTTGGAAATGACAACGCCTTATCCATGCATGCTCACCATTTTTCTTCTAATCTTCCTTTACACACTTTTAATGGTGTTTATCATGCTCTTTTTCAATTTGTACAAAGGCCAAATGGCGGGAATAATATCGGTCTTTTCCTTTAGTCTTTACGGCTTTTTATTAAATCCCGAAACGATTAAAGCTATACTTAACCTACCAGAATCCTTAATGTATCAGGCAAATCTTGCAGTCGGCTGGCTCTCTCCACTAAATCATGCGACTTATCACATGCATAGCTTTGGGTATGACAAGCTACCTACTATGACTCAAACTTATTTAGTATTTATACTTTTAATTTCTGTTTTCGCATTTTTATCCGTTATCATGGTGCGAAAATACAATTTTAACTTTATCGGAACGGAGGAATAACGATGATATCTGTAAAAAATGTTTCAAAAAAATTTTCCGAAGATTATGTTCTAAAAAACGTAAACAGAGACTTTGAAAAAGGCAAAATTCACGGAATAGTCGGGAATAACGGAAGTGGAAAAACTGTTTTAATGAAGTGCATTTGCGGATTTTTACTTCCTACCGACGGTGAAATATTTGTTAGTGGAGATAGAATCGGAAGGGATAGAGACTTTCCCAAAAACCTAGGTTTAATCATTGAAACACCAGGCTTTCTTCCAAATTACACTGGTCTTAAAAATCTTGAAATTTTAGCTTCACTTAACAAAAAGATTAAACTAGGGCAAATATCAGATTCAATTAAAAAAGTTGGACTTGATCCAACTATGAAGAAGTCTGTATCAAAGTATTCACTCGGTATGCGCCAAAGGCTTGGCATTGCACAGGCAATCATGGAAGACCCCGAACTATTAGTCCTTGACGAGCCATTTAATGGCCTTGATAAGCACGCTGTTAAAGAGATGAGAGAACTGATAAAAAACCTTCGAAACGAGGGAAAAACAATTTTGCTTGCAAGCCATAACAAACAGGATATCGACGAATTGTGTGACACAGTTTGCGAAATGGATGCTGGAATTATGAGCATGATTAGATGAAAGGATAATTCTTATAATGAAAAAAGTCTTTACATTCCTCCTAGCACTCACAATAATTTTAACAACAGTAAATGTTACTGCTTTTGCAGAAAGTAGCGGTGAATCAGTACCAGAAGCCGATGTGATAGCCACAGAAATACCAAAGGAAAGCGAACCAGAATCTACAAAACAGCCAGAATCTACTGATGAACCAGAACTAAGCAAAGAACCCGAGCCTACCCCTTCTGTAATTGACGGCGGTTTGCAAATCGATAGCGATAATGTACATGGCGAAATGCAAAAAAGTTACAAAGACGGCTATATACCAACTATAAAAGATGGCCATGTTACCGTTGTTTTGCCACTAGTCGGAAAAACTTACGATGACAAGGTCAATTTAACAGCCAATTTAGGCAGCACTACCGACTCTCCTTTTGTCTTTGGAAACTATAATCAAACTGTAAGCGGTGAAAGCCTATATGTGTTTACACTTGTAATTCCGCTTAGTGCTAATCTTTATAATGGCACTTACCCAATAAATTTAGAGGCCGACTACATCGACTTAAACGGGCAGAAATCTTCTAAAACTTTCACTTTATACGTTACTATTACACACGGCAAAAACCCACCCGACCCAAACGAACAAGTTAAAGAGCCCGAAAAAGAAGCAGCCGAGAGACCTGAAATTTTCATAGAGTCTTGCCTTATAGAACCTGCAAGCATAAAAGGCGGCGAAGAATTTAGCGTGACAGTCAGCGTGAAAAATATTGGAAATCTCACTGCTAAAAACATTAAACTTACTTATACTGACACAGAGAACCTCAATATCCTCCCCACAGACACCATAAACCTTATTAAAATGGATAATATAGCTCCTGAAAATAGTGGTACGATAAGCTTTAAACTAAAGACTTCAAACGATATACTTTCAGGCAGACACTCCTTTCCGATAAGCGCTGAATATACCGATTATTACGGTGGAATTTATACTTTTACCCAACAATTTTCCATAGATATCGAAGGTGAAATAAAGATAGACTACGACGAGCTTATCTTGCCAAAAGATATTTTTTCAGGACAAACCATCACTATTCCTACCGCAGTTTTTAATACAGGTACATCGACAATAAAAAATGTTAAAATTTCGCTAAGTGCAGACGGCCTTACCCCTATTTCCAGCGTGTTTTTAGGAGATATTCTTCCAAAATCTACAGGAAATGGCGAGATGAGTGTCTTTGTCGGCACAAAATCGACTTCTGACAATTACGGCACGACCCACGGAACTTACACCATATCCTACGAAGACGAAAACGGAAGTGAGAAAGTCATAGAAAACACGTTTAACACAAATATCTTAGAGCCTGAAAAGCAAGACGGCGATAATGAAGACGATGAAAATCAAGAAGAGGTCGTCCCGCCAGACTTTCAGTGGTGGGTTTCCATACTCATCGGATTTGCGGTAATTGCAATTATTGTTTCGGTCATCATAGTAAATAAGGTACTAAGAGCGAACCAAATGCGGCATTAAATTAATTATTAAGTCTCAAAGCTAAAATTCATGCTTTGAGACTTTTTTCATCACAAATTTAACACATTACACTTATAAAATAAAAACAATTATAAATTTGAAGGTGAAATATTTATGCTTGATAATAAAATTTGCATTTTAGTAGTAGATGACGAAGTTCGTATGGTAAAGGGATTATCTGACTTTTTAAAGGCAAAAAAATATGCTGTACTAATAGCCTTTAATGGCGAAGAAGCCTTAGATGTTTACTATGATAATAATGAAAAAATTGATTTGATTTTACTTGACATAATGATGCCAAAAATTGATGGAATTTCAGTTTTAAAGGAAATTAAGGAAAACAGCAAAATGCCTATCATTATGCTAACTGCAAAATCAGAAGATTATGATGAGATTGAAGGATTAAACGTCGGTGCTGATGACTATATCACTAAGCCATTCTCCCCTGCTGTACTTTTGGCAAGAATAGAGAATATCTTAAACAGATATAGCAAAAATCTTGATAATGAAATTGTTATAGATGAATTAAGATTAAACTTATCAAGCTATTCATTATTTATAAATGAAAACAAAGTCGACTTAACCCGAAGAGAATTCGACCTGCTTTCATATTTAATAAAAAATAAAATCAGGCGCTGGTAAAACCACACTTCTATCTATGCTATCAGGACTTACAAAGC
>CAYJFP010000024.1:0-31146 GCA_964369415.1 uncultured Eubacteriales bacterium | reverse complement strand
AAGACTACAGTTCTAAATTAGAAAAATAAATTTATTATGTTAAGTAATTTAGCTTGAAAGAAAGTTAAATCCATGTTATAATTATCTGCAAGATTGCAAATTTCAACTATACTTAGTAGATTTATATATAATAATCAATCGAAAAATGTGAAAAATATGAGTGAAACGCTTTTAAAACTTTTCTTTAAAAAGACTTTAATTTAGAAGAAAGACTTTATTAGCTAGTGCCAATAGCTATGGCGGAATGGATAGGTTTATATGTCAAATTTTCAAAATGAAAAAATGGAAAAAATTGAAAAAAAAGAAAGAGAAGATATAATTATAGGTAGAAATGCCGTAATAGAAGCTTTAAAAAGTGAGAGAGCCATTGATCAAATTTTTATACAAAAAGGCGAGAGAAGCGGCTCTTTATCTATGATAATGAAAAAAGCTAAAGACTTAGGAATTACAGTAAAGGATGCGGACAAGAGAAAGCTTGACATGATGTCGTTTTCAGCGGCGCATCAAGGCATTGTTGCAACTGCGGCTGTAAAGGAATATGCCACTTTAGAAAGCATATTAGATGTAGCAAAAGAGAAAAATGAGGATTTATTTTTAATTATATGCGATGAAATAAGTGATTCGCAAAACTTGGGTGCGATTTTAAGAACGGCTGATTGCTGTGGCGCCCACGGAGTGATTATTCCAAAAAGAAGAAGTGTCGGACTTAACTATGCAGTTGGAAAGGCCTCGGCAGGTGCTGTTGAGTATGTGCCTGTTGCAAGAGTCAGCAATATTTCTGCTACTATTGAAAAGCTAAAAGAAATGGGTGTATGGGTTTACTGTGCAGATATGGATGGAGAGAATTATACAAAGGTGAATTACAGCGGTGCGGTGGCACTTGTAATTGGCTCTGAAGGACAAGGTGTGCACAAGTTAGTAAAAGAAAAATCAGATGTAATAGTGTCACTTCCGATGAAAGGACAAATGAATTCACTAAATGCATCTGCGGCATGCGCAGTAGTGTGTTATGAAATTATGAGACAAAGAATGATATAAAGTCCCTTTAAGAAAGAGGAGATACGATGGGTAAAAGAAATATATTTGGAAGAAAAAAGAAGCAGAAAGAATTTGACGAAAGTGAAGAGCTGTTTTACAGCATACCTTCAAAATCCTTAAATGAGTTTCGAAAAGGCTTTGATGAAACAGGAGAAATTGTACTTGAAGATGCAAAGTATGCAGAACTTTTTGATGAAAATGCTGTAGATGAAGAAGTACAGAAAAATTTTGAAAGAATACAAAATGAGAGAAGAAGAAGAGTTGCAAGGGCGGTTGAAAGCGCCGGAGTAGATATAGAAAAAGTTGAAGATGAACTCGGTGTTATAGCGCCAGTTCCAGTAACCTCAATGGCTGCAGATCCATATACAAAGCAGTTAAAGCAGGATTTTGAAAGCGGTGAAACAGAGGAGAAAAACTTTCAAAATGCGATAGTAAATTCTAGCTCAGATGAAGAGATGGAAATTAAGCTAAATGTATTAAATTCCACGGTTGAACTTCAAAAAACTGTGAGTATACCAAAGCTTGACGAGGACACACTCCAAGAGATTAAGAGTTCTATAGAAGATGAGACCCAAACGACTCAAACGGTAGAAGCAGAAAAGATAGAAGAAGTTAAGAGCGAAAAGAAAGAAGTTAAGCCTTTTCAAATTAAGACGGTGTCTGAAACGTCAAATTTTAGAGATAAAACCATTCCGTTACACATTATTAATATAGATATACTGCAAAGTGCCATTCAAAATGAATCGGCAAAACTTGAAAGTAAGTCGAGTGTAAAAGAAAGAGTAAATGTCACAAGAAAATATGTAGAACCAGTTAAAAAACAAGCCGAAGAAGACGAAGCGGAAAAGTATGAAAGTTCTAACCCGAAAACTAAAGTTCAAGACTCTAGAAATGTAATTCTTGAACTGAAAAAAGCAATGAGAACCATGTCGTTTAAAATGTTTTTGATGGTTTTAGTGCTCATGGTGTCAGTTATCATAACTTTTGTGAATGAAGGCTTTTCAGGGCAAATGACAACAAATGATGCTTTTGCATATATGATTTCAAGTTTAGCAGTTGTAGGTGTTAGCATCGGAATAAACTACAAGGCATTTGTAAGTGGAATCGTGAATTTGTTTAGTTTTAAGCCGGATTCGGATAGCTCGGTAGCATTAGCTGCTGTGGCGGTAGTGATACAAAATATATTTTGTATCATAAGTCCAGATCTTTTGGTTTCAGGATATATCCATATTTATTCATTGGCTGTTGGAGCGGCATTTTTGCTTTCGACACTTGGTAGACTTGTAATGGTGAGAAGAGTTCACAGTAACTATAGATTTATCCTTTCGAGAGAGCAAAAGTACACGGTTAATTCATATGATGATTATAACATGGCGCTTAACCTATCTGAAGGTTGTGTGCACGAGGCTCCGGCGATATTATATCAAAAAAAGGCAGAGTCGCTTACAAAGTTTATACTTCACTCATACGATGTTGACCCAGTGGAAGCCTCAGGAAAAAATTTAGCGCCACTCTCACTTTTAGCCTCACTTTTATTATGTATAATTTCAATGTTTATATATAGAGATTTATCAGTAGGTGTCAGTGTTTTTGCAGTGTCTTGTGTTTTAACAGTTGCCATAGGAAACATGTTAGCTTTTAATTCGCCACTTAGCAGAATATGTAAATCGGCAAGAAGAGCAGGCTCAATGCTTTCGGGATACAGTGCTCTTTCAAGTCTTTCAAAGACTAATTGTGCGATGTTTGATGCATCTGATTTATTTCCAGCAGGCTCTGTTGTGCTAGAAGGTATTAAAACTTTTAATGATAAAGATAATGAAGAAACTTTTAGATATGCATCTGCTCTTTTAAAGGCTGTCGGTGGTACACTAGGTGGAGTAATGAATCAAATAACAAGTGATGACGAAGAAAAAGAGCTTAAGGTAAACAACTTTGTTTTTGAAGATGAACACGGCGTTTCAGGATCTGTTGAAGGCAGAAGAATTCTTGTTGGAAATAGGACACTTCTTATGAATCATGGTGTCACACCTCCTGAAAGAAGTGAAGTGCTTAAACACACACCTGATGGGAAAAAAGCCACATTTATCGTAATTGATGGAATCCTTAAGGCTATGTTGGTATTAAGCTATAGGGCGGACTTTAGGAAGCGTAACGAGATTAAGAAGCTTGAACAAAACGGAGTAGGAATTGTAATTAGAAGTACAGATTCAAATATTACATCCTTAATGATGTCAAAAGTTTTTGATATTTCAGAATCTTCTGTGAAAATTATTTGTGGAGAACTCGGTGAAGTTTATAGAAAACTTGTAGAAGATGAAGAAGAATCGGCACCAGCTTTTATCTTGACAAAGGGAAGAGCGGAGTCGATGGCAAGTATTATATCTATGGCTCATACTTATAAAAAAACATTTCCTTTTATAAGTGCACTTCAAACTATTGGAGTTATTTTAGGGTTTGTATTTGTTCTAGTGGCAACTGTTTTTGGAGGAATTCCAATGCTTTCTTCTAGTGCGGTAACATTTATGCTCCTTGTTTGGTTTGCGGTATTGATGTTAGTTCCAAGATTTAAAAGATAAAATTTAAACTATAAAAAGAATCGGTGTGAAGTTCACATCGATTCTTTTTATTACAAATTATTTATTATTAAATCTTTAATCATTTTTTATAAAGTTTAAGCTTTGTGGGTCCATATATTCACCGTCTTTTTTGACTTCTAGGTGAATGTGGTTTTCGTCGGGTTCAAATGGTACGGTTTTTACAGAACCTATGGCGGTGGAGTTATTAACTATCTGTCCCTCTTCAACTAAAAAAGTGTCGCCAAGGCCACAGTACCAAAATTCGTATTCACCATGTTCAATGATGATTACATTGCCTAAAAGCAAATCGTAAAAACATGAAATAACCTTTCCGTTGTTTGAAGCATAAACTGTTTCACCAAGGCCGGCTGAAATATCTATACCAAGATGTGCCCTATAGTCTTTCATTGTTTCGTTGTAAGTTAAGTTTTGATTATAATCTTTGATAATAGTTCCGCTTCCTACAGGGAATTTGTAAGATCCATTAAGGTCATAGCTTACAGGCGCTTCAGATGGTGCGACTGTCGGCTCAGGAGTCGGCTCAGGAGTTGGCTCGGGAGTTGGTTCGGGCTCTAAACTAGGTTCAGTAGGGATATTTGCCTGAGCACCTTCCTCAGAAGCTTCGTTTTGAGGCTCTCTTTCATATTCTACCCGTGAAGGCTCGCTTTCTTCTTCAGTTTCAATTATTAGCTCAGGTTCCTCAGAAGATTCTTCACTTTGCTCCCTTATTACATCGGAGTTACCATCTGTTTCTTCCGCTACAAAATTTGACAAACTGCTATATGTGCCCCATACAGCAAGTCCCACAGATAAAAGACAAAGCGCTAAAGCGACATACATGCCTCTTTTATCTTTTTTATTAGATTTATCTCTTTGAGTTTTCACACTTCTACCACCTTTACATTTTTTGTATGTAAAAGTAGTTTTGCCATCAATAGGTAGTTTATGCTAAGAAATCAGATAAAAATAAATTTATATCAAATCATCTTTGTATAGAAAAATCTGCCTATTTTGATTTGCTTTTTTTATACATAGCTCCTTTTCTGCTTCTGAAAGTGAAATATTTAAATATAGTTCTAAACAATTATCTGAAGTTAAAAGCAACACACTTTTAACTGTTGGTGGTAATGCTGCTTCTTTGACGAGTAAGTTCATGTGGTGATTCATTCCTTTTACTAATTTTTTAGTGCTGAAATTATTTTTACAGCTCTTTCCACATCGTCTTTTGAAGCATCTTTAGCAAGGTCGAATAACATACGCATTTCTTCTCTGTTTCTTAGTTCGGTAAGATAAACCTCCAAATCGTCATCACGAACTTTTATGTCAGTTTCACCTAAAAGGTAAGACACTGAAACTCCAAAATACGAAGAAAGCTTATTTGCGGTATTCGCATTAACTCCCTTTCGTCTTCCTGCTTTTAAATCTGTCATAAATCCCGGACTTAAATTTAAATCTAAACACATTTTATATATTGTGATTTCTTTTTCCTGACAGAGCTCCGAAAGCCTAGTGTAAAGTGTATTCATATCTCTTCCTCCAATTACTTAAAAAAGTAATATTTCGCTTGACTATTACACGTTTAGGTGATATTATTGTTTTAAATATTAACTAAACAAGTAATAATACTTCATCAATACATAGATTATATTACATGTTTGAGTAAAAGTCAAGTGTTAATAAATTAGAGGATGTGAATTAATTTTGAAAGGGAAAGAATTTCTAAGTCGCTATGTAAACATCGAACGAAGAGTAAAGTCAAAACTTGAAAAAGCAGAAGAATTTAAACAAAGAGCCGTTTCACTTGCAAGAGAAGCGGGCGTAAAAGTGCAAACCTCTAAGCAAATAAACGGGACGCAAAAAATTATAACGGAGTATATGGACATGGAATCAGAAATTGTAGAAGAAGTTAAAAAGTTAAAATTAGTACTAAGAAATATTCAAATGGCAATTTCAAGACTGCAAAATGAGGCTGAAAAAGAAATTTTAGAAAAAAAGTACATAAACGGAGATAGTTTTCCGCAAATATCTCAAAAAATGAACATGTGCGAAAGGCAAATTATAAGAATACATGGAAAAGCACTGGAAAAAATAGAAAAAATTATAAATCCACTTGAAAAGTAGCCCATGTTTATTGTAAAATGGTTTAAAACAAATTAAAGGATTGATTTTTTGAGAATTAGAACCAAAACATGGGCAAGACCAGAGCTTAAAGCTTCTGATTATTTTATAGAAGAGGCAAAGGATTTTAAAGGAAAATGGCGTGAGTTTTTTGGTAACGACAACCCGATTCACCTTGATTTAGGATGTGGGAAATGCACTTTTTTAGCTGAAATAGCTTATAAAAATCCGAATATAAACTATATAGGAGTAGATATAAGTCTTGATATTTTAGGAGTAGCAAGGCGTAATATCAGTGCGAAATTTGACGAAAAACCAGTGAAAAACGTAGCGCTTTGCTCATATAATATTGAGAAAATTTTGGATATTGTAGGGGCAAAGGATAATGTAGAGAGGATTTATATTAATTTTTGTAATCCATGGCCAAATTCGGGTCATCACAAAAGAAGACTTACTCATACTTTAAGGCTCAAGTCGTATAGAGAAGTACTTAAAGACGGGGGAGAATTGTGGTTTAAAACGGATAACACTGACTTGTACATTGCAACGAAAAGGTATATGAAAGAGTCAGGTTTTGAAATGTTTTTTGATACAATGGATTTAAAATCACTTTCTGATAAAGAAAATATTGTGACAGAACATGAGGAAATGTACGAAAAACAAAAGATAAACATCAAGGCGATAAGAGCAAAAAAACTAGAGTTGAAGACGAATGACGAAAGCTTAATCTAAGCAAGTATAAAAGAGGTGATATGTAAAAACATATCACCTCTAATTTATTAAATTTCTCTTCTATCCATTACAGCTTTATATGCCGGACGGATAATTTTATTGCTGTTGATGAGCTCTTCAATTCTATGAGCACTCCATCCACTGATTCTTGCCATAGCAAAAATAGGAGTGTAAAGTTCTTTGGGTAAGTCAAGAATATTGTAAATAAATCCACTGAAAAAGTCTACGTTGGCACTTACGCCTTTGTAGATTTTTCTTTTTTCTCCAATAACCTTGGTTGCAACTTGTGAAACTTTGCTGTAAAGGCTGTATTCATCGTGTCGACCCTTTTCACTTGCAAGATTTTCAACAAAAGCCTGCATGATAAGTGCCCTTGGGTCGGAAAGCGAATAAACCGCATGACCCATGCCGTAGATTAGACCGGATTTGTCGTAGGCTTCTTTGTTTAAAATTTTGAGTAGATAATTTTGAATCTCATCATCATCGTTCCAGTCGGAAACATTTTCTTTAATATCATCGAACATTCCGACAACTTTAATATTTGCTCCACCGTGTTTAGGTCCTTTAAGTGAGCCTAAAGCCGCAGCAATAACAGAATATGTATCAGTTCCAGAAGAAGAAACCACATGTGTTGTAAACGAAGAATTGTTACCGCCGCCATGTTCTGCGTGAAGCATCAAAGCCATATCAAGCACGCTTGCCTCTAAATTAGTAAACGAGCAGTCTGGTCTTAAGAGTCTCAAAATATTTTCGGCTGTCGAAAGATTTGGGTCAGGTTGATGAATGAACAAGCTTTTATTTTCATAATAATGTTGAAAGGCTTGATATCCGTAAACTGATAAAAGCGGGAAAATAGAAATCAGTTCAATGCTTTGCCTTAAAACGTTCTCTATAGAAATATCATCTGCTTTGTCATCATAAGTATATAGCGTGAGAACACTTCTTGCAAGACCGTTCATCATATCTTTGCTTGGCGCTTTCATTATGATATCTCTTACAAAAGTAGATGGAAGTTGTCTGTAGAAGGCAAGCAAATCCTTAAAGTTGTTCATTTCCTCATCGTTTGGAAGTTCACCAAAAAGCAAAAGATAAGAAGCTGTTTCAAATCCGAAATTATCTCCCTTTTGAAAGTTCTTAATTATATCTTGGATGTTGTAGCCTCTGTAGTAAAGTTCGCCTTCACAGGCGTGTTTTTCACCATCGATAACCTTGGCGGACACAATCTCAGAAATGTTGGTAAGTCCGGCTAAGACGCCGTTTCCGTTGATGTCTCTAAGTCCTCTCTTGACGTCATATTTAGTGTAAAGTTCTGGGTTGATGGTGCTGTTTTTCTTGCACTTTTTTGCAAGATCAATAATTTCAGGCGAAATCTCAAAGTAATGTTTTGGTCTCATAAAGCAAACCACCTTTCTAGTAATCATTTAATTATACAAAATTATTATACATGAAAATGATTTAAAAGTCTATTATTTTTAATTAAATTTTGGAGGATACTTTGAAAAAGTTATTGATTAAGTTAATTAAATTTGTATTTTCTGCTTTTGTAATTGCAGTTTTAACCACAGGAATGCTCTCTTATATATATTCAAACGGAGTGGATTTATTAAATTTAAGCGTAGGAAATCAAAAAGAAATAATAACTACGCCTGAGCCCAGTGAGCAGCCGCTTGAAATTGTTCCGCCTGAAAGCGAGGAAAAATCGCAAGAGGTTATAATGGAGTTTGAAAATACACCTGTCGAATTTTTAGAAGAAATTTTGCCAGGTAGTACTCCTGATCCTTCAAGAGGCTCAAATACGGTTATGGAGACACAAATAGGTGGTGGAACGCAGGTCGCTAATTTTTACGTAAATGACACCTCGGGCTCTTCGTTAAACCTGACAGAAGAGCTTAATAAAGAGCTTCCGTTCAGTTTGGAGAACACTGGAGAGCCACAAATACTCATATATCACACACATACAAGTGAAAGCTATTTAACGGGTTTTACAGGTTTTTACTATCTTGATTATAGCGCTAGAGACACAAATCTTGATAGAAATGTAACCGTTGTCGGAGAAGCTCTGGCGGAGAGTCTTGAAAGTAAAGGTTTTTCGGTAATTCATGATACGACTATACACGACTTGCAGTATTCTGGTTCTTATGCCCGTTCGATGGAGACAGTTCAGTCGTACCTTAATCAGTATCCTTCTATAGAAATCACGATAGATGTGCATAGAGATTCGATGACGACTGAAAGCGGATTAAAATATAAACCCACGGTATTGGTAGACGGAAGAAAAGCAGCACAGATGATGCTGATAGCGGGAAGTGATGTAAGTGGAATATTAGAGTATGAAAACTGGCGTGATAATTTAATTTTTAATTTAAAAATACAGTCAAAGGCAGAAGAACTATATGAAGGGCTGATGAGGCCGCTTATGTATAGCGAGAGAAAATATAATATGGATGCAACAAATGCATCACTTCTTTTAGAAGTCGGAACAGAGGTCAATACTTTTTCAGAAGCAAGATATTCAGGTCAGCTTATGGGGAATATTATTTCTGAAGTAATAAATGGGTAAATTCTGGGCAAACTTAAATTACTTAAGGCAAAGGAATGATTAAAATGAGAGAAAGACTAAGTAAGAAAAAGTATTTTTACGCAAGTTTAATGATTACTCTTTTGATAATCGGATTTATCGGTGCTTTTATAGTCACAGATTTTACATGCAGAAAGATTGCAACTGGTGACTTGACTCCGCCTTTTAAAGTGGTAGAGGAGTTGGACAAAAGCGTTTTAAAGCTCAATACTCTTGGCATAAATAAGGATGTGGATATTAGTGGATTTATGAACTTTTGGGAAATCTTTGCTAAATTGATTTGCCTTCCTGTTTGACTTGTGATATAATGTCACAAAGGAAGTGGAAAATTGAAGAAAATATATGTTTTATTATTTTTAATTATATTTATACTTTTTCTTCCGACTTATGCCTTTGCGCAAACAAGCGAGGAAAGACAGGAAGAAAGCAGTGTTAGTGAACAGGAAGAAAGCAGTACGGTTACATCACAGATTTACGAGGTTTCTCCATCGTTTGAGCCTGAAAAAGAAGAACAGAACAATGCTTTAGGAATCGCCATGTGGAGCATAGTGATTATAGCAATAGTGATGATTATAGGATTTATGCTTTTTAATATCAGGAAATATAAGATTGAAGAAAAGAAAGCTCAGAAAAAGAAATTTAGAAAACCAAAAATAATTATAAGGCACGGTGATTTCGAATGATTTATTCGGACATCGTGTTTTTTTGTGGTTTATGGTTTAGATATATGGTATTTTACTCAAAATATTGACAATTAGTTAATTTAACCGTATAATACCAAATATACCCTAAATTAGTGTACTTTAATTTTGGAGGAAAAAACGTGCCTATACTTGAAATTTTAGATATAAAAAAGAAATATGGAGACAACGAGGTTTTAAAAGGAATCAACCTTTCGGTAGAGGAAGGCGAGTTCATCACCTTGCTTGGCTCTTCGGGTTGTGGAAAAACTACTACGCTTCGTATTCTCGGCGGACTTGAAAATCCAGATGAAGGAAGAGTTATGCTTGAAGGAGTCGACGTGACAAACTTGCCACCTAATAAGAGAAATGTGAATACGGTTTTTCAAAATTATGCGCTTTTTCCTCATATGAGTGTGGAAAATAATATTGCATACAGTTTAAAACTTAAAAAATTCCCCAAGAATTTAATTAAAGAAAAAATCACGGAAATGCTTGACTTAGTGCAGCTTCAAGGATATGAAAATAGAATGCCAGACGAGTTATCAGGCGGTCAAAAACAAAGGGTCGCAATAGCAAGAAGCCTCATCGCAAGCCCAAAGGTGCTACTGCTTGACGAACCTTTAGGAGCCCTTGACTTACAGCTTAGAAGACAAATGCAGGCAGAACTAAAAAGCTTACAACAAAGGCTCGGGATAAGCTTTATATATATCACACATGATCAAGAAGAGGCCATAAATATGTCCGACAGAATCGTTGTCATGAAAGACGGTTTGTTTGAGCAAATCGGAACGCCATCAGAAGTGTACGACAGTCCAAAAACTTCATATGTGGCGACTTTTGTAGGTTCTTCAAATATTATTAAGGGAACGGCTTCTATGCAAGGCGAGATGGTCAAGGTCACAAATGATGCCGGATTTATCCTAGTATTAAAAAGAGAGTTTGACATAAATGAGGGCGACACCGCATATGTTGCAGTCAGGAGTGAACAAGTGGAGATAAGCGGAGAGTTTGAGCATGGACTTGAGTCCGTGGTCAAGCAAAAGAGCTTTAACGGCGGCATGCTCAAAATCACACTTGATGCAAGGGGATCTGAAATTGTGGCAAGCAGACACGGGATTGATGCGGATATAAAATCAGGTGAAAAAATGTGGGTGGATTTCAGTCCCACAAATGCTGTTTTGGTAAAAGGTTAAATAATTTAAAGGAGAAAAAAGTTGAAAAGACAAAATGCAAAAAAAAGTCGCACCTATCTTTTTATGGTGCTACCTTTATACATTTTTACTATTCTATTTGTTTTTGGACCACTCTTATATATTTTGGTCATGAGTTTCTTGACTCCGTCAGAGTCTTGGGGGATAGAGTATATTTTTAATTTGGAAAATTATACGTCAATATTTGACCCCGTGTACCTAAATACTTTTAAAGAGTCACTTCAGCTTGCTCTAATTACCACGGTATTTGTAAGCTTAATTGGATACCCGATGGGATACTTTATGTCAAGGCTTTCTGAAAAAGGAAAGAAAATTGCCGTAATGCTAATAATGATTCCGTTTTGGACCAGTTCGCTGATTAGACTTTACGGTTGGGTGATAATTTTCAGAGCAAATGGGCCTTTAGATTCACTTTTAATGGCGCTTAATATAACAGACGAGCCACTAAAACTCTTGTACTCATATCCTGCGGTGGTTGTAGGAATGGTGTATGCGCTTCTTCCGTTCATGATTTTTTCGGTCTATTCAAGCGCTGAAAAACTTGACTGGAACTACATGGAGGCGGCAAGAGACCTTGGAGCGACAGGTTTAAAAGCATTTTTTACAGTTGCGTTTAAGCTGACACTTCCCGGTCTTTTATCGGGGATTATACTAACATTTATTCCGTCTATGGGATTGTTTTTTGTCTCAGAAATCTTGGGAGGGAAAAAAGTAGTCTTGGTGGGAAATCTTATTCAAGACCAGATTATCACGGCGCATAACTGGCCGTTTGCTGCGGCACTTTCGGTGGTGCTCATGATACTTACAAGCCTGCTTATTTTTGGATACAAAAAGATATTCAGGACAGATAATTTAGAGGGACTTGTTTAGGAAAGGACTTGGTTAATTAATGAAAAAAATTGGGTTTTTACCTAAATCATATATAGCCTTGCTGATAATTTTCATGTATATACCAATAGCGGTGGTCATCATTTTTTCCTTTAACGAGAGCAAGATAAGCTCGGTTTGGGAAGGGTTTTCACTAAAATGGTATGAAGAGCTCTTTCAAAATGAAGATTATTTTGAGGCACTGATAAACAGCCTTGTCGTTGCGGCGTCAAGTTCGCTTGCGGCGGCAGTAATAGGAACTCTTGGAGCGTTTGGGCTTAAAAGAATCGAACTTCGGACAAGTGCGGCGCTTGAATACGTCTCGACCTTGCCGATAATGATTCCTGAAATCATACTTGCAATGGGCTTTTTGGTGTTCTTTTCACTTCTAGGGCTTCCGTTTGGCATGACAACGCTGATAATTGCGCATACAGCATTTTGCATACCATATGTTTTCTTACAGGTTAAGGCAAGGCTAGTCGGTCTTGATAAAAGCATTACAGAGGCGGCGATGGACTTAGGCGCATCTAAGATGAGAATGTTTGTCGACATCGTTCTTCCGCTCATATCACCGGCAGTGGCTTCGGGAATATTACTTTCATTTGCAATGAGCTTTGACGATGTAATCATAAGCTCTTTTGTAAACGGAGCAAACGCCGATACCTTACCGCTTAAAATATATTCACAGCTAAAATTTGGAATTACACCCGAAGTGAACGCACTTTCGACCTTGCTATTAGTAGCGACAATTATATTATGTACTTTATCGTTTTTGTTATCAAGAAAAAACAGAAGCGTTAAAATAAAAAAATCAAATTAAAAGGAGAAAATCATGAAAAAAATTATTTCATTACTATGTGCTATGGCACTTCTTACGACTGTTCTTGCAGCGTGTTCGAGTACTACACCAAGTAGCTCTTCATCAGAAAGCTCGGCGTCGTCAGCGTCATCAGAAAGTACATCGTCAGAAGAAACATCGGCCTCAAGTGAAGCTGAAAGCGAAGAAAGCAGTGCTACAGAAGGGGGAGAATTAAACCTATTTACTTGGGCAGGAATGTTCCCAGATGAAGTTCTAGAAGGATTTGAAGCTGAAACAGGAATCAAAATCAATTACAGCAACTTTGATACAGATGAAACTATGCTTTCAAAGCTTCAAACAGCAGGTGGAGGAGAATACGACCTTATTATAGCAGATGATTATATAATTGAAACAGCTATAGCAGAAGAGCTCGTACAGCCTTTAGACAAGGACGAAATTTCTAACTTAGGAAATGTTAACCCTATCTATCAAGGTCAATTCTACGACCCAGAAGACATGTATACAGTACCATACGGCGCAGGCGTTGTTGTTATAGTTTATTACCCAGCGGCAGTAGACTTTGAAATCACTTCTTATGAAGATTTATGGAATCCAGCTTTAGAAGGAAGCGTAGGAATTATCGGAAATCCAAGAGTTGTAAATGGTGTAACACTTCTTTCTATGGGTGAGAGCATGAATACAGAAGATTTAGCAACAATTACAGCTGCGGGTGACAAACTTTTAGAGCTTGCTCCAAATATCAGATTGATTAAAGACTCAAACTTACAAGACGACTTATTATCAGGCGAGATTTCGGTAGGACTTATGTACATGTCACAAGCTACACTTGCGATGATGAACAATCCTGAGCTTAAAGTTGTATTCCCAGAAGAAAAACTAGGCTTTGGTATTATGGCGAGCTTTGTGCCTGTAAACGCACCTAATGCAGATGCGGCACATCAGTTCTTAGACTATATTTTACAGCCAGAAAACGCTAAACTATGCTATGAATGGCTAGGATATTTCAGCGCAAACAAAGCGGCGGACGCTTTAATTGACGAATCATTACAGCAGTATTTAGTTCTTCCTGAAGAATTTAAGCAAGAAGACATGGAAATGATAGAAAATATAAGCTTAGAAGCGAGCGAAGAGCATATAAAAGTGTGGACAGCGTTCCAAAATGCGGCTCAATAAGATTATTTTTTAGATGTAAAAAGGCGAGACGTAATATATTTTACGTTTCGCTTTTTTAAAAATTATAAAAACACCTTAAAAAACTAACAATAAATGAAAATAAAAGTTAATTAATTTTATCTTATTCAACAAAAAGTAAAAAAAACATAATAAAATGAAAAAAAAGATGATTTTTGTATTGACTATTTGAAATCATTGTGATATAATTCTTGATGTCGCAAAAAATGTGCGGGTGTAGTTCAGTGGTAGAACTCCAGCCTTCCAAGCTGGTCGTGTGGGTTCGATTCCCATCACCCGCTCCATCAGACTTCAGTCTGAGTATAGCGAATGCGCCAATAGCTCAGCTGGATAGAGCAACTGCCTTCTAAGCAGTAGGCCAGGGGTTCGAGTCCCTTTTGGCGCGCCACATTTTTTGAGAGTGGAAACTCTCATTATGGTGGGTGTAGCTTAGTTGGTTAAAGCGCCAGTTTGTGGCACTGGAGATCGTGGGTTCGAATCCCATCATCCACCCCACTAAAAAACTGCACGGAGTTTTATAGACTCCGTGTAAAATATATTATGGGCTGTCGCCAAGCGGTAAGGCAACGGACTTTGACTCCGTCATCCGAAGGTTCAAATCCTTCCAGCCCAGCCAAAAAAAGACATCACTAACAGGTGATGTCTTTTTTTATGCAACGAAAAGAGATGGCTTTACTACAGAAAGCCATCTCTTTTGTTAAGCGAATTAATTTAAGTGCTTGTTCTAAAAAGTCTAGGAGAAATTCCGACATTTTTCTTAAAAGTTCTTGAAAAATGTGTGGGATCATTAAAGCCAGTTTCAAAACCGATTAGAGTTATAGATTTATCGCTTTCTCGAAGAAGCTCCATCGCCTTTTCTACTCTTAAATCTGTTATGTATTCAACAAAGGTTTTTTTAGTGATTTCCTTAAATAAAAAGCAGAAGTAAGTCTTGGAAAGCATAGAGATTTTACACAAGGTTTCAAGTTGAATTTTTTCAGCATATGATTCTTTTATGTAGTTTATCGAAAGCTCAATGGCTGGAATATATTTTTCATATGTAACATGTGAAGATTCGCCGTTACTAATAGTTGCACGCTCTCTAGACACTAAAATTAAAAGCTGTGCGATTTGAAGTTTAAGACATTCCTCGTAAAACAGACCCGACTGATTGTATTCGGTAATCATTTGTATAAATAAATTATGAATTTTAGAGCTTGTTTCAGAAGATAAAGAGAATCTTGACCTAAGATCAGGAGAGTCCTTTAAAAATAGCCAGTCAAACGAAAGACCCAAGGCCACTTCACGCATGGTGTGACTATCTATATAATTGTCTTCGGGGAAAAATAAGTCAAAATTGAATTCGCAACAGATAATCTCAACATTGTCAACCTTAACTATCTGATGTTCAATACCTGGAGGAAGAATGAACATGTCACCTTTTACCATAACATGCCTTCTTTGTTCTATGAAATGCTCACAAGAACCTTTTGCTATATACCAAATTTGCATATAATCATGGTAATGATTTGTTTCGCCAGACATTTCGTTACTTGTAACTGTGTAAAATTTACAGATGCTACTTTTTGTAAACATTTCCTTTTGAGAAAAAAGCATAGATGTATTAGTATTAGGCATATTTATCCTCCTTTATAAAAAGTGTATAATAGTTGAATTTTTAATAATTATATTTTAGCATAATAAACTTGATTTGTATAGATGTAAAATAAAATATAAATAAATTTTGCAGATAAATATGTACAATATGCAAAGCTTTTAGTTTAAAATTATTCTATAATGAAAAAAAGATAATTGGAGGGGTTATATGTTGAAAATAGCTGCAGTTAACATAGATACGTCACATCCTCTAGGGTTTGCACAAGTCATGGAAAAGTCGGATGAAGCTAGATATGTAGCTGTATACGATGATTCATTTAGAAGTAAAGCTGAAATTGAAGGATTTGTAAATAAATTTTCATTGGATAAAATATATGACAGTTTAGAAGAAATTGCCAAAAACTGTGACATAGGCTTTATACATGGTTGTGATTGGGATGACCATATTAGATGTGCACTACCTTTTATAAATCAAAAAAAACCAGTGTTTATTGATAAACCAATGGTTGGAAATATCAAGGACTGCAATAAACTATTAGAACTTTACAAAAACGGTGCGGTAATTTTAGGTTCATCCAGTGCAAGATATGCATATGAAATACAAGAGTTTTTGAACATGGACAAAGAGGAAAGAGGAGAAATTCTTCATGTAAATGGAACATGTGGAATGGATAATTTTAACTACGGAATACATGTGATAGAGGCGATAGATGCCTTAGTAAAATCTAGGGCAATTTCAGTTACGAGTCCAACCGCTTCAAAGATTGGAAATAACTTAATAGAAACAACATGTATTACATATGAAAATGGATGCACAGCAAGTTGCGAAATTTTAACAGGTGTGTGGCAACCGTTTACATTTACTGTTATAACCACGAAGAATACATTTTTGCTAAATCTTGATTCTTCTAAATTATATGAAGCATTAATTAAAGAAATATGTAAATTTATGAGAAATGAAGAAAATTTAATAGCCGATGTGCCGACAATTTTGAATTCGGTGAAAATTTTGCTTGCGGCAAAGCTTTCAAGAGAAAAAAACGGGGAAAAGGTAGAAGTTTCAGATCTTGAAAAGTCCGAAGTATCATACGATGGTAAAGAATTTGCTAAAGCATATGCTGAAACTACGGTGAATTTTTATTCCTAAAAATTTTATAAAAATTAAGGAGAGAACAAAATGAATTTTGCTATTAT
Source organism: uncultured Eubacteriales bacterium (assembly GCA_964369415.1). Taxonomy (GTDB): domain Bacteria; phylum Bacillota; class Clostridia; order Oscillospirales; family Acutalibacteraceae; genus SIG603. Next base: position 14,542 of record CAYJFP010000024.1, on the reverse strand, counting down.
TGGTTGCGGAGTTATAGCATTTACACATCACAAGGCACTGGAAGCGTTAAAAGACGAAGACTGTAATTTATACGCTGTTTGTGACATAGTTAAAGAAAAAGCAGATAAATTTGCAAAAGAACGTGGAATCGAAAAAGTATATTACGACTACAAAGAAGTGCTAAAAGATGAGAATGTAGACATAGTTTGTGTATGTGTTCCAAGTGGCACACATGGTGAAATTTGTATAGCGGCAAGCAAGGCGAAAAAGGCTATTGTATGTGAAAAGCCGATGGAGATTACAGCAAATAGAATAAGAGAAATAATAAAGCAAACAAAGCAAAATAACACGATTATGCAGTCAATTTTTCAGCGCCGAACAATGAGAACTGCGATAGCTGTAAGAGAAATTGTGAAAAGTGGAAAACTAGGCAAAATTTGTCAAGCTAGTGCAGATTTAAAATATTATAGAGACCAAGCGTATTATAATAGCGCTGGATGGCGTGGCACATGGGAAGAAGACGGTGGCGGCGCACTGATGAATCAAGGTGTTCATGGGGTAGACTTAATCCTTTGGATGTTAAATGATCAGGTAAAAAGTGTTTATGGTTTAGCAAAGACTATATCAAGAGATATTGCAGTTGAAGACACAGCTAGTGCAGTTGTCGAGATGAAAAAAGGCACTATTTGCACGATACAAGGAGCTACGACGGCTTATCCAGGATTTTCAAGCACATTTTCAGTTCATGGAGAACTTGGAAGTATAGTGTTTAACGATGAAGGAATTCTTGTATGGGAATTTTTAGACGAAGAAAATGCACCACAAAAGCCAGATTCAGGCGAGTCGGTTGGAGGTGCAAGCGATCCTACGCAAATTGGGTGTTATGGACATATAGTTCTATTAAGGAATATAGCGAATGCGGTAAAAGGGGAAGAAGAAATTCTGATACCTCCTGAAGACGCCGTGACAGCTGTTGAGGTTATATGTGCGATTTATGAATCTACAAAGACTTCAAAACCGGTTGTGTTTGATTAAAAAATAAAGAAGCGGAGTGGAGAAATGAAAATTGCATTTATAACCGATGAGGTCACTCAAGATTTTAATAAGGCTATCGAGTTTGCTCTTGAGAATAAATTACAAGCACTAGAACTTAGAACGATTGAGGATACACAAATAGATCAAATAGATATAAATACACTTTATAAATATAATGACATGATTAAAGATGCCGGCTTAGAGGTTTGTTGCCTTTCAAGTAGTTTTTATAAATGCGAGTATTCTCGGGCAAATATTGAAAAAGAGCTTGAAAAGCTTCAAAGATTATGCGGTGTAGCAGATATTTTGGACTGTAAATACATAAGAGGTTTTTCCTTTTTCTTTGATGAAAATAAACCTGTAAACTTAGATGAAATTGCGGATAAATTTATCATACCTAGCACGGTTTTAAAACAAAGAAATAAGATAATGCTTTTAGAGGCAGATCCAAGTGTAAATACAGCAAATCACAAATTTTTGGCAAAGCTTATAAAGAAAATAAATAATGAAAATATAAGGGCGATTTACGATCCGGGAAACTCTTTATATGCGCCTATAGGAAGTGAAGAAGAGCCGTATCCAGAGGCGTATGACTTTATTAAGCCTTACATATCGCATATACATATTAAAGACGCAGTAAAAAAATCTGAAGTGAATTGTGTAAAAGTTGGAGAAGGTCTAGTAGGGTATAAAAATTTACTTGAAAGACTAAAAGAAGATGAATATAAGGGCTATGTTTCAATGGAAGTTCACTATAGAAAAGGTGGTAAACTTAGCGAAGAACAAATGAAAAAACCAGGAGGTAGCGATTTTTCTTTGGGCGGAGCCGGTGCTACGCTTGAGAGCATAATTTCGTTAAGAGAAATTATGCAAGAGGTAGGTTTATGAAGAGTATATGCCTTATAAATGCAAGGCTGATACAAGATAGAAGCGTTAAAAAGTGTAATATTTTTATAAAAGATGGATTAATAAAGGATATTGCAGGAGCCGAGAAAATTACAAGTGCAGACGAAGTGGTAGACTTAAAAAATAAATACATAAGTGCTGGATTTGTAGATATTCATGTCCACGGTGGTGGCGGTGCAGACTTTATGGATGCAGATGAAGATGCCTTTCACAAAATCGCTAATACGCATTTAAGATATGGTACGACTGCCATGCTTCCGACCACACTTGCCGGAGACATGAAAGAGCTTAAAAAGGTTTTGAATACATATAATTGTTGCAAAGACGGTTTTCCTGACGGTGCAAAATTTTTAGGGCTTCATTTAGAAGGGCCATATGTAAATAAAAATCAATGTGGCGCACTGGATAAAAAATTTATCGTGAATCCAAATGCACAGCAGTATTTAGAGATTTTAAATCTATGTCCACATATCTTACGCTGGACGATAGCTCCTGAGCTAGATGGCTCGTTAGAGCTTGGAAAACTCTTAAAATCAAGAGGAATTGTGGCTAGTATCGGGCATAGCGATGCTGACAGCGAAACAGTGAAAGCTGCCACTGAAAATGGATATAGCATGGTGACACACCTGTATTCGGCAATGTCGTCGGTAGTTCGAGAAAATGGATTTAGAAAAGCTGGTGTTTTAGAAAGTGCATATTTATTTGATGAGCTATCGAGCGAGATAATTGCAGACGGATGTCATTTGCCAAAAGAGCTATTATCACTTTCTTATAAGCATATAGGCCCATTAAGACTTGCGCTTGTGACGGATGCAATGAGGGCGGCGGGGCAAGATGTAGGCGAAAGTATTTTGGGTAGCAAGAAAAAGGGTATAAAGGTTTGTGTTGAAGATGGTGTTGCAAAACTCATGGACAAAACAGCCTTTGCAGGAAGTGTGTGTACGGCAGACAGACTAATTAAAACAATGGTTAAATTAGCGGGCATACCACTGGAGGATGCAGTTTACATGTTGACGCAGACACCTGCTAAAATAGTAGGTAAAGATGATGCGGTCGGATACTTAGAAAAAGGAAGAAGTGCAGATTTGGTCGTTTTTGACGACGAAATTAAATTGCATATGGTGTACAAAGACGGTAATTGTTTTGAGCCGTATTGTTAGGAGGTTTTATGCAGATTAAACTTTATGATAAGTTAAAGGTAAAGCGATTTGAAAGCAGAGACGAACTCGGAAAAGCGGCGGGTAAAGATATTATTAAGTGCATAGAAGAAGTGTTAAGGCAAAAAGAGTATTGCAATATCATCTTTGCAAGTGCGCCATCTCAAAACGAGACATTAAATGCTTTAAAGGAACATAAAGATTTGCAGTGGGAAAGAATAAATGTCTTTCACATGGATGAATACATAGGATTAGAGTCTAATGCACCGCAGGGATTTTCAAATTTTTTGCAAAAAACACTTTTTGAGTTTGTAACTCCTAAATCATTAAATTACATTGATATGACTGCAAAAGATGCGGAAGCAGAGTGCGTTAGATATGGTGGATTACTCAAAAAAAATTTAGCGGATATTTGCTGTATGGGCATAGGCGAAAATGGTCATTTGGCATTTAATGATCCACCTGTAGCGGATTTTTACGATAAAAAAACTGTTAAAGTGGTAGAACTGGATGAAATTTGTAGAATGCAACAGGTAAACGACGGCTGTTTTGAAAAAATTGATTTTGTACCTAAAACGGCGATAACGCTTACTATTCCCACTTTGATTAAGTCAAAGTATATTTTCTGTATGGTTCCAGCTTTAACAAAGGCAAATGCGGTAAAAAACACATTGCATGCAGCTATCAGCACGGATTGTCCATCAACAATTCTTAGAGAGCATGAAAATGCAATTTTGTATCTTGATGAACAAAGTGCAAGCTTGATAGATTAAACTTGGCATTTAATAAAATAAACTACTTTAGTTATCATTACGAATACACAAATTTAAGAAAATAATAAGCTCAAACTGAAAGTATCAAATAAGAATATGTCTGATTTGACTAAAAAAATAGACTGTTTTCATTGGATTCATACAAAATAAAATGAAATTTTAAATTAATGTATAATCTGCAAAGATATTTGTTTAGTTTTAGTGTAAGATATGTGTATTAGTAATAATAAAATATTAAATTAAAAAACAGGAGGTCACAGTAGTTATGAAAAAGATTTTATCAGTACTTTTAGTTATGGCAATGGCAGTTGGTATGGCGGCTTGCTCAACTCCAGCAGAAAGTCAATCCTCTTCAGAATCAAGCTCTTCACAGGCGGCGGAATCATCCTCTGAAGCAGAAGAGTCCTCATCAGAAGAAAGTTCAGAAGCCGAAGCGGTATATGAAGGAGCAAATGAATTATCACTTTACCTTGCAGGTTTCCAAAACCAAGATCCACAAATCTGGACATGGGGTACTCATGTAGATAGAATGGGAATATTCCAAGGTTTAGTAATTTTTGATCAAGAAATGAACGTTGTAATGGCAGATGCCGAGTCGTTGACACCAAATGAAGATGCAACTGTATGGACAGTTAAACTTCGTGAAGATTTAATGTGGTCAGACGGCACGCCTCTTAATGCACATGACTACCTATATTCATTTGAAAGAATTATGACTCCTGATGCACTTACAGGTCAAACAGCAGCTTTCTTTGGCGATGTTCCATTTGTAAATGTAACAGAAGTAAGAGCTGGCGAACTACCATTTTCTGAAATCGGAATTAAAGCGATAGACGATTATACTATCGAGTTTACAATGAGCTTATCATATCCTACACTTGACATTAGACTTACAGAAAGCTGGGGCTTACCAGTTCCACAGCATGTCATCGAAGAGTTTAACGAAGATTGGTCAAAACCTGAAAACATAGTTTCTAACGGACCTTTTGTAGTTGAAGCACGTGAGGGAGATGTTCATTTAACTTTAGCTAAAAACGAAAACTATGCGGGTGAAGTTTCACTTGATGCGGTTCATATTTACACAGGAACACAAAACCAAGTTTTAGCATATCAAAACGGCGATATCAATGTTGCAAACGTAACAGCTGGTGACATGGAAGCCATTAGTAATGATCCAGAACTTAGTGAAGCACTTAGAATGGACGATACTTCAATCGTAACTTACATAGGCTTCTTGCAAAGTTCAAACGATGTACTTCAAATGAATCCAAAAATTCGCCAAGCTATATCTATGAGTATAGACCGTGAAATAATCTCAAGAGACGTTAACAAAGACCTATTATCACCAGCACAATCAATGGTTTTTCCACTATTTGCAGATTGGGCTGAAGAAGTGACTCTAGCGGGAACAACAGCAAATGTTGATGAAGCTCAAAAACTAATGGAAGAAGCTGGATTCCCGAATGGTGAAGGGCTAGAGCCAATGACATGCTTAATAGCGGGTGAAGCAACAGCTACAACACTTGCGATAGTTGATATGATTGAAACGGGAACAGGAATTGAGATTAACATAGTTAACCAAGAATGGGCAGCGTATGTAGAGCAACGTGACATGTACCATGATAATGACGGTGTCTATGGATTCTTTATAGACGGATGGGGAACATCAACTGCTAATGCAGCAGGTTCATTCTCTAACTTACAGTTTGACATGCGTTTATCAAATCTTTCAGCTGATGCACAAAAACAATATGTAGCAGCTAAAGAAGCAGGAAGCACTGTTCCAGAAAGAGACGAACTACTTACAGAACTTACTACTTACCAAGCAGCACTTGACTATGATACAAAATACAACGAACTTCAACTTGTAACAGATGAAGCGGCTATAAGTGAAGGCTATAAAGAACTTGAAATGATGAGACAAGAAGATGCAGGATTTATTCCACTATATTGGAATAAGAGCGTAAAACTTGTTAATCCGGCGTTAAAAGGCTATTCTTCAAACCCACTTCTTTTAGGTGCTCCACAGTACTTTAATACAATGTATATAGAAGGATAAATTTGAAATAGAAATGGACGATCGGTGTTATTTTCATTCGGTCGTCCTTTTTTATAAAAAATAATAAGGAAAAAATGAGGGGAGAGCATGGTAAAATATATTTTAAAGCGTATAGCGTATATGGGATTGGCTGTAGTTGTTATTTCGCTTATAACATTTATACTGCTAGAGTTTGCACCTGGTAACTTTTTAGATACACAAAGGCTTTTGAATCAAACCTTGGTAGATGCCACAGTAAGTGAACAGCAAAAAGCAGCTTGGGAACAATTTTTCAACTTAGATAAGTCGGCACCAGAACGATTTATTTCATTTTTGATAAATGCAGTACAGCTTTCGTTTGGACCATCGTTTAGATATCCAAATGAAATGATTGAAGATATTATAGCAAGGGCCCTTCCTGTTTCGGCCACACTTGCAGTAAGTGCAATAGCGGTCTCACTTGTCGTTGGAATACCGCTTGGAATAATATCTGCGGTTAAGCAAAATAAAATAGTCGATAGAATTGTTGTGTTTTTCTCGATGCTCGGAACCAGTATTCCATCATACGTTGTAGCTGTTTTGCTCTCCTATCTCTTAGGAGTAACGCTTAAGCTATTACCGATAATTGGTTGGGGCGACCCGATTAATTATGTATTACCGATAATTTCACTGTCACTAGGCCCTATTGGTACAGTGACAAAGTACACGCGAAGTACACTGATTGAAACTTTGAATCAAGAGTATATAAAAGTTGCCCGTGCTAAAGGTGGCAATTTTAAGCAAGTGGTCTTTAAGCATGCACTTAGAAATTCTATGATACCGCTTATAACCGTGGTAGGGCCTATGGTGGCTTCTTTAACGGTGGGAACTGTTTTTGTAGAAAACATGTATGCGATTCCAGGTCTTGGGCAGTACTATGCAAGTGCGGCGATAAACAGAGATTTTCCGATGGTAATGGCGACAACAGTTGTGTTTGCAACACTTGTAATGGGAATGAATTTGTTAGTGGATATTATTCACGCAGTACTTGATCCGAGAGTCAAAAAAAGTATTACTGCGCCTAAAGGGGGAAAATGAGAGTGAGAAAAAAGAAGAAATCTTACGGAAGAACCACGACCATTTTGCTTCAGTACGCACAAAACAAACTTGCATTACTATGTTTTTTAATAATAAGTATACTTATTTTAACGGCAGTTTTTGCCCCAATGTTTATGTCGTATCACTATGAAGACGTGGATTACACTGCACTTTATGCAAAGCCGTCTTTAGAGCACTGGTTCGGCTGTGACGATGCAGGAAGAGATATTTTTATGCTGCTTTGTTACAGTTTAAGAAATGCGATGATAGTAAGCCTTGGTGCATGTTTAGTTCAGCTGTTGATAGGAATAGTCATAGGCGGAATATCAGGATATGCAGGTGGAAAAATTGACAATATTTTAGGTAGAATTATTGACATTATGTATGGCTTTCCAACGTTCTTGTTTAATTTGATTCTGATTTTACTACTCGGTAGAAGTTTATTTACCATTGCGCTTGCAATAGGCCTTACCTCATGGGCACCGATGGCAAGACTCGTAAGAGGACAGGTGGTAACAGTTAAGCAAAACGATTATGTCGAAGCTGGACGCTCTATAGGAGCTAGCAACACTAGAATACTTTTTAGATATATTCTGCCAAATTGTCTTGGGCCTATTTTTATATGTCTTTCGCAGGCGATTCCAGCAGCCATGCTTGCAGAGTCGGGACTTAGTCTTATAGGACTCGGAGTGCTTCCTCCAATACCGAGTTGGGGCGGACTCATACTACTAGGACAAAGAAACATGCTTTCTTATCCGCATATGATAATATTCCCAGCAATTAGCTTTGCGGTTACAATTTTAGCGTTTTCATACATAGGCGATGGTCTCAGAGATGCCTTTGACCCACGTCAAAAAAATTAGGAGGTGGAATTATGTCAGCAATATTGGAAGTAAGAGACCTTAAAACATATTTTCACCGAAAAGATGGAATAATTAAGGCTGTAGATGGAATTTCATACACTTTAAATCAAGGTGATAGCCTTGCGATAGTAGGGGAAAGTGGTAGCGGAAAAAGTGTAAGTGTAACGTCTATAATGGGCTTGATAAAAACAGGCAAAAAAGCAAGTATGAACGGTGAAATTATATTTAAAGATAAAAATTTCTTAAAACTTTCGGGCAAACAGGTTAGAGAGATAAGGGGAAACGAGATATCAATGATTTTTCAAGACCCCATGAGCTCTTTGAATCCTACAATGAAAATAGGCGAGCAAATTATAGAGCCGCTTTTGTGGCATAAAAAGATTAGTCGAAAAGAAGCAAAAAAAATTGGAATAGAGATGCTTGAAAAAGTTGGAATACCATCTCCAGAGATGAGATTTAACAGCTATCCGTTTGAGTTTTCAGGTGGAATGAGACAGCGTGTTATGATAGCAATGGCGCTTATATGCAATCCGAGTCTCTTAATAGCAGACGAGCCAACTACTGCACTTGACGTTACTGTACAGGCGCAGATTTTAGGATTAATGCAAGATATTAAAGAAGAAAATAATACATCAGTAATATTAATAACGCATGATTTAGCGGTTGCATCTTCATTTTGTAACCAAATTGCGGTTATGTATGCTGGTAAAATTGCCGAAAAAGCTGGCATGGAAAAGTTTATTAAAAACCCGTTGCACCCATATTCAAACGGACTTTTAAAATCCACTCCTGTTATGAATGACAGCCGTGAAACTTTAGAAGCGATTAAAGGACAGCCGCCAAATCTAAAAAAAGTACCACCTGGATGTCCGTTTTCACCAAGGTGTGAAAAGTGCATGGAAAAATGCAAGAGCGAAATTCCGCCTTTATTTGAGGTGGACGAAAATCATACTGTAGCTTGTTGGCTTTATGAAAGTTGGTGAAAAGGTGAGTGAGAGAGAATATGTATTAAAGGCTGAAAACTTAAAAAAGTACTTTAAATATGGAAATAAAGATTTAAAAGCGGTTGACGATGTATCTTTTATGGTTGAAAAGGGCAAAACTTTAGGTTTAGTAGGAGAAAGCGGATGTGGGAAATCTACGCTGGCTAGGCTTATAATGAATTTGATAGAACCCACAGAAGGCAAGGTTGAATTTTTAGGGCAAGACTTTTTGTCAATGAAAAAGGAAAAGCAAAGAAAGCTTAGAAAAGAAATGCAAATTATTTTTCAAAATCCATACTTGTCATTATTTCCTCATATGACTATTTGGGACAATATTGCACAGCCTTTTTTTGTTAACAAGAAGCTTGTTGGCAAAATGTCAAAAGCCGAATTAAATGAAAAAATCACAGAGCTTATGGAGCTTGTAAGTGTGCCTGCAGAGTACTCATCGGTGTACCCTCATGAGCTTTCAGGGGGACAACAACAGCGTGTTGGAATTGCCCGTGCACTAGCATTAAACCCAAAACTTTTAATATGCGACGAGCCAGTTTCAAGCTTGGATGTTTCTATTCAGGCGCAAGTACTCAACTTGCTTAAGGAGCTTCAACAAGAGAGAAACCTATCTTATGTGTTTATCGCACACAATCTTGCGGTGGTTCAGCATATTTCAGATAATATTGCTGTTATGTATTTAGGAAAAATGGTAGAGATGGCAGAAAGCAAAAAGTTATATAGCAATCCTCTTCATCCATATACAAAGGCACTTCTTGAATCAGTACCGAAAATAGGGGAGATCGATGCAAAATTTACAGGAATAAAAGGCGAAATACCGTCGCCCTTAAATCCTCCAGTAGGATGTAGATTTTGTACAAGATGTCCGCAAGTTTCGGATATATGCAAAAGAGAAGAGCCCGTCACAAAAGAGGTAGAGGAAGGACATTTTGTGACCTGTCACTTATTTTAGTCTCCTTTTGTTAACTATATAGAAAAAGCTAAGCTGTATTTTATAGCTTAGCTTTTTCGTTTAATATAAATCGGTGATTTTTTCAAGTGAATAGCTGCAAGTGAAATCATCGGTTCGCAAAAAATCAGATTTTAATGAATTTATTTTTGTGCACTGATCGGCTTGCTCTTTTGTCTTAAATTCAAGTGTGAGCAATATTTTGCCGTCTATCATAAAAGAAGAACATTTTTCTTTGTCTTTAACCGCTAGTAAAACATTTTCATAAATTAAGTCGCAAACTTTTTTTGGATGAAGACTTAAGGCTGAACTCCACGAAAGTGACTTTTTTGTAACGACTGTTCTTATATTGGGAAATAGCTTTTTAGCCTGATTAATACAAATATCATCGGAAGAAGCAAAAATCACTGGAACACCATGTGCACCGGCGTATGCGGCATCTATCTCAAGTTCGCCCACGTCATTACCATTTATTTTATAGCTTTTATAGGTTTTGCTCGACATAGTGTGAGACAAAACAGCGCTTTTAGTTCCCGCTTTTGCATGGTAGCCAATGAACAAAACTCCGTCAAAACTTTCATCAATTCCGACAAATCTTCCTTTGTGACCACAGCCTAAAAGTATCTGGCACCGCTCATCTAGTAAGTCGTAATGTAAATTTACGCCGCTTCCGTGTGCATCCCAAATGACGACAGTGTCAGCTCCACTATCAAACAGTGCTTTTGCGGCAGAATTAGCCTCTCTTGTAGCTTGTAGCCTTGCAAATTCAATGTTCTTACAGTTTTCGCTCATTCCAGTATTAGGTGCACCGACAGCACAGGCTAAGCCCTCGCAGTCTACTGCGATATAGTATTTACCACTCATGTTATCTCCTCCTGTTTAATTCTAATTTTAACAGCAGATTTAAAAACTGTAAATGACAATAAGTACAAAAATAAAGATTTACTGTACAAAATATCATTTACAATTAGTATGATACAGGAGTATATTTAATTTAATGTAGGAATTAGAAATGGAGAAATCTTATGGGAACAGTTGCATTTACTAAGAAAAATATAATTATAGATGATAGCTATGAGTTGATAATTATAGGAGGCGGCACAGCAGGCGCCTTTGCTGGAATTTCAGCTTCAAGAAGTGGTGTGAAAACTTTGATTATCGAGAAAATTAACTGCTTAGGTGGAAGTGCAGCAGCGGCAATGGTGACTCCTGTTATGTCGTCGGGAATTCCCTTTAACATGGCACATTCTAGTATTTCACGAGAATTAAATTCAAGGCTTATGAAGATGAATAAATCCGATGAAATGCATTATTTTGACCCTTTAATGTTAAGTTTAGTTGTAGAAGAAATGGTCTTAGAAAGTGGATGTGATGTTTTATACCACAGTTCTCTTATTGATGTGGAAAAAGAAAACCGTGAGATTGAGCATGTGATTATCCATAATATAGATGGATTAAAAGCGTATAAGGCAAAATATTATATCGATGCGACTGGTGATGCCGTTTTGTCAGATTTATGCGGTGTAAAGTATGAGTCGGGAGATAAAGACGGCAAAAACCAACCACTCACTCTAAGGTTTGAAATGGCAAATATAAATTATGAAGAGTTTTTTTCTTTTATGAAAGAATTAGGGTGTAAATCGCCTAGAAAATATTTTGCGCATAATACATCAGGAATGAAAGAAATTATAGAACAAGCGGTAAAGGATAAGATTATAACAAAACAAGATGCAGTGTATTTTCAGGGATTTGGAATTAGCGGAAAAGAAACTTCGATGAGCTTTAACTGCCCTGAACTTAGCACAAAGATAGACGTGCTTGATGCGAAATTTATTACGGATAAACAAATCGAAGGAAGAAGAGCAATTTTAAGAACCTCGAATTTTCTTTGTAAATATGTAAAAGGTTTTTCAAAAGCATATGTAACACACACGGCACAAATGGTTGGAGTGCGAGAATCAAGGAGAATCAAAGCATTATATACCTTGACTGCAAGGGATATATTATCATATAAAAAATTTGAAGATGCAGTGGTAAACTCTAATTATCCTGTTGACATCCACGGCTTGGATGATTATACAGCAGGGGTCGATTACGACAAAGAAGTGATTGAAAATGAAAGGTACTGGCAAATTCCTTTTAGAGTGATGGTTCCAAATGAGATAGATAATTTGTTGACAGTTGGAAGATGTAGCGGATTTGATTTTATAGCGCAATCTGCCGCAAGAGTTCAGCATTCGGTAAGGGCAATGGGAGAATCTGCGGGAATTGCCATAGCTATTTGCAAAAAAGGAAAAAACAAAATTAAAGATTTGGATTATAAAAAAATAAAAGCGCAAATGATTAAAAATGGTGATAAAATCTAAAAAAAATCCTATTCCAACTTTTTACTAAGTCGGAATAGGATAAATTTTTACTTTACAAGAGTCCAAACACCTTCATTTTTTGCAGATTCTAAAATAGCCTCTCTTACCGCCATGATTGATATGGTATCTTCACTCGAAACAGGTGGATTGCCATTATCAAAAAAATCTATCATGCTTTTGATTAGGTATTTAAACATGTCGGATTTCACCTTGGTTGTTTCAAAAGAATTTTGACATTTTATGTGCATTCCAAATTCATTTATATCAGTGTCGAACAAGAGCGTGCTCATTCTGCCGTCAAAATACTTTATTACAATTTTTTGGGTGTTTCCATTCGCTAAAAACATAACTTTTTCAGCCTTAGCATTAAAAAGCATAAAAGTAGGCTCTAACTGATGGATTACATAGCGCTCTAAGGTAGTGCCACCTCCAAAAGATTCGATAAAATCTACACATTTATTTTTGTAATCGGTATATTCTAGCGCATATCTTAAGGCAGAAGATGAAAAGATGGGTGTGCCGTGATTTTTAGCTAGATTAAATAAATTTTCAGCGGTTTTCTTGCTGTCGGCAAAAGTTTTATCAACATAGACAGGTTTTTTAGATTTTAGCGGAATTTGGCATAGTTCTTCATGCATTTCAGAGTTGTCAGGCGAAAGAACGATTAAAACATCACTTTTTTCTACAACTTCTTCTATGCTGTCTAAAAGCTCAATATCGTGCTCAACAGCCCACTGTTTATTACTGATTCCGTTTTCTAAAGGCGAGTCAATTTTGCCATAGGCGTACTTTACTTTGTAATTTTTGTTTGAATACAATTCTAACCATTTTGGGTAATTGTTTGCATGCCATTCGTCCAAGTAATAATCAATAAATCCTACGCTTTTCATCTATTAATCTCCTTAAAACGTAATTTCTTTATGAGAGTAAGCCGAGTCGTACATGGCTTGCATCATTTTTGAAGTTAAGATGTTTGTGTCGATATGTGAGGGAAGTTTTTCGCCTGTTTTTATACATTCGACAAAGGCGTTGATTTCATTTTGGAAGTGGTCGGTGGATTGATAATCGAACTTTGTAGAAGTGAGCATATTGTTTTTTGTGCTGTAAAAAGTAAAATCTGCTCCGTAGTTAAGCCTGATTCCGCCCTTATCTCCCATAAAGTCAATGAACATTTCATTTTCGCCGATGTTTTGTGCCCATGCACCGTTAAATGTAATTACAGGTCCGTCGGTGCGCACAATTCCTGTCACTGAGTCATCGACGTCATATATTCCGTTTTTGGTAGGCGGACCTGCCCACATGGTTTTATATACATAGTTGTCGATGTCTTTTCCTAAGACGCTAAACTGTTCTGCCGAAACACTAAGTGGAACGGGGTCACCACAGCAGTACATTACTATATCAAAAAAGTGTACACCCCAGTCGATTAAAACACCGCCGCCAGAAATTTCTTTAGTGGTGAAAGCTCCACCTATGCCTGGGATAGAGCGGTGGCTTCTAAAACTTACATACACATGATGAATATTTCCAAGTTCGCCTTGTGAAATTAGCTCTTTAATTTTATTTACAGAGTCGTTAAAACGGTTAACTACACCTATATTGAGGATTTTTCCTGTTTTGTTTTGTGCTTCTTTCATTTTTAAAGCATCAGAATATGTTTTTGCCGCAGGTTTTTCGCAAAGAACATGCTTTCCTGCGTTTAAAAAGTCTATAGAAATTGTCGAATGACAATTATTTGGAGTGCACACAGAAACGGCGATAATTTCTTCATCACTTAAGATTTCTTTATAATCCTCCACCGCAGTACCACAGGAGTATTTTTCGACGGCTTCTACGGCTCTTTCTTTAATAATATCGCAAAAATATTTGATTTCAACATTTTCGTTGTTAAGATATGAAGGAATATGTGCGATGTTTGCAATGGTTCCACAGCCTATTACGGCTACTTTGATTTTAGTCATAATTCTGTTCCTTTCTAAACTATATAATTGTATTTTCATTATATATGTTTTAAACAAAATAAAACAGTGTAAATTAAAAAAATAATATGCAGATTGTGCGAAATTCTAAATAAAAATATTTTACTGAAGCAATATTGCTGTCTTTAATGTAGTACTTGTAGAGTAATGGCATGGTGAAGTTTCATAATTAGCAAATTAACGGCAGTGGTTTCAAATTTACGTCTTAAATTAATGGTATACAGATGTAAACTTATTTTTTGCAGTATAAAACCTATTTACAAATTGGAAAGAAATTGTTATTATATAATCATTAAACATTAACGTAGTTAAATGATTAACATGTTTAACAAATTGCAATCTAAGGTAAAAATAAAAAATAATTAAGGAGTTTAATATGAAAAAAATTGATGTAATAGCTATAGGTGAGTTGTTGATAGACTTT
>CAYJFP010000023.1:2402-31885 GCA_964369415.1 uncultured Eubacteriales bacterium | reverse complement strand
TGTATATTATAATAATGCATAAAACACTTTAAAAATTCACCTTCAAGACACCATCTCAGCTTGCACGTTGATGTTTATCTCATTTTTAGTATAAATCACTTGTGTTTAACATTAATTTATATAGGCACTGACCCCCAGTGCTTATCATAAGAAAACTCACTATTTTTACTTTTTAGTGAATTTTCTTATGATAACAAGAATATATCTTGCTATACATAATTTGGTGGGCGCTAACGGACTTGAACCGCTGACCCCCTGCACGTCAAGCAGGTGCTCTAGCCAGCTGAGCTAAGCGCCCCAGTGAGATATATTATATCTTAACAGAAAATAAATGTCAAGCTTTAAATTGAAATAAAATTTGCAAATCATGAATTATAAATAAAAATTAAGATTATTTTTGCTATTTCTATTGTAAAATCTTTATTAATTTGTTATTATACCTTTAGTAAGTATATCCACATGACGAAATTGTATGTTTTTATTTATTTAAGGAGCTAATCTATGTACAAAACACCCAAAATCAGTGTGATCGTCCCTTTTTTCAACGTGGCATCGTATCTGATGAAATGTCTTAATTCATTAAAAGATCAGAAATTTAAAAATTTTGAAGTTTTGATGATTGATGATGCTAGCACAGATTTAAGTACACCGATAGCAAAAAATTTTTCTGAGAATAACGATAATTTTTTCTATCATTTAATCAAAAAAAGCGGCCAAGGTGGCGCTAGAAACTATGGAATCAGCATTGCTAGAGGAGAATATTTGGCTTTTGTTGACAGTGATGACTGTGTTACAGATGAATATTTGCTCAAGCTATATGAAGCGGCAGAAAAAAACGATGCCGATATGGTAACATGTAATTATGCTAAGTACTTCTTAGACGAAGATAGATACAGACCCATGACTTATATGAAAACTAAGCCTGGTGTCTATACTTCTGAACAAATCAAGAGAAGACTTATCAGCGATTTTACTATGCGCTCTTATCCTTGGAACAAACTTTTTAGAAAAAAACTTTTCACCGAGAATAATATTACTTTTCCCAAAATGTATTTTGAAGATGTTGCAACCATTATAAGACTTGCGCATTTTGCAAATAAAATTGCTGTTATCGAAGACACACTTTATCATTACACCATCAGAAATGACAGCATCATAACCACTTGCATTGTCGGAAAATATAATGATTATTCTAAGGCGTTTTTGATGAATTATAACTTTATCGCTTCTTTAAACGAGAGACATAAATATTTAAGAAGCATTATTTGGTCTGGAATGCAAGTCATATTTTTTAATGGCTACTCTGTTGTTAGAATGCATTATTTTGAAAACTCAATTAAAGGTCTTTTTTCAAATTTACTTACAAGCTTTCAAAATGTATTTACAGCTGGCAAGGTAGGTTTTCACCCAGCGGATGAGTTTCCAAACCCTACTTATTTAATAAAGCACCCTGATCACTTCAAGGGCAAAAAGCAAGAGGACAGATTTATCTTTACATACAGTGAAGAAGAAGCTGTTGCTGAAAAGAAATTTTCGAATAAAAAAGTTAAAAAGAAAAAGAAACAAAAGGTTTTATACTGATATGACTATTAGTGGGTGATAATTCACCCACTTTTTATTTTTAAAATATATTTATTATTTTGTATTTTTGTGTTATAATTATTTAGAATGTTTCAAAATACTAAAACAAAGGATGATTTTATGGTAAACAGAGTTTTTGTTGAAAAGAAAAAGGGCTTTGATATTGAAGCTTCTCATTTAAAAACAGATTTGATGAAAAACTTAGGAATAAAGGCGATTGAGAGTGTCAGAATTATTAATCGTTATGACGTTACGGGACTTAGTGATAACGAATTTGAAACGGCTTCACACACAATTTTGTCCGAACCCAATGTAGATAGTGTCTATGATGAAAATTTTAAGACCGAAGACGATTACATGGCTTTTGCCATTGAATATTTACCTGGTCAATACGACCAAAGAGCTGACTCAGCTGCACAATGCGTCCAGTTACTTACTCAAGGCGAAAGACCTAAGGTATCAAGTGCAAAAGTAATTGCTGTTAAAGGCGATATTTCAGAGGATGACTTTGAAAAAATCAAGGCCTATCTTGTAAACCCTGTGGAATCAAGAATTGCTTCTATGGAAAAACCCTTAACCCTCGATTTAAAATCTGAAGTTCCCGAAGACATCAAGTCTGTTTCGGGCATGATTTCATGGAATGATAAAGAAATGGAACAATACTATAATTCAATGGGTTTTGCCATGACTTTATCCGATTTAAATTTCTGCCGTGACTACTTTAGAGACGAAGAAAAAAGGGACCCTAAAGTCACTGAACTTAAAGTAATCGACACATATTGGAGCGACCACTGCCGTCATACAACATTTTTAACCAAGCTTGAAAATATTGAAATTGAAAAATCCGAGCTTACTGAAGCTATCGAAAACGCATTAAACGAGTATTTTGAAGTAAGAGAAAAACTCTACAAAGGCAAAGATAAGCCTGTTTCACTCATGGATATGGCGATTATTGGCGCAAAATATCTAAGAAGTGTCGGACTTGTCGACGACCTTGACGTTAGTGAAGAAATTAACGCCTGTTCTATCGAGGCAACTATCACTATCGATGAGAAGCCAGAACAATGGCTAATTCAATTTAAAAATGAAACTCACAACCACCCGACAGAAATTGAACCTTTCGGTGGTGCGGCTACTTGTCTTGGTGGAGCTATCAGAGATCCACTTTCAGGAAGAGCCTATGTATATCAGGCGATGAGAGTTACAGGAAGTGGAGACCCTACTTTAAGCTTTAGCAAAACCTTAAAAGGAAAGCTTCCTACAAGAAAAATCACAACAGGCGCAGCTGCGGGTTACTCATCTTACGGAAACCAAATCGGCCTTGCAACTGGACAAGTCACCGAGCTATATGACCCAGGTTATGTCGCAAAAAGAATGGAAATAGGCGCTGTTATCGGTGCTTCTCCTAAGAAAAACGTTAAAAGAGAAGAGCCAGTCAAAGGCGATATCATTGTACTTTTAGGTGGAGCTACAGGACGTGACGGATGTGGCGGTGCTACTGGTTCGTCTAAGGCACATACACTTGAATCCATAGAAGTATGCGGCGCAGAAGTTCAAAAGGGTAATCCCCCTACAGAAAGAAAAATTCAAAGATTATTTAGAAACGAAGCTGTTTCTACTTTAATTAAACGCTGTAACGACTTTGGCGCAGGCGGTGTTTGTGTTGCGATTGGCGAACTAGCTCCTGGTCTTGAAATCAATCTTGATGCAGTTCCAAAAAAATACGATGGACTCGACGGAACTGAGCTTGCCATTTCTGAATCACAAGAAAGAATGGCTGTTGTTCTTGACCCTAAAGACGTAGACACATTCATTTCAGAAGCTGCTAAAGAAAACTTAGATGCAAAAGTTGTCGCTGTAGTTACCGATAACAATAGACTAATCATGAAATGGCGTGGCGAGAACGACATAGTTAATTTGAGCCGTGCATTTTTAGATACTAACGGTGTTACGCAAAAGGCTGACGCATTTATCAAAGCGCCAATTAAATCTGAAGATTACAGAGAAATCTTACCTGAATGTGTAAATGATGACCTTTTAAAATCACTTTCTTCTAACCTTTCAAGACTTGAAGTTTGTAGCCAAAAAGGTCTTTCTGAAAGATTTGACGCTTCTATCGGAGCGGCTAGTGTAAACATGCCTTTCGGCGGAAAATACCAGCTTTCTCCAGAAGATGCAATGGTGGCAAAAATCCCACTGACAAAAGGCGAAACAGACGATGCAACGGCGATGAGTTTTGGCTACATTCCAGCAATTTCAAGATTCAGCCCATTCCATTCATCTGTTTGGGCAGTTGTCGAGTCACTTTCAAAACTTGCCGCAGTCGGTGCAAATCCATTAAAAGCTAGACTTACTTTCCAAGAATATTTTGAAAGACTTTATAACAAGGCTGAGCGTTGGGGAAAACCTACCGCCGCACTTTTAGGTGCACTTACAGCTCAGTTAAACATCGGAGTTCCTTCCATCGGCGGAAAAGACAGTATGTCGGGCTCTTTTGAAGATTTAGACGTTCCACCTACACTCGTTAGCTTTGCAGTTGCAATGACAAAAGCTTCAAAGACAATCTCGGCTACATTCCAAAAAGAAGGAAATTCAGTTGTCCTCTTCCCTATCAAAGAGACAAACGGCATTCCTGATTGGGACGAGCTTAAAAATTACTACAAAAATATATTAAAGCTAATCGAAAACGGTGTTATAGTTTCGGCTTCAGTGGTTAAAGAGGGCGGCAGCTCAGCTTGTATCGCCAAAATGAGCTTTGGTAACGGTTTTGGCTTTGATTTTGCCACTTCTGATAAAAACTTGCTCTTCTTGCCAAAATCTGGCTATATCGTAGCAGAGGTAAGTTCTGTTCCTGAAAGCGCTATACTTTTAGGTCAAATCACAAACAATGAATATTTTACTATAGACGGCAATAAAATTAGTAATGACGAACTGCTTACTTCTTACATGGGAACACTTGAAAAAATCTTCCCGAATAACGCCGAAGAATCACCAATGCCTATGGACATTCCGCTTTGCAGTAAAAAAAGTACTGCTTCACCGGCTATTAAGACCGCAAAACCTAAGGTTTTCATACCTGCTTTCCCAGGCACAAACTGCGAAATTGATACATTAAGAGCCTTTGAAAAAGCAGGAGCCGAGGCTGAAATCCTCGTGGTTAAAAACTTAAACCAAAGAGATATTGAAGAGACTATAGAAAAAATGGTTTCTATCATCAACTCTTCACAAATAGTCATGTTCCCTGGTGGATTCTCAGGCGGTGACGAGCCCGAAGGTTCAGGTAAATTTATTGCAACTACTTTTAGAAATCCTAAGATTAAAGAAGCTGTAGCTAATTTACTTAACAATAGAGACGGCTTAATGCTCGGTATTTGTAACGGTTTCCAAGCGCTTATTAAGCTTGGTTTAGTTCCATTTGGTGAAATTGTAAACCCCGAGGAAAGTCATCCGACACTTACCTTTAACAATATCGGTAGACACGTTTCAAGAATGGCTTATACAAAGATTACAAGCACAAATTCACCGTGGCTAAACCTTGTAAATGCTGGCGATGTTTTCTCAGTTCCAGTTTCACACGGTGAAGGACGTTTTGTAGCCGACAATGAAACACTTGAAAGACTTATCAAAAATGGTCAAATAGCGACACAATACTGTACAGAAACAGGCGAAATCAAGAGCGAAACCACATGGAATCCAAACGGTTCTGTATGCGCTATTGAAGGTATATTAAGTCCTGATGGTCGAATCCTTGGAAAAATGGCTCACTCAGAGAGAAAAGGTGATAACCTTTATAAGAATGTGCCTGGAAATAAGGACCAGCTTATTTTTGAAAGCGGTGTAAAATACTTTAAATAAGAGGTGGATTTTCATATGCAACATTTGCACAGACGAACATGGGCGGAAGTTGATTTGGACGCTGTCAAGCATAACTTTCTAAAAATCAGCGAGAATGCCCGCTCCATGATTTGTCCTGTGATTAAGGCTGACGCTTATGGACACGGAGCAGTCGCTCTTGCACGAATCTATGAGGAACTCGGCGCAAAAATGCTCGCTGTTTCCAACATTGACGAGGCCTTACAGCTTAGAAACAATGAGATTAAAGCACCTATCCTAATTTTCGGCTTCACTCCCCCCTCGGATGCCGCCGTACTTTCTAAGCTTAATATTTCCCAGTGTGTCTACTCCTTAAATTTTGCAAAGCAACTTTCAAAAGAATGTATTGAGCAAGGAGTCAAAGTAAATATACACATAAAAATCGACACCGGAATGAGCCGCCTTGGTTTTTACTTTCAAGAAAGCGAGCGTGACTTTGCCTCAACCGATGAAGTGAAGGCTGTTTGTGGTTTAGACGGCTTTAATTTAGAGGGAATATTTACCCATTTTGCCGCCGCCGACGATGGTAGTGACGATTTCACGCTTAAGCAAATCGAAAATTTCAACAAAGTTTTAAGCCTTTTATCCGAATTTGACTTTAAAATCAAGCATGCCGCCAACAGCGCAGCTATAGAAGATTTTCCGACAAGTCACTTTGACATGGTAAGGGCTGGAATTATACTCTACGGCCTTTCTCCTTCAAAAAACATGCGAAATAATCTTGATTTAAAGCCTGTTTTATCACTAAAATCTGTTATTTCTCATGTCAAATTTCTAAAAAAAGGAAGCACCGTTAGCTATAGCAGAACTTATTTTGCCGAAAAAGATGTCCGAGTCGCCACAGTTCCTATTGGTTATGCCGACGGCTACACCAGAATGCTCTCTGAAAAAGGCGCCGATGTGCTTATAAATGGCAAGAGATGCCCTATTATCGGTAGAATTTGCATGGACCAACTTATGGTTTTAGTCGATGAAGATGAAAAAATAAATATAGGTGACACCGTTGTTCTTATCGGGAAATATGGTGATGAATGTATCAGTGTCGATGAAATCGCAGAAAAAAGAAACACTATTAACTACGAAGTCATCTGCGACCTTGGTGCTAGAGTGCCACGAGTCTATATAAAAAATAACGAAGCCGTAGACATCTTAAATTATATTCTAAAATAGAATGTAATTTAAACTTTACAAAAAAAGCGCACTTCACAAAATGTGAAGTGCGCTTTTTCCATATCTGAATTATATTTTTTATTTCTTAATCGGAAGAATAACAGAAAAAATCGTCTCCTTGTTCTCTTCGCTTGAAACAAATATTTCTCCATCATGTAATTTCAGAATTTTTTTAACTATGGAAAGACCTAAACCGTTTCCTTTTGAAGTTCGTGAAGTATCTGTTTGATAAAACTTTTCAAAAATCAGCCCTAATTCTTCTTTCTTTATAAACTTACCTGTATTAGAAACTGAAATTTTCACACTCTCACTATCACCTTTTAAGATTACCGTTATTTTTCCATCCTTCTCACAAAACTTTACTGCATTTGAAATTAAGTTTTGCCACACATGTGACAATAAATCCTCATCTCCACAAAAATTTATTTCGGCTAAATCAATTTCTAAATCAAGATTTTTATCGCTCCATTCATTTTCATATAGCAAAATCATCTCACGAATTTGCTCGTCGAGTGAAAAAACTGATTTATTCAAAACAACTTTGCTGTTATCAAGCGTGGAAATAAGCAAAATATTGCTAGTCATTTTAGTAAGTCTTTTTGAATTAAACAAAATATGATTTGCATATTCTTCAATCTTCTCTGGTTGAAGATTTTTGTTTTTGAGCAAAGTCGCATACCCTTCAACAGCAGCTAGTGGCGTCTTAAAGTCGTGCGACACATTATTGATAAAATCGCTTTTCATCATTTCATTCATCGCTAAATCTTTTGCCATAAGGTTAAAATTGTGCGACATTTCATCAAGTTCAACTAAATTGCTTTCCTCTTCTATCCTGATATTATAGTTTCCATTTGCAATTTCTTTAGTTGCATTTTGTATTTCAGTTAATGTATTAATTGTATTTTTACTCGCTATTTTAGTAACAACAGTCCCAACAAATGAACATAATAAAACGGCAAAAATCAATCTAAATATCGGCGTATTTCTAAAGCCTAAATCAAATGGGATAAAGCTGTTTGCCAATATTCCAATCGGAATAATTGTAATTAACATCAAAAAAGTTAAAATCATTACAACAGTATTTATTTTGTATTTTCTTTTTTTCACTTCTCCACCGCCTTAAACCCAAGGCCTCTGACAGTTGCAATTTCAAAATCTTGGTTATTCTTAAACTTCACTCTCAATCTACTGATATGAACGTCTAATGTGTGCTCGTCCGATTCGGTATCCACTCCCCATACAAAGTCCATCAGCTGTCTTCTTGTAAAAACTTTATTAGGTGAAGCAACTAATTTAAATAATAAGTTGAACTCTTTTTGCGGGAGCTCGACTTTTTCTGTTTCACTAGATACTACAAGTGTGTCTGCATTAAACTGTGTATTTTTAATTTTCACAATATTATCAGTGTTAATCTTGCTTCTTCTAAGCAAAGCTTCTATTCTCCATACCATTTCATTTACATCAACAGGCTTAACCATGTAGTCATCCGTACCCGACCTAAAGCCTTGTCTTTTATCCTCTGGTGCATCTTTAGCTGTTATAAGCAAAACTGGAAACTCATATCCTGTACTTCTCAAGTTTTTTACAAGCTCAAATCCATCCATTCTTGGCATCATCACATCGGAAATCATCAAATCAACATGTGTATCATCAAGCACATCAAATGCATCGATTCCGTCTACTGCACAAATAGCGTTATACCCATTATCGCTTACCACAGTATAAAAAAGCTTTCTTAATTCCTCATCGTCTTCGACTATTAATATGTTTATCATAGGATTCATCCGTCCTTTTTATAGTTTATTAAGATAATGATACATCAATCCTTATATTTTTTCAAGATATTTAAAAAACTTGAAGTTGAGTTGAACATTGGTTGAGGTTCAGTTTAAGCTTAGGCAATATAATAACAATCACAGAACACAAACAAAACATAAAACGGAGGATTAATAATCATGATGATAATGAGAAGACGCAGAAGAATGAGAAGACGCATGGGATGCTTTACTTTTATTCTACCGATTCTAGTAATAATTGGATTTTTAATGGTTTTATTTTAAAAAACTTGAAGTTGAGTTGAATATTGGTTGAAGTTAAGTTTAAGTTTATCCAATATAATAACAATCACAGAATACAAACAAAAACAAAATCACATAACAGATTGGAGAAATGAAAAATGTTCGGATTTGGAAAAAACCACATTAAAACTCAAATAGATGAGCTAAAAAAGACAAGCGAAGAATGTGCTATTTTAAAGGATGAAGTAGTTACATTGTTAGCAAGTGAAAACAACTTAAATTGCGATGAAGTAGCAAAAATCAAAAGCCTTTTAGAAGTATATAAAGAAATCAAGAGTGATATTCTGTCTATAAAAAACTCTGATTTAAATCCTAAAGAAAAGCTAAAAGCAATTTCAAACAAAAAAGATAGTATAGTCAGGGTCAAACTTGATTTAGAAAAAGCAAAAGAATTATTAAAAGGAGAAAAATCATGAGAAGAAGACCTGTCGCAAGAAGAAAAAGAAGAGCTGCAGCTGCATTAATTGGACTTGTTGTAGTAGCAATAATATTAGCACTTATATTCTTATAATCTGTATTAAAATAAAAAATATAAAATAATTTTTGGAGGATAATCATGTTACAAATAAAAAACGTACACAAGGAATATAAATTAGGAGACCTTACACAAACCGCACTAAATAATGTCAGCTTAGACCTTAGAGACAACGAATTCGTCTCAATTTTAGGGCCCAGTGGCTCTGGTAAAACCACACTGCTTAACATCATAGGTGGACTTGATAAATACGACAGCGGTGATTTAATCATCGGCGGTGTCTCGACTAAAAATTATAAAGATAGAGACTGGGATACATACAGAAACCACACTGTAGGATTTATTTTCCAAAGTTATAATCTAATCTCACACCAAACAATTCTATCTAATGTAGAGCTTGCCCTTACAATCGGTGGAATTTCTAAAGCAGAAAGAAAAAAACGTGCAAGTGAGGCACTTAAGAAGGTCGGACTTGGCGACCATTTAAAGAAAAAGCCAAATCAGCTTTCTGGCGGACAAATGCAAAGAGTCGCTATAGCAAGAGCACTTGTCAACAACCCCGACATTTTGCTTGCGGATGAACCGACAGGAGCGCTAGACAGTGAGACCAGCGTTCAGATAATGGAGCTTCTTAAAGAAGTCGCAAAAGAGAAGCTAGTTGTGATGGTCACACATAATCCAGAGCTAGCCGAAGAATATTCTACAAGGATAATCAAAGTCAAAGATGGCAATATAGTTGGAGACACCAACGAATTTAAAGCCGACGGAATAATTGCGGATTCAGGGGTGAGAAACGGAGTAAAAAAGTCAAAAATGAAGGTTCTCACTTCGTTTGCATTAAGCTTAAGCAACCTAAACACAAAGAAGAAACGTACACTTTTGACAGCCTTTGCTGGCTCTATCGGAATTATCGGAATAGCGCTTATTTTATCTTTATCAAATGGAGTAAATACCTATATCGATGATTTGCAAAAAGACACGATGTCCTCTTATCCTATCACGATTTCTGCGGAATCGGTTAATATGAGTGGTGTCAATCCAATGTCGGCTATTAGTGAAGTTTCGCCTATTTCATCTACAAATAATGATGGCGATAGCACAACTTCCCAAGATGAAAGTGTGAGTACAAACTTTTATCAATTAGAAAGTGCAAATGATATGACTATTACAAACAATCTTGCACCTTTCAAAGAATATTTAGACGATGGAAACAGTGAAATAGCACAGTATTTAGGCGAAAACGGAGTCCATTATTCTTACGATACAAGCTTCTCAGTCTATGCTTATGATGCAAATGGCAATTTGGTAAATACCGATTCTGACCCTGCTGAATTACTTGAAAGTTCAAATGCATTTTCTATGCAAGGAACTCAAAATGCAATGATTGCCATGGTAATGGGTGGTACTTCAAGCGGTGCTTCTAACTTTACTCAACTACCTAAAAGCAGTGACGGTAGCTTGATTAACGAAAGCATATTAGAGAATTACAACTTAGTAAACGGCAACATGCCACAAAACTATGATGAAATACTTTTAGTTACAGATGAAAATCAAAGCATTTCTGCCGAAACTCTTTATCAAATCGGACTTATGACAGCAGATGAATACGAAAACTATGCCAAATTAATCTCAATCGGTGAAGAAGTAGAAAGTCTAGAATTCACATACGATGAAATTTTAAGTCACGAGCTTTATCTATTTACAAACAGCGATAAATACACCGAAAATGAAGACGGAACATTCACTTTAGTTTCTGAAGAAGAATTATCTTTAAATGATGAAGTCATGGATAATTATCAACCTCTTAAAATCGTAGGTATCATCAGTCCAAAAGCCGATGCAGTCGATGCAAATATATCCACAAGTTTTGCATACACTTCACTTTTGACCGATTATATCATTGAAAAAAGTAACAACAGCAACATTTTACTAGCTCAAGAAAATTCTATCAACACAAATGTATTGACCGGTGCTCCTTTTGAAGCTGAGAGCGATGAAGAAAAACTAGAGGATATCACTGTTTATCTCCAAAACATGAGTGTAGCTGAAAAAGCTGATTTATATTCGGTGATTATGTACTATTCTCAAAGTGATTCAGAAGATACAAGCACTCAAGCTACAGGTGGTGCAAGTATGGGTCAAGTGACTGATGAAATGCTCGCTACAATGCTTGATACCTGGCTTGTCGAAACGCCAGATAAAGAAATTTTACTAGGTCTATATGACGACATGCTAGGTGGAACTTATGATGAAAACATTAAGAATTTCGGCAAAGTTGACTATGCTTCACCAAGCTCGATTAACATTTATGCCGACAGTTTTGAAGATAAAGACGGTATAGTATTAAGCATTGCAAACTATAACGAAAATGCAAGTGATGAAAACCAAATCATTTACACCGATTATGTTGAATCTTTGACATCTGCAATGACAACAATGGTTGACACTATTTCCTATGTACTAATAGCTTTTGTAGCTGTATCACTCATAGTTTCTTGTATCATGGTCGGAATAATCACACATATTTCAGTTATCGAAAGAACAAAAGAAATCGGCGTTTTAAGGGCACTCGGCGCTTCAAAATCAAACGTTTCACAAGTATTTAACGCTGAAACTCTCATTATTGGTTTATGCTCTGGATTAATCGGCATAGGCTCAGCTCTACTGATAAACATCCCAATAAACTCCATCGTACAAAGTCTTTTAGGTGGTGCTTCAGTAAATGTTGCCTTACCAATATCAGCTTCTATCGCACTGTTAATCGTAAGTGTTGTCGTAACAGTTTTTGGCGGTTTACTACCAGCTAAAAAAGCCGCTCAAAAAGACCCAGTTATAGCACTTAGAAGCGAATAATTTAATCTAGCAAAAAAGAGATGTGAAAATTCACATCTCTTTTTATCATTTTTTTACTGAAAACAGATAGTGTGGCATGTCTATTCCTCGGTAATGCCTAATAGATTCATCTATAGCGGTCATGCCATTTCTTTTTGCAACATTTTGAGAAGATATATTACTGTCTCTGATAATTGAAACAACCTCATCAAATCCTAAAACATTAAATGCATAATCCTTACAGGCTTTTGCCGATTCAGTAGCATATCCTTTGTGCCAAAATTCTTTTTGAAACAAATAACCTATTTCATTAAGCGTTTCATTTCTCCAATTTTGCTTGGTAATTCCACACTGCCCTATCATTTCATTATTTTCTTTTAAAACGACAGCATACAGGCCAAACCCGTCATTTTTATATCTTTCTATCTGCCTTAACAACCAGTCTTTAGCCTCTGTTTCACTCAGTGCGCCTTCATATGCATACATAACTTCATCATCCATAAGAATCTTACAAAGGCTACCATAATCAGATTCAGTCATTTCTCTTAAAATAAGCCTTTCAGTCTCTAAAATTATTTTATCCATAATTCACCTTCAATTAACAGTCCACAGCCTGCACCTTTTTTCCTGAGTACTCCGCTGCAAACTTTTGTCCGGGTTTACAAATAGCAAAGCGCTCTTCATCATCCCAATTTCCATTTAACAAATCAGATAAATAACTTAAGTCCTCAGTGGCTTCATCGTAAGTCCAGCCAAAGTCTTCGCAAATCTTCTTAGTCTCTACTATCTCTTCGCTATCATCACAAATAGAAGATTTAATATAGAAAGCACACTCATAGTTTTCTTTCCAGCCGTGGACCGACTCCATCAAATACTCCGCTGTGTCCTCATCGTACTCTTCAAGATATTTTTGAAAATGTTCGTTAAAACTCTCTTTTGACGGCATTACCGTGTTTTCAAGCCACGGCTTATTGTACCAATAAATACCGCTTCGGCTGTTAAATATTTCAAGATAACGTTTTTGACTGCCAAGAAATAGGGCAATACAGTCATCACACCTTGGAATAATTAACGGAAGAGTCTTAGACTTAAGTCCAATTACGGCGTTTGAACAAAGACCGTATGCCAAAACTATCGCATCAAACTTTTCTTTTTCTACTTCGGTTCTATTTTGAAGTTCTTCAATTTCATCAATAGTTTTTTGAAGCCTTTTTTGAAGCTTCTCGGGTGTATCATGAAGAATTTGCTCTAAAAAGAAGCTATGAATCGTCGTCTTACTCGTCGCCATTAAAAAACCTATATTTCTAGTGAGCACCGAGCAACTTATCAAGGCAATTTTCATGTTTTAATCGTCTTCCCTATCCGCTAATTCATATCTTACATATGCAAACTTTGTACTACAAGGCGACCAAGAGTTAACATTTATCGTGCCTTGTCCACCGAAAATTGTCATAATATCTTGAACGTCACTGCCGTCAGAATTCATACATCTTAGTTTAACATTTAAGTGTGGTATATGTTCAGCCGGAAGCAAATCACCTTTAAAATACGAAATCATCACAACTTTTTTGCCGTCTGGAGATATATGAGGAAACCAAGTGTTCAAGTCTTCGTCAAAAGTCATTTGAGTCTGCTCGCTACCGTCTTTTTTCATTCTCCACGCTTGCATTAGACCACTTCTAACAGAGTTAAACCAAATGTATTCTCCGTCCATGCTGTATTCTGCCCCGTCATTAAGCCCAGGTGCATCTGTTAGTCTTTTTTCCACTCCGCCTTTTGCAGGAATTACATAGATATCGTATTCTCCGTCTCTTTCTGCGCAGTATGAAAGATACTCACCATCAGGCGACCAACCATGTAAGTATGACGGCGCCATAGGTGTAATTAATTTTGGTGTTCCACCTTCAAGTGGCAAAGTGTAGATTCTTGATTTTCTGTCTTCGTCTATGCTATGACTTACCGCTAAATTCTTTCCATCTGCCGAAAGCACATGGTCATTATTGCAGTCGTTCACATAATCGGTGTCAATTAATGAAACTTCTTTAGTTTCAATGTCAATCTTATACATCTTGCCAAGACTATTGTATACAAGATATTTTCCGTCCATACTCCAGTTTGGCGCCTCTATTAAGTAGTCAAATACCTTTACAGGTGTAATTTCACCTGTTTTAAAATCATATATTTCCAAATAAGAAATATCGTCATCTCTGTCCCATGGATTTCTATCAAATTTACTCATTATCTTACTCCTCTTTTAATTATTTAATGCTGTGTAGCAGTTTTGCGCTTTCTTCCAAATCAGAAACAAAATCACCTTTACTAACGTCTTGGTCTATAACTATTGTAATGCCGTCTTTATACAGTTCCATGATTTTTTGAACATCTATGCAGCCTTTTCCAAGCACTTCAAATATGTCGTTTCCAGTTTTATTTTTAAAATCTGGATTCAAGTCTTTAAAATGAATACTCTTAAGCTTTGAGCCAAGAGATTTCAAGTATTCATACGGCTCTTCGCCACCATGAAGCACCCATCCTGTATCAGGCTGTGCGTATATTTTTTCATAACCATTCACTATCCATTTGTATAAATCTGTGCCTTCCTCTGTTTTGTGGCTAATTTCAGGCGAAAGATTATGAATCCAAAGCTCTGTGCCTATTTCATCAAGCTCGTCCGCCAAAATCTTAAGTTCACTTAAAAATCTGTTTTTATCATTAAACGCATACTCGGCTACATTTAATACATACGCTTTGATTTTTGCCTCCTTAGCCGCTTTCACCATTAAATCTTTAGATTTAATTATGTCGCTTACAAAGGCATGTGCACTTGAAATTTCAAGACCCTTCTCTCTTAACTTATCCGCAAAAATCTTAGTTTCACTCGGAAGCCAAAGAAGTTCAGGCAAAGAAGCAAAAAATTCATTTCCTTCCGTTAATGCCTTTTCTTTAAACTCATTCGGTTCGTCAAAAAGAATGCACGGCTCTATCTGCATAAGACCTATACGTTTCATCTCTTCAAAAAATTTGTCCGTATCTTTTCTAAAATCTTTTGAACAACCAAAAAGTTGAACTCCGTAAACCATTTTCACCCTCCTTTCACTATTTTTTAGTATCCTATTAGACTTAGTGTTAGCTAAGTCATCCTTACTTGTCTGATACAATGTTTTAAAATGGTCAAAATCTTAGATTTTGGGTTCCATTTGAAGTTATTATATCATAAATCAACTAATAATCAAGACAAAATATTATTTATTTCAGTTCATTTAATATTGACTTTCCTATTAAGCTTTTATTTAGCTCTATAGAAAAATTTTCAGCTACTGTCGCTCCTATATCTCCAAAGCTTTCGCCGTCTTTAAGTATTCCAAAACCTTTCATAGACGGTGAATAGCTTAGCATAAAAGCCTTTTCTCTTGTGTGGTCAGTCCCTTTAAATGTCGGGTCGTTACCATGGTCCGAGGTCAAAATAAGCAGGTCATCATTCTTCATTTTTGGAATAAAACTCCCTAAAAGCTCGTCAAACTTTTCTAGTTCTTTGGCATAGCCTTTTACATCTCGCCTATGCCCCCAAAGTGCATCGAAATCGACCAAATTCACAAAGCAAAGACCTTTGAATTCTTCATCCAACATCTCTATTGCTTGCTCCATTCCATTAACAGAACTTTTTGAGCGATTAGACTTAGTTATGCCTTTTCCCGCAAAAATATCATCTATTTTCCCGACAGAAATAACCTCAAAATCATTATTTTTCAGTAAATCAAGCACGGTATCTTCGCTTGGGCTTAAAGCGTAGTCGTGCCTATTCGATGTTCTCTTATACCCGCCTATTTTATCTCCAATATACGGTCTTGCTATGACCCTTCCCACTTTCCACTCTTCTCTCATCGTAAGTTCTCTAGCGGTTTTGCAGTAATCGTAAAGAGTGTCTAGCCCCATGTGCTCTTCGTGTCCACAGATTTGAAGTACTGAATCCGCAGATGTATACACAATCAATTTGCCTTTTTCTATCTCTTCTTCCGCAAGTTCATCTATTATTTCAGTTCCACTTGCCGATTTATTGCCAACTATCTCTCTTCCTGTTTTTTCACTAAGTAAATCTATAAGCTCTTTCGGAAAACCACTCTCGGTAAAAACTTTAAAAGGGACAGTGGTTTCAAGCCCCATCATTTCCCAGTGACCTGTCATGGTGTCCTTACCCTTGCTTTTTTCATTTAGATAACAGGCGTAACCCAAAAACTTTTCTTTTGGCTTTAAATGCGGTGTTTTATGAAGATTTGCAATTCCAAGATTAACTAAATTTGGCAATTTAATCTCTTTACACTCTCTTAAAATATGCCCTAAAGTATCCGCACCTTTATCACCGTATAAATCTGCATCATGCATTTCGCCCACACCTAGCGAATCAATCACTATAATGAACACTCTTTTATATTTCATTAGTCATATTATCCCTTTTTATCAAAATTTTTATTGCTTCAATACCGACTTTAATGGCAGAATCAGTGTCGTGAACCACTGGATTGTCAAGTCCTAGCTTTTCCCTTTCTTGATTT
This sequence comes from uncultured Eubacteriales bacterium, assembly GCA_964369415.1. Taxonomy (GTDB): domain Bacteria; phylum Bacillota; class Clostridia; order Oscillospirales; family Acutalibacteraceae; genus SIG603. The sequence goes on along the minus strand of CAYJFP010000023.1, from coordinate 15,326 downwards.
GCAATCACCAAAAAGGTCGAGCCGACTCGCACTTTAAGATACGCTCCTACGACAAAAAGCGCCGCAGATTCCATTTCAGAAGCCTTGCACCCCATTTTAAGCCATGCATTCCACTTGTTTTCTAGTTCATAACCCACGGGTTTTGAATGTGGACTATGCTGTCCGTAAAATGAATCTTTGCACTGCACTACGCCTTCATGATGGGTAAAACCCAGATTTTCAGCCGATTCCACCAAAGCGTTTATCACGTTCAAATCTGCTACCGCTGGAAATTCTATCGGCGCATATTCCTTGCTTGTGCCTTCCATTCTTATCGCTCCAGTTGCGATTACGATGTCGCCTCCGATTACATCGGTGTCCATTCCACCGCAAGTCCCGACTCTTATAAAGGTATCTGCACCACATTGTGCGAGTTCTTCAAGCGCTATAGCCGCAGATGGACCCCCGATTCCAGTCGAGGTAACACTCACCTTTACTCCGTTAAGAAAGCCAGTGTATGTCACATATTCTCTGCTGTCCGCCACTAAAATAGGATTCTCAAAGTTTTCTGCAATTTTTTTACATCTTTTAGGGTCACCTGGAAGAATCACATACTTTCCGACATCACCTTTTTTTAATTTAACATGATACTGTAAGCCCTCTTCACCCGAGTATTTTTGCATGAGTATTACCCCCTTTATTCTTTTGTTATTATTATACCTTTATATCGTTTAAACTTCAACGAAAAATTTTGTCATAAGAATAAAGATATTGACAAAAAATAAATATATCATATAATTCAATATAAAGAAGTAATAATTCAAAATGGAGATTTTATGATTAAAAAAGTATTAAAAGAGTGTATACCGACTATTTTTTCGCTTACACTCTTGGGTTTTTATGCGATTATAGATGGTCTTTTCATCGGAAATACCGTCGGTGACTTAGGCCTTAGCGCCATAAACATAGCATGGCCTATCACGGCTCTTATCATGGCCGTCGGAGTCGGAACTGGAATAGGTGCAAGCGTTTTAATATCTCACGCAAGAGGAAGAGGCGACACCCAAAGTGCCCAAGGTATTTTCCATGTAAGCTTTACACTTTTGCTGATTTTTTCTGGCATTATCATTGCTATCTTGCTTCCTACACATTCGTATTTACTAGAGCTCTTAGGGGCAAAAGGCGAGGTGCTTCTGCAAGCTAAAAATTACATATTCGTGATAGTTTTGGGCTGCCCTTTTCAAATAATCGGTTCGGGACTTATCCCTATTTTAAGAAATCACAACATGCCACTTGGTGCAATGCTTACCATGGTGACTGGAACTATTATTAACCTAGGTGCAAATGCAGTATTCATCGTATTTTTAGAATTTGGAATTATGGGTGCGGCACTTGGAACGATTGTCGCACAATCTATCGTATTAATTATCGGCTTTACCCTTCTTAGAAAAAAAGCTGGTGTTAAAATTAAGTTTGCTTTAGACTTAAAAGTGATTAAAAATATAATCAAAACAGGTACTACTTCATTTGGCCTGTCGCTTGCGCCGTCTTTAACTCTGATGTTCACTAACTTTCAGTGCCTTTCATATGGTGGTGACACCGCCGTTGCGGCATATTCAGTTATATCTTATATCGCTTTTCCCGCACAGTCTATGCTATCTGGAATCGGAGACGGCACTCAGCCTTTGATAAGCTTTTACACCGGAGCTAAGGAAGATAACTCACTCAAAAAAGTGCTGTTAATCTCTAGAATTATGAATGTTGTTTTGGGCGCTATACTGAGTTTTACTGTAGTTTTAGTAACGCCCTATATGGGAAATTTGTTCGGCTTGTCTGATTTAGCTAAGAGCTATTTTGAAAGCGGAATGATAATCTACGCACTTGCCTTTATCGTGATGGGCTTTGTTAAGCTTAATCTGTCTTATCTAAATTCGACGCTGAACTCAAAAAAGGCCTCTGTTCTTACGTATTTAGAATGTCTCTTAATTTCGCCACTGCTTCTTTTTATCTTCCCGCCAATTTTCGGCTTAATCGGCATTTGGCTCTCATACCCTATCTCAGCCGTGATAATGATAACAATTTATTTTTTAAGTCAGATTCATTTTAGAACTAAAAACTTCAGATAAAAATATAATAGTATGGATATTCACTCATCTATCTTTTCAACAAATAATGGGCACGCATTGTCTACGTGTCCATTATTTTACTAAAATTAAGTATCTATATTATCCTTTAGAATCGTACCAGGTTTTTCCTGTATTTACCGAAACTAGCATTGGAATCACCATTTCTACTGCGGATTCCATCTCGTTTTTCACTATTTCTTCCACTCTTTCCTTTTCTTCAAGCGGCGCTTCTACTATTAATTCATCGTGGACTTGCAAGATTAAAGCTGCGTTTAAATTTTCTTCTTTTAATCTTTCAAACACTTTAATCATCGCAATTTTGATTATATCCGCCGCCGCTCCTTGAATGGGCATGTTTCTTGCGACTCTTTCGCCGAATGCTCTGGTGTTAAAGTTTGAGCTTGAAAGCTCTGGCAAATATCTTCTTCGTCCGAATATATCCTCTGAGTATCCGTTTTGCTTCGCCATTTCAATGGTTCTTTCCATGTAATCGTTTACTCCACTGAAATTTCTTAGATACTCATTTATATAGTTTTCCGCTTCTTTTCTTGTGACTCCTATGTCTTTTGAAAGCGAAAACGCACCTATTCCGTAGACTATTCCAAAGTTTACTGCCTTTGCACTACTTCTCATCTGCGGTGTCACCATTTCTTCAGGCATTCCGAACACTCTTGCCGCCGTTGCGGTGTGGATGTCTTTGCCCTCTTTAAACGATTCTATCATGACTTCATCGTTTGAAACATGCGCCAAAACTCTTAGTTCGATTTGAGAATAATCCGCATCGACCAAGGTATATCCATCTCTTGCAACAAAAAACTTTCTAAGCTCTGCTCCAAGTTCGGTTCTTACTGGAATATTTTGCAAATTAGGCTCGGTGCTTGAAATTCTGCCCGTTCTGGTTTCAGTTTGGTTAAAACTTGAATAAATTCTGCTGTCTTCTGCCACCACTTTTAACAGACCTTCGCAGTAAGTCGAGTTAAGCTTTGTAAGCGTCCTGTATGTCAGCACATCGTCCACTACAGGATGCATGTTTCTTAGGTTTTCTAGCACTTCTGCATTTGTTGAATAGCCTGTTTTGGTCTTTTTGCCATGTGGCAACCCAAGTTTTACGAACAAGGCTTCTCCTAATTGCTTAGGTGAATTGATGTTAAACTCATATCCTACAGCCTCGGTAATTCCGATTTCCAAGGTCTTAATTTCTTCCTTTAGCTTTTCTCCAAAGCTCTTTATGCCCTCTTTGTCCACCATGAAGCCTTGCGCTTCCATGTCCGCAAGCACCAAGGCAAGCTTAATTTCTATATCCTTATACAGCTTCGTTTGGTTATTCTGCTTTATTTTAAAAGAAAGTTTTTCACAAATGAGAGGAAGTGAAGCGCATAGATTTGCATGAGTGTTCTCTGAATTAAAAGTCGGTATTTCATACTCTGCACAAAGTCTTTCAGGCTCATAGGATGAACCAGATGGATTGAGAATATATGCGGCAAGTGACACGTCATTTTCGATATTTTCGGCGCATATTCCAACTCTCTTTAATAGATATTTATGAAAATCTTTTGAGTCGTAGCAATTTTTTTTGATTTTTTTATTTTTTGCAAAACTTTTTAGGAACAAATCGGTAGGAATTACTTTTAAAACTTCGTTTTCAAATTCAAAATAGAACACGTCTTCGTCTCTGACAAAGTAAGCTTCACCACTGTCTTCGAGCATAGGAAGCACGGTCACGCAATCTTTTAGCTCTTTTATCGTAATTTCTCTTGTCTCGCTCACCGATTTTTTCACTTCAGAAGCGTTGATATTCATTTTTTCCATGAGTTTAAATAGTTCAAGCTTTGTCATAAGCGCAGATACTTTTTGCATATCGGCTTCTTTGATTTTATAGTGTTCTAAATCAGTATTTATCGGAACAAATTTGTTAATTGTTCCGAGCTTATAGCTTAAAAACGCATTATCTTTTGAAGCCTCTAACTTTTTGCGCATATTTTCTCTTATGTCGATCTCATCTAAATGTTCATAAATATATTCTAGACTACCAAATTTTCTAATTAATTCTCCAGCGCCCTTTTCGCCTATTCCCAATACACCTGGTATATTATCCGAGCTATCGCCCTGAATAGCCTTTACGTCTATAAGTTGGTTTGGAGTGATTCCATATTGCTCTTTAATCGCTTCTTCATCATACATAGTGACAGTGGACTGTCCAAATTTTGTGGTCGCAAGCCTAACCGTAGTCTTAGAAGAAACCAACTGCAAGCTATCCCTATCACCAGTCGCAATCATGCATTTTACGCCGTTTTCTTCGCAAACTCTTCCAAGCGTGCCCAAAATATCGTCCGCTTCATATCCCTCAAGGCTAACTATCGTATAGCCTAAAAAGCCAAGCAATTCTTTTAAAATAGGAAGCTGTGAGGCAAGCTCTTCTGGCATACCTTTTCTTCCCGCTTTGTATTCTTTATACATTTCATGCCTAAAAGTTGGCGCCTTAAGGTCAAAGGCAATGGCGACGCTATCGGGATTACACTCATCTTTCAATTTTTCAAGAATATTCAAAAATCCATAAATCGCATTTGTAAACACACCGTCTTTTGTGCTTAAAATCTTAATTCCATAGTAGGCTCTATTTACTATGCTGTTTCCGTCGATTACGAGTAGGCTCATTCAATCACCCCTTTAAATTTTGTGGTTTGTCTCTTAAATTTTTCATGTAAAATAGCATGAACAACACGCCCGTGCAAATTGCCGCTGCCGCATCTGATATTGATTCCGCAAGAAATACCGAGAAAACTTTGCCCGCATCTTCAACTAAATGTGCTATAGGCTCGGCTGCGTTTACTGCAAAATCGCTCTCTCCAATTAACATAGGCAGAATATATATAAGTGGAATCAGCATGACAAGCTTTCTAAAGCATGCCATTGCAAGTGAACGCTTTGCCTGTCCGAGTGACAAGAATGAAAACTGGCACGCCATTTGAATTCCCGCTATAAGCGCACCACTTAAAAACGGCAGTATCGCCCATGTTGCAAGCTCTATCGTTCTGCTGTCGTCCGAAAAAATGCTTACTATTGGTTTTGCAAATATCAGCGTTAAGGTGATTGTCACAACAGAAAAGGCAAGGCAAACTCCAAAAAACAACTTAAAAGTCGCCCTGACTCTGTCGAGCCTTCCTGCGCCGTAGTTATAGCTCATAATCGGTTGTGCTCCGTAGGAAAAGCCTTGAAGTATCATCATATTTACTTGATAAAGGCTAATTAAAATCGCCATAGAGCTTACCGCTGTAGTTCCACCGAACAGCAATAGTTGATTGTTAAATGAAATTTGAACAAAGCTTTCGGTCATTCCCATAATAAAAGGTGAAACACCGAGTGCAACTATGGAAAGAACTATTTTCGGGTTCGGCATTAAATATTCTTTCCTAATTTTAAGCTTACTTTTTCCTTTAAAGAAAAATAACAAAACCCAAACAGCCGAGACGCCTTGTGATATTATTGTTGCCAAAGCTGCACCTTGCACTCCCATATTAAATACAAAAATAAAAATCGGGTCTAAAATTATATTAAGCACTGCACCGATAAGTACGGTGAGCATTCCAAGTTTTGTAAATCCTTGAGTATTTATGTATGGATTTAGTCCTAGAGTGAACTGGACAAACAGCGTTCCGTATGAATAAATCCCGACATATCCTCTTGCTAGATGAATATTTTCGTCCGAAGCTCCAAATCCATAAAGAAGTGGGTCTAAAAACAAATTTATCATGACCATTAAAAATATCGCTGTAATAATTAGAACCGAAAATGAATTCGAGAGTATTTTTTCCGCTCCCTTTTTATCTCCTTGTCCCATTTTAATTGCGGCAAGTGGTGCACCGCCTATTCCAAAAAGATTTGTAAATGCCGCCACCATGGTTATAACTGGAAGAGATACGGCAAGTGCCGCCATTGCAAGCGCACTATCCTCTACCCTTCCTATGTAAATTCTATCGACTATGTTATAAACAAAATTTATGACCTGCGCTATAATTGTCGGAATTGCCAGTCTAAAAAACAGATTAGGTATCTTGTCTTTTTCCAGTCTCTCGGTTTGATTCATTAATACACTCTCCTAATTATTCTCTTCCCTATTCATCAAATATACGTCCCTTAAAAGTTCTTCGAGCTCTTCAAAAGTTTTAAGCATACCAGCTCTTCTTCTGTACTCAGCTGCACCCCTTATAGAGTGCATGTACCACGCCACATGCTTTCTTGCTTCTCTCATCGCCCTATGTTCGCCTTTTGCTTCTACCATCATTTTTATATGCTTTTCTATAACTAACAGTCTTTTTGAAAGCGGTGGAAACGGCATGAAGTCTATATCACTTCCGACAGCCGCATTGATATCCGAAAAAATCCACGGATTTCCAAGAGCTGCCCTACCGACCATTACCGCATCACAGTTTGTTTCTTCAAACGCTTTTTTAGCGGTTTTTCCATCTACTATGTCGCCGTTTAAAATCACTGGAATTTTTACCGATTCCTTGACTTTTTTTATTATCTGATGGTCCGCTTTTCCGCTATACATCTGCACTCTTGTCCTACCGTGGACAAATATTGCCGACGCTCCGTTTTCCTCGCAAATTTTCGCCACTTCAACAGAATTTACGTTCTCCTCATCCCAGCCTTTTCTAATTTTGACTGTAATCGGCACGTCCACTGCATTTTTCATCTCTTTTACGATTTCACCGCATAGTTTCGGATTCTTCATCAAGGCACTTCCGCAGTTATTGCCCGCAATTTTCGGAACAGGACACCCCATATTCACATCGATGAACTTAGGGTTCGATTTCCTCACAGTTTCAGCTGCTTTTGCCATTATAAGTGGGTCATCTCCAAAAAGTTGAATAGCACAAATACCACTGTCACGGCTTAAATCTGTAAGTTCACTGGTTTTTTTGTAATTGTAAAGCACCGCCTTAGACGACACCATTTCACTAACTGCAAAAAATGAGCCAAAATCGTGGCAAATATTTCTAAACGACGAATCAGTAGCACCCGCCATAGGTGCTAAAATCGCCTTTCTATCTATTTCAATATCACCGATTTTCAAAATTAAACGCTCCTAAAATAGTCAATTTCGCCCTTGGGATTTTCCGCACCGAAAACAGATGTTCCACATACGCAAATATCCGTGCCAAAATCTTTACACATTTCAATATTACTTCTATCAATTCCGCCGTCAACCTCTACTAAAAGATTCGGAAATTTTTCTTTTAAAATTTTAACTTTTTCCAGCTGTTCTGGCATCATTTTTTGTCCGCCAAATCCAGGTTCTACCGACATTATGAGCACCATGGAAATATCATCACAATATGGAAAAACCTCTTCAACATTTGTACCAGGTTTTATAACCAATGCAGGTTTCACACCAAAACTCTTAATTTTTTCTATTGTTTCTTTAATATCACTCTCACACTCTATGTGAAAGCTGATTATATCGGCTCCGGCATTTGCAAAGCTCTCTATATAATTTAATGGATGTGTAAGCATTAGATGAACATCAAAAGTCAAGTCGCTGATTTCTCTTAAAGTTCCCACCACAAACGGGCCAAAACTTATATTTGGCACAAAGTGTCCATCCATAATGTCAAGGTGCAAAAAATCTGCATTTTCTACCCTTTCAAGTTCATTTTTTAAGTCTTTAAAATTCGCTGCCAAAAGCGAAGGTGCTATTTGCATGTAGTGTAATTCTCCTTTTATAAATAGATATTGCTATTTTACATTATTTTGTATTTTTTTGCAACTAAGATACAATTTTTAATCAAAAATAAAACCTGCCATAATAAAGTAATCTTCACTATGGCAGGCTATATATATAAAAGCAACCAAAATTGATTGCTTTTATATTTTATGCATTACTCTTCACTTTAGTCACAAAATACTTTCTGACAATAATTGGGAAATAGTTATAAATAAAGGTATTGTAATCAGCGAAAAAACTGTGCTGAGCGCAACCGATTTTGAAGCAAGATTTGCATCTGCTTTTAACATTGATGCAAACAAAACCGTTCCCGTAGCACTTGGAGTACAACTTTGAACCACAATACACATGAAAAGTGCAAACTCAGGCTTAAAAATGACAACTAACAACAATGACATAGCCGGAACTATAATTAATTTTAAAAAAGCGGTTAAATAGAGATTTTTATCAAATATAATCTCTTTAAAATTAATTTTAGATAGAAAATGCCCCAAAATTATCATGGCAATCGGTGTATTTAGGTAAGATAAACTTTCTATTGGTGAAAATAAAACTTCGGGTATGCTTATATTAAATCCGTATATAATCATACCTATAGTAATCCCCAAAATTCCTGGATTTAAAAGAACTTTTTTAACGCTGATTCTTTTTTCTCCGCTCATTAACATATATCCAAATGTCCAGAACATAAAATTAAATACAGCGATAAAAATCGAAGCATACACAACTCCTCTTGCTCCTACGACTGCTTGCGCAAGCGGCAAACCCATAAATCCACAATTACTAAAGGCTATGCAAAAGCGCAACACCCTCTTTTTCACATCATCTTCTTTTCCAAAAAACAAAAGTGAAATAAGAAGCCCCATAAATATTGCCGAAAAAGATAGAAAAACTGCCAAAACTGCATTTTCTAAGCTTAAACTTCCACTTTCAAGCTTCATAAATGAATCTATAATCACACAAGGCGTCACCACATTCAGTAAAATCCATGTCATGTCGGAAGTGCCTTTTTCACCGAGCTTTTTCTTTTTCGTAATAATAAATCCGACCAACATCATGACAACCATGATGGAAACCTTTGTTAGTACTGTAAAAAATATCTCCATCAGCCTTTGTTCCTATACCTTTTATAATAAAAACCAACAAAGACTACCAGAACAAATCCGCCTATTACCCTTAAGGCTATTCCCCATGCCCCTTCAAACATATTGGCATCTACAAAAATCGCATCGGCTATCCACCAAATTCCCATAATTGTAAAAAACAAAGCCGCCACATAAAATATTTTATTCTCTTTTGTAAATTTAAAAAATAGTAAACCAGCTATTATCAGCCAGATTATACCGTAAACATAATTCAATTTCTCTACCTGCCTTTTTTCGATTAATTTTTCACGAAATAAATTATAATATATTTTTACTATTTTCACAACATCAAATAAATACTTTTTATTCTATTATCTAATATTGCAAATCATTTAGGCATTTCACACAAATATTTTACCGCAAAATCTATTAATCTTATAAGAATAATCTAAGCTATTGTAATTTTGAATTGTTTGATGTATTATAGTAGTTAATAACGATACCAAAATTTGTATTTATTGCTAATTTTCTTATCGTATAAGCTTATTATCAACTTTGAAAGGAGTAAGCGTATGAATCAGTATTCAGCAAAAAACATCATCAATCTTTCCGTGTTGGGCCACGGCGGCTCCGGTAAGACTTCACTTTGTGAGGCAATGCTATATCTTGCCGGAGTATCCGATAGAAGGGGAAAGATAGGAGACGGTAATACCGTTTGTGACTATGATCAGGAGGAAATCAAGCGACAAACTTCAGTCAGCGCGGCTGTAGCACCGTTTGAGTGGAAGAATAAAAAAGTTAACATCATCGACTCACCAGGTCTATTTGACTTTGAGGGTGCATCGTGTGAGGCTGTAAGAGCCTGTGACACTGCACTTGTTGTAATCTCCGGAAAGGGCGGAGTTTTAGTAGGAACAGAGAAGGCAATGCAAGCGGCATCTAAAAGGGATGCTTCAAAAATTATTTTTGTAAATGGTCTTTGTGATGAAGGCTCGGATTTCTATGCAGTATTTGAAGACTTGAAACGAGAATTCGGACCATCTGTTTGTCCGGTGGTTGTCCCATATTTTGAAAATGGTAACGCCGACAAATACATAAACATGCTAGAGTATAAAGCTTATGACTATAAGGACGGAAAGCCCGTGCCGATTCCCATGCCTGATATGGGAGCAAGGCTTGAAGGATTAAGAACTGCTATTTACGAAGCGGTCGCCGAAACGGACGAAGCTTTATTTGAAAAATATTTTTCGGGTGAAGAATTTACTCCCGAAGAAATCATCGTTGGAATTAGTAGGGGTGTAAAAACTGGAACTATTATCCCTGTATTTTGCGGTGATGCCATGCTGATGAGAGGCATGGAGCAATTCATGGACGGCCTTTGCTGGCTTGCACCATCGGCAGAGGAAAAATCTGCTGAAATTGCAAAAGACATCGACGGAAACGATGTAGAAATAAGTGTAAATGAAGACGCAGCCACTTGTGCTCTAGTCTTTAAAACCGTTGCCGACCCATTTATCGGAAAACTTTCATATGTTAAAGTTATCTCTGGTAAACTAGGCCCTGACAGCAACATTTTAAACATGAGAACTGGTGAAAGTGAAAAAATTGGAAAATCACTCATGGTTTGTGGTAAGAAGCAGTCGGATGTTAAATACATTCCCGCTGGTGACATAGGTGCTATTCCTAAACTTTCTGCGGTAAATACAGGCGATACTCTTTGTAGTCCACTTAGAAAGGTTACACTTTCAACTGTCGATTATCCTACTCCTACTTTATCTATGGCAGTACTTCCAAAGAACAAAGGTGACGAGGACAAAATTGCACAGGGAATTTTAAGACTTTGTGAAGAAGACCCAACTATCACATTCTACACAAATCATGAAACACATCAAATGATTTTAAGCGGACTTGGCGAACAACACTTAGATGTTATAATTTCAAGGCTTAAGGCAAAATTTGGAGTAGAAGTCCAATTAATTCAACCAAAAGTAGCATATAGAGAAACAATCACTAAGAAAGTTCAAGTTCAAGGAAGACACAAAAAACAAACTGGCGGCCACGGCCAATTCGGCGATGTTTGGATTGAATTCTCACCTTGCAATGAAGAAGGTCTCGTCTTTTCTGAAAAAGTTGTCGGAGGTGCAGTTCCTAAAGGCTTCTTCCCAGCTGTTGAAAAAGGTCTTCGTGATTCCATATCAAAAGGTCCTCTTGCCGGATACCCCGTTGTTGGGCTTTCTGCAATGCTTTATGACGGCTCGTACCATCCAGTTGACTCGTCTGAAATGTCGTTTAAAATGGCTGCTTCAATAGCGTATAGAAACGGACTTCCAACCGCTGCCCCTGTTTTATTAGAGCCTATCGGAACGCTTAAAGCCTTTGTACCAGACAGCAACATGGGCGATATTATGGGTGAAGTTAATAAAAGAAGAGGCAGAGTACTTGGAATGGATTCTCAGGAAAATGGCACTCAAGTTGTTGAAGCTGAAGTTCCTGTATCTGAAATGTATGATTTTAGCACATATATGAGACAGGTGACACACGGAAGAGGAAGCTATACTTTTGAGTTTGTAAGATATGAGCAAGCACCACATAATGTGGCCGAAAAAGTAATCGAAGAATCAAAACATAAAAATGAAGAATAATTTATAACTTTTTTTCTTGAAAGGAGCAGTATCATGTCAAAATTACCTTTACTACTTTTAGACAACAACACAATGAGCACCGTTATTAACGAGGGCGAATTTAAAATCAGCATGCTAAGTTTTGACGAGGCTAAAGCTATCATCGAAATGTATGATTCATCACTGATTCTTCGTACATTCTCAAATGAAAATTTTGAGCAGTTCATTGAAAACTACTTGTCCATAAAGGATAAAGACATCGCCTATAAAAAAGTTGCAAACATGAGACCTGGTCAAGATGCTATTGCTTTTAAACTTTACATCACACCTTCTGAAACACAGCCTATTACGCACACACCATTAGACACAGAGGCAAAAAAAGTTCAAAATGTTTATATTTCTTGCCAATATATCTCAAGAGTTAATTAGCTTTTTACTTAAAATGCTTATGCCGTGTTCTGCTATGAATGCATCAAGCACTATCCCAAGGCCTACATATTTACCAAATTCTTCTAAGATTTTAAGTATATATGTTCTGGTTTTAAATCTACAGAAAACACTTATATAGTATGTGTTTTTGTAAAGTGACACTGACAAAGTTTCATTTTTTAGAAACTTTAGTCCGTCTAGCATTAAATCAATATTCTTAAATGAAAATATGAGGGGCTGAATTGGGGATACTATTCTCAAATTCACCCCTCCTTTTCTTTTTTATATTATTATTTTATGATAAAAAAAAATATGGGTGTAAGTCCTTTTAGTAAAGCTTTTCTACGTTAAATTTATTAATATTAACAAATTTAATTATTTATTAATATTTATTTGCTCTTTATTCATATATTCTGACAAAAAATGATTGAAAAAAACAAATTTTGTGGTAAAATAAAATAAGAATAATAAAAAAGAGGGTGTTATATTTGAAAAAACTATCTTTAATAGTTTCAATATTATGCTTATTTAGCATTTTAACCGCTTGCTCCCAAGAATCAGAAGAAACCACTTCAAGCCACGGAATTACCGTGACTGGTACACCAACGCCTGAACCAAGCTCGGTTTCAGCCGAAAGAGACGTTGACTTAGACGTGGTAAAAAGCACTGCTGATGGAGTAAACATTAGAGATGCCGCTTCTTCTAGTGGAATTGTATTGGGACAAGCCAGCATTAATCAATATTTTTTACTTGTAGAACAAGGTGAAGAATGGAACAAGATAATTTATGATGATAAAGAGGCTTATATCTCGTCACAATTCAGCTTAAGAGAGCGCTATTCTGCAGAAGAAGCAAGAGATCTTATATCTGGCAACGTATCTGCTTCAACCGATGCACCCGCAGACACTACTGCTCCTGATACATCAGAATCATCTGAAACTAGTGATACATCAGAA
>CAYJFP010000023.1:0-2302 GCA_964369415.1 uncultured Eubacteriales bacterium | reverse complement strand
TGATACATCAGAATCATCTGAAACTAGTGATACATCAGAAGCGGATGCGGCGGCTGATACTACCAACGCTGAAGACGGCGAAGCATAATAAGGGAGATATAAATTATGAATATTCTTGTAGTCGGTAGCGGTCATTTAGGGCGTCTAGTCGCAGAAGACCTCGACAGAAACGGACATGAGGTTGCCGTTATTGAAGAACACGAAGAGAAGTTGGCACTTTTAGACCCTAAATTTAGAGGAGCTACCTTTATTCAGTTTCCCATGGACATAAATAATCTAAGAGATGCCGGAATCGAAAATTGTGATGCTGTTATCGTAACAACATCTGATGATAATTTAAATATTACAGTTGGACAAATTGCAAAAAGAGTTTTTAATATAGAAACTGTTTTGTCTAGAATTACAGATCCATATAGAGAGCATATTTTTGAAAGCTTTGGACTGCAGACAATTTGTCCTACTAATATAACATGTCAAAATATTATTTCTGCTGTCACCTCTCCATATAAAAATAAGAATGTTTCTTTCGGCTCTAATTTCATTAATTTTAACATTATTTCTTGTGAAAAAAGGTATGTCGGAAAGAGACTCAATGACGTTTTAGGTGATGAAAACGAGGCTGTTTTTGGGCTAATTAGAGAAAATGGTTCATTTGAACTTAATTTTCCTTTTCAGTCACCGAGAATAGAAGCCAATGACAAACTTGTTTTTGCAAAAAAAATTGATTGATGAATAGGAGTCTATTATGAGAGTTGTAATTGCCGGCGGAGGAAAAATCGGTAAAAATTTGGCAAGGACGATGATAGAAAAAAGGCATGAAGTTAGCTTAATTGAAAAGGTTAAGGATAAATGTGTCATTCTTGCAAATCAGCTTGATGCTGAAATTGTTCTTGGCGACTGTACCACTGTAAGTGTATTAGAAAGCGCCGGAACAAAAGATACAGACTGTTTCATGGCACTTACTGGAAGTGATCAGGATAACATTGTCGCTTCACAACTTGCTAAGCAGTATTTTAGGGCTAAAAAAGTTATCGCAAGATCAAGTGACCCAAGAAACCTACAGACCTTTAGATTACTTGGCATTGATTATGCTGTTAGCAGTACGGATATTATAACTAAACTAATTGAGCAAGAGGCTGATTTAGCAAGTATGCATCTTCTTGCAAGTTTAAATCAAGGAAAAGGTGCAATTTGTACCATAGTTTTGCCGGAGAATACAAAATATGACAAAGTTGCATTAAAAGATATTCGTTTCCCAGCTGGGATTCTTGTAATTTCAGTTGTTAGAAATAGTGAATTAATAATCCCTAACGGTTCAACCGTACTACAAAAAGGCGATGAGGTTGTTTCTGTTTCTAATGAAAAAACCCAAAAACAACTTACAAAAATTTTATCAGAAACTAAAAAATAAAAATAATTCTTATTTTTATCTTTACAAATCTAAATCTATGTGCTATAATACGTTCATAGGCAAAAACTTAATGCTGTTTTGTATTATTACACGGCAAATATTTTAATGAAAAAGGTATTAACTATGGCTTCAAGAGAAAATTTCAGCAAAAAAAGAATGGCGATTTTGGATACGCTCACCTCAACCACTGTACATCCTACAGCGGAGTGGGTATATACAAAACTTAAGCCTGAATATACAGATTTAAGCCTCGGTACAGTTTACCGAAACATTAAAATATTTTGTGCTCAAAAAAAAGCCAAGAGTGTAGGAGTAATAAACGGACAAGAGCATTTTGACGCTGACATGAGTCCTCACAGCCACTTTGTTTGCAAAGAGTGTGGCATGGTATTGGATGTAGAAAAACCACTTTTCGATGCAAATTATTTTCAGATGATTTCAAGAGAAAACGGTTTTCTAATTGAAGAAGAGGAAGTTATGCTCAAAGGCCTATGTAAAAATTGCAATAAAATTAATTAATTTTAATTTTAGATATTTAAAAGTAAAAAGGAGTTTATTATTATGAAAAAATTTGTATGTACAGTTTGCGGTTATGTTCACACAGGAGATGCTGCTCCTGAAAAATGTCCACAATGTAATGTTCCAGCTGAAAAATTCACAGAGCAAGGTTCTGAAATGGCTTGGGCAGCAGAGCACGTTGTAGGCGTAGCACAAGGTGCATCTGAGGACATTATGGAAGATTTAAGAGCTAACTTTAACGGTGAATGCACCGAGGTTGGAATGTATCTTGCAATGTCAAGAGTAGCTTTTAGAGAAGGCTATCCTGAAATCGGTCTTTACTGGGAAAAAGCGGCTTTTGAAGAGGCAGAACATGCATCTAAATTCGCTGAA
>CAYJFP010000022.1:7599-33252 GCA_964369415.1 uncultured Eubacteriales bacterium | reverse complement strand
AAACATTATCTAATCAATCTGTAGCTACAGTATACAACAGAAACCCCCGACACGCAAAAACGCGTGTCGGGGGTTTCTGTTGGCGGAGACGGAGAGATTCGAACTCTCGTGCCCGTGAAGGCAACCTGATTTCGAGTCAGGCTCGTTATGACCACTTCGATACGTCTCCAATTTTTATAAAGTTAGCTAATCCTGTAAAATCAACTAACTCTATAATTATATCATACTCATCAAATTACGTCAATTATTTATAGTAATAATCTTTACATATATTTATATTTAGGTGGTTTTTGTGGAATTCTTTCTTTAAAATGTGTCAGTAGTTTTTCGTGTGCATTCTTTACGTCTTCTTCAAACGCAACCTCTTCTTGTCCGCCAATGGTTTTGATTAAATACTTTGTAAAATCGGGATTAAGCACCAAAAATGGCCCTAAAAGGTAGGTTCCAAAAAAATTATTAATTCTTATGCCCTCTTTTTGACTCTCCATATTCATGCCCATTCCTTTTTCAACTAAAAACAATCCATTATCTTCATTGTCAGGATAGCAAAGTGTAAACTGACTCTTAAAACCTAAGATTTCCATACCTTCAAATTTAGCTAGACATTCACTGTTATGGCGCTGAATCATATTTCTTTTTGCATATAACGGAAGAATATCAAGCGCTGGTATCTTCTCCCCTTTTTCTGTTTCTATATATCTACCTAAAACTTCAAGTGCGTTTCCTGTAAAGAAAAACGTCACTCCGCTTTTGATTTTTTCGGCAATCTCAGACTTATATTTGCTAAGATTTTTAATAATTGTCTCTTGACTTTTTTCAGTAGATGGCCCCATGTAGACCAAATCAATTTTCTCAGTTAAAAACCGTGGTTTTTCATTTACCGATGTCGATTTAAACTCTGCATCTTTTAAACAAAGCTTTAAATATCTCATGTTCGCGTGGTCGCCAAACAAATTACAAATTTCTGGAAAGAGAACTTCTACTATCATTTTTTATTCTCCTCTATTTTTTCTTCAATTTCTTTTTCGATTTTCTTTGACAAAGACTCAAAGTATATGTCATAATAGATAACGAAGGTATTCGATATATTCACATCGACCGCTCCGATTATTTCATCATAGCTTCCAAAGTGGCTCATTATTTTAGGGTCTATCCCCGCAATAAGAAGTCTAACGTAAAGGTCTGACTCTCTTTCACCTGCTATGATAATCTGTGTAATGTTTGTATCTTTTAGATATTCAAAATCGGTGTCATAGTACCATGCGATGTTTTCTACAGCCTTTAATGCATCGAATTTATCATCAAGCATAAATATTACGCACTTGTCACCCTCAAAGTTTCTGACATTGCCTACGGCCATTGAACAAGCTATCGGATTTTGTCCTTTTGCAACATGGCGTATAAAAGTGTTGTCTCCAACTTTTTTCTTAGCAAGCCTTACTTCGGGGATTTTAATAGCTTCAAACGCTTTTTCAATCAGTTTAGTCTGATAACCTTCATTATAAAGCACCGAAGCCGCGCAAAGCTGATTATACATATTTATAACATTGTTATCGGCAAGTTTAATTGAAAATTTATCTTCGCCGAATTTAAAATTCATCCTTTTATTTTCTAAATCGCATTTTTGAAGCACATATTGTTTTTCAGGCAATTTATATTCACAGTTTTCACAGCGACAAACTCCGATATGATGATATCTCTTAAAATCATAAGTTAGCGGTGTGTCACAAACAGGACAGGTAGAGCCGTCATTTACAAGGTATTCTCTTTTTTCATTTTCAAACTCTTGTTTAAGCATACCGAAAAAGTATTTTTTATTGTCTTTTCCAAGTCTAGAGCAAACTGGGTCATCACCGTTTAGTATAAGCGTAGTCTCTTTTGGGATATTATTATTTAGTAGATTAAAAATATATTCTGTATGGGCATTTCTTTTAAATGAATCTCTAAATATATTTGTGACTAAAAGCGTATCAGGCTTTAAATAAGGAAAAATTCTAAGCGAACTTCTCTCATCCATTTCAAAAACTGCAAACTGCTTTTTTTGCTTGCCAGTAAATGTACTGTTTGCAATTAAACAAGAGGCTATTCCGGTCGGCACATTCGTCCCTTCCCTATTACTTATGAATTCTATACCATTTGCTTCTAAAACATCTGATACCATATTTGTAACGGTGGTTTTTCCATTTGTTCCTGTTATCCCTATCACTCTTTTAGGCTTGTCTATCCTTCCTAAAAAATCAGGACACAAAATAATAGCCCACGAGCCGGGCATAGAGGTTCCTTTTCTACCTATTATTTTTAGAACAAGCGCAGTTCCCTTTGCAAAAAATAACGCAAAATAAAATCGTAAATTTTTCTTCATATATTAGTTTCCTTTTCCATTTTTATCTATTCTATCAGATTTTAATTTGTTTTTCAATAGAAATGTAAAAGCTTATCTTCTTAAAAAAAATATGGTTTATTACAAATTTTGCTTGACAAACGACTAGTAAGTCATTATAATATTTTAGTACGGCATGAGGTAATGTATATGATTATTGATATTAGAAGCTTTTTAGTGGACAAAACTGAATCTTTCGAATGGGACTTTTCTATGAAAGAGGAAGAGGTAGACGGTTTTAAACCTTTTGTTTCTCCTGTACATGTAAATTGTACAATCCATTCACATGAAAGTTTAATTGATTTAGAGGCAAAAATTTCTTACGATTTTTTAATGCCTTGCAGTTTGTGTATGAAAGAAACTTTAAAACATGAGAAACTCACTTTAAAACACGGTCTTGTTTTAAAAGAATGTGAAGACAGTGACGATTATAATATTAAAGTCGATAACAGCTTGGATTTATCTTCGTTAATTACTGAAGAAATCCTCTTAACTTTACCCTACAGACATATTTGTAGTGATGACTGCAAAGGTTTGTGTCCACAATGTGGCACTAATCTAAATGAAACAAAATGCAGTTGCAATGGCGGTACGATCGACGAGAGGTTAAAAATTCTTAGCGATTTGCTAAGTTAATTATTTTAAGGAGGTGCTATTAAGATGGCAGTACCAAAGTCAAAATTATCAAGTGCAAGACAAAACAAAAGACGTTCAAATGTTTGGAAGTTAGAGGCTCCCGCTTTGATGAAATGCCCTCAGTGTGGAGAATTCAAGACACCTCACAGGGCTTGCGGAAGTTGCGGCACTTACAACGGTAGACAGGTTGTAAAAAAAGAAGCGTAAATAAATGCTTAAACTTTATTGCGGGCGGGCATCGTTTAATCAGCGATGACGCCCTAAAGTTTTACTTGGAGGTTTTTATATGTCTGTTACAATTATCGGTACAGAAAAACTTAGTATTGCCGAAAGTATTGGCGTAAAAAATGGCGATATACTTCTTTCCTTAAACGGTAAGAATATAAACGATATGCTCGACTACAGATTTTATGAAACCGAAAAGAAAATTTTAATGTCTATTTTAAGAGGAAATGAAACCTTAGAATTTAATTTTAGTAAATCAGAATATGCGCCTATCGGGCTTATATTTTCGACTTATCTTATGGATAAGGAAAAACCTTGTAAGAACAAATGCATTTTCTGTTTTATCGACCAGCTTCCAAAGGGCATGAGAAAAAGTCTATATTTTAAGGATGACGACGAAAGACTTTCTTTCTTATTTGGAAATTATATAACTCTTACAAATCTTGAAGATACTGATATTAATAGAATTATCGATATGCATATAAGCCCTATTAACGTTTCGGTTCACACCATGAATCCTAAGCTTAGATGTGAAATGATGGGCAATAGATTTGCAGGAGAAAAGCTAAAATATTTAAAAACTCTTTGCGATGGCGGTATTAAAATTAACTGCCAACTTGTCCTATGTCCTAATATTAATGATAGCGATGAACTAAAGTTTTCTCTTACAGAACTTCTTAATTTTGGTGAAAATTTGCAGAGCGTCTCTTGTGTTCCTGTTGGAATTACAAAACATAGAGAAAATTTATTTAATCTTGAACCATTTACTAAAAACCAAGCGTTAAGCACCATAGATATTATAGAAAATCTAGGTGAAAAAAGTTTAGAGATTACGGGTTTAAGAAAATTTTACCCATCTGATGAATTTTATATTATAGCAGAAAAAGAGCTTCCACCATATGAATTTTACGAGGATTTTCCTCAAATTGAAAATGGTGTAGGAATGTATAGAAACCTTGAAGAAGAGCTTCTTTTTGCACTTGAAGACGCACCAGAAACCATACAAGACAAAGAAATTAACATCGTTTGTGGAACAGCGATTTTTGAACTTTTAAACACATTGTATGATAAAATAAGAAACAAATGGAAAAATATCACTTTGAATCTTTATCCAATTAAAAATAAGTTTTTCGGCGAAACTATTGATGTGTCCGGTCTTATCGTAGGACAGGATATTGTAGACACGTTAAATAGTCACAAATTAAAAGGTACGCTTTTAATTCCCGATGTAATGCTTAAAGCAGATGAAGATATTTTTCTTGACGATATGACACTCGAAGAGCTTGAAGAAAAGATAGGTTTAAAAGTATTTAAACTGCCTTCTTCTGGCCAAGACCTTATAGATATGATAATATCTTGATTTAAAAAAGGAGACTATTATGGCAAAGCCTATTGTAGCGGTTGTTGGACGCCCAAATGTGGGAAAATCAACGCTATTTAATAAACTTATAGGAAAGAGACTTTCTATCGTAGAAGACACACCAGGCGTTACAAGAGACCGAATTTTTGGCGAATGTAGCTGGCTTCAAAATGAGTTTACAGTCATTGATACAGGCGGTATCGAGCCTGAATCTAAGGACATCATCTTATCTCAAATGAGACTTCAAGCACAACTTGCAATAGATTCTGCCGATGTTATAATTTTTGTAACTGATTTAACAACCGGAGTCGTTGCGACCGATACGGAAATTTCTAATATGCTATTAAAATCGGGCGTCCCGATTGTTTTAGCAGTTAATAAGTGTGACAGAGTCGGCGACCCACCACCTGAATTTTACGAATTTTATAATTTAGGCCTTGGTGACCCTTATCCTGTTTCTTCTGTTCACGGACATGGTACAGGCGACTTGCTTGATGAAGTTGTCAAGTATTTCCCTGAAGAAACCGAAGAAGAGTTTGACATAGAGAACATAAAAGTTGCCGTTATCGGAAAACCTAATGTCGGAAAATCTTCACTTGTAAACAAGGTTTCGGGCGAGAATAGATGTATCGTATCCGACATTGCGGGAACTACAAGAGATGCCACAGATACTATTATAGAAAATAAGCACGGCACTTTTACCTTTATAGACACAGCGGGTCTTAGAAAAAAAAGCAAAGTGCATGATAATATCGAGCACTACAGCAATTTAAGGGCGCAAATGGCAGTCGACAGATGTGATGTTTGCGTTATCATGATTGACGCTGTAGTCGGCTTTACCGAGCAAGACTCTAAGGTTGCTGGTATTGCTCACGAGGCTGGAAAAGGCTGTATCATCGCTGTAAATAAGTGGGACGCGATAGAAAAAGACGACAAGACCATGAACGAGTTCAGAAAAGGTCTTGAAGTAGACTTTTCCTTCATGTCCTATGCGCCTATCATGTTTATTTCGGCGAGTACAGGGCAAAGACTCGACAAACTTTTTGAAATGATTAAGCTTGTTGCCAACAACAATTCTATGAGAATTACAACAGGTGTTCTAAACGATATTCTTGCACAGGCAACAGCTAGGGTTCAACCTCCTACGGATAGAGGCAAAAGACTTAAAATTTATTACATTACACAAGCGACTACAAAGCCGCCTACCTTTGTGTGCTTTGTAAACAACAAAGAGTTATTCCATTTTTCATACCAAAGATACTTAGTAAACAGAATCAGAGAGTTTTTCTCGTTAGAAGGAACTCCGGTTAGATTAATTGTTAGAGAAAGAAATGAAAAATCAGAATAACCGAGAGGATGAGTATTAATGAATGATATTTTAATCACCGCTATATTTACCTTGATTGTTATGCTTATTTCTTACTTTCTCGGCAGTATAAATTTTTCTATAATTTTGACTAAAATTGTCAAAAAAGATGACATAAGAAAATACGGAAGCGGAAATGCTGGCGCTACAAACGTTTTGAGAAGTGTTGGAAAAATTCCCGCATTGCTCACCTTTGTTTTCGACTTTATAAAATGTGCTGTTGCCGTTATAGTGGCTGGACTGATTTTTTCTTATACCTGTGAAGCTTTTAGCCTTCCAGTCATTTATGTTGGACTCAGTCGTCAAATTGCGGGATTATTCTGCATTTTAGGCCATGTTTTTCCGATTTTCTTCGGTTTTAAAGGTGGAAAAGGCGTTGTAACTACTGCCGCCATGATGGCTATTGTCGATTGGCGAGTATTTTTATTATGCTTTGCCTTCTTCGTTTTACTTTTTGTTATCAAGAAAATTGTCTCGCTTTCCTCGATAATCGGAACTGCGACATACCCTATTTTTACTTTTTTAGTAGTTTTCTTTATTGATTATTCTTCAAGCTTAAATAGTAGCGAAAGTGTTATATATCTTGTTTCTTCAGTGACAATATCGTTCACTGTAGCACTAATTATTGTCTTAAAACACAAATCGAATATTAAAAGACTTTTAAACGGTGAAGAGAAGCCTATTATCGGGAAAAACAAGTAAAAAAGTAAATTTACTTTACATAATTTTTTGAATATATTGACAAATTGTTAATTGTGTATTATTATGTATATCGGAGATACTTAAATTATAAATGATTATTAGTATATATAAATAAAATAGATGATTAATTTCATACCAATGAAATTAAGTTAGGAAGTGTAGACTTGGATAAATTCGTTATTAGTGGTGGCACAGCTTTAAATGGTGAAGTTTCTATAAGTGGTGCTAAAAATGCTGCAGTAGCAATAATTCCGGCCGTTGTTTTAGCCGACGGTGTTTGTATAATTGAAAATGTTCCCAATATTTCTGACGTTAAAATAATCACTCATATCTTAGAAGAAATGGGTGCTTCAGTAACTTACCTTGACAAAAATACTGTTCAAATTGACCCGACAGGCGTAAATACATCTGTAGTCCCTTCTGAACTTGCTAGACATTTAAGAGGATCTTACTACTTTATAGGTTCACTCTTAGGAAAATATCACCAAGCGGAAGTTCCTCTTCCAGGCGGATGTAACTTTGGAGTTAGACCGATTGACCAGCATATAAAAGGCTTTGAAGCCCTAGGTTGTGACTACAATGTAAAAGAAAACGGCATGATTGAACTTCAAGCACAAAACGGACTAAACGGCACTACGGTTTATATGGACGTCGTCACCGTTGGTGCAACGATAAACATTATGCTAGCTGCTGTAAAAGCAAAAGGTGTAACTGTTATTGAAAATGCTGCAAAAGAGCCACACGTGGTTGACCTTGCAAACTTTTTGAACACTATTGGTGCCGATGTAAGAGGTGCCGGTACAGATGTAATTAAAATTCATGGTGTTAAAACGCTTAAAGGCGGAATGTACTCTATTATTCCTGACCAAATTGAAGCTGGAACTTATATGATAGCAGCGGCAGCAACAGGCGGAGACGTCCTAATTAAAAATATTACACCTAAACACCTTGAGTCTATTTCTGCAAAACTTGAAGAAATGGGTGTAGATATTGAAGAATATGATGATTCTTTAAGAGTATCAAGAACAAAACCTCTTAAGAAATGTAATGTTAAAACTATGCCTCATCCTGGTTTTCCAACCGATATGCAACCTCAAATTGTTGCATTATTAAGCATGGCAAACGGAATAAGCATGATTAACGAGAGCGTGTGGGAAAGCCGTTATCAATATGTTGACGAGCTTAAACGCATGGGCGCAAAAGTGACTGTAAACGGAAGAGTTGCCGTTGTTGAAGGCGTTACAAGACTTAAAGGTGCGCCTGTAAAAGCCACTGACTTAAGAGCGGGCGCCGCCATGGTTATTGCCGCACTTATGGCAAAAGGCACAAGCTATATCGAAGATGTTAAATATATCAACAGAGGATATGAAGACATTGTCGCAAAACTTGCGGCTTTAGGTGCTGATATTTACTTTCAAAGAAAACCTAACGAAGACGCCTTTGAAGATGTGATTTAACGAAATATTATTATGAAATTTTGCAGGGGATACTCTCCCCTGCTTTAGCTTTGAAATGGAAAAAACAGAAAGGTATGTCACCATAATTTATTAAGACTTTATGCGCTGGCAATTAAGCACGGTTTTTAAAATGGCAAGAATTTACCCTCTTTTCAGCTCAAGCAGTGGAAACAGCTACTTTTTGGGCTCTAAGCAATCCGGAATATTAATTGATGCTGGACAAAACTGTAAGCAAATTTGTCTTGCACTAGAAAGATGTGAAATAGACCCTTTGGCAGTTCGTGGAATAATAATCACGCACGAGCATTCAGACCATATTTCAGGCCTTAGAGTCTTTGCATCAAAATTTAATACTCCTGTTTTTTGCTCAAGTGGCACCAAAAATGCACTGATTAAAGAAAATATAGCAAACGGCAGTTTTCCACTACATGTACTTGAGCAATCACTCCAAATTGCCGATATGGAAATAAAACACTTTCACACTTCACATGACTGTGAGGATAGTTTAGGGTTTAGAATAAAGACTCCCGATAATAAAATTTTATCCTTTGCAACCGATTTAGGCTATTTAAGTGATGAGGTTAAAGACGGCTTAGAAGGATGTGACTTCGCTGTACTTGAGAGTAACTACGATGTTTCAATGTTACAAGCAGGCCCGTACCCGTATGTACTGAAAAAGCGTATCATGTCAGATAGAGGTCACCTTTCAAATAAAGAGTGTTCAGAGTATCTTCCATTTCTTAAAAGCAGTGGAACAAAAAGATTTATGCTTGCCCATTTAAGCGGTGAAAACAATAACCCTCACATAGCAGAGGAAACAGCAAACTGCGAACTCACTCTTAAAGGATATGTAAGGGATGTCGATTACAAGCTGTACATAGCCCCTAAAACTAATTTAAACGGAGAACCGGTGATATTTTAATGCTGACTATAAAAATCATAACTGTGGGTAATTTAAAAGAGAAATTTTTGAAAGAAGCTCAAAAAGAATACGAAAAAAGACTTAGTTCTTTATGCAAACTTAAAATAATAGAGCTTCCTGAGTCAAAAACAGGCGACTCGGAAGCTCTTATCGAAAAAGCTTTGGAAAAAGAGGCGAAATTGATTGAAGAAGCCGTCGGAAATTCTTTTTGCATACCGATGTGCATTGAAGGAAAGAAGTTAACTTCTGAAAAATTCAGCTCCTTTATCACTCAAAAGGCTGTTATGGGCGAAAGCTCTCTTGCCTTTGTCATCGGCTCTTCCCATGGACTGAGTGCTAGAATCAAGGCTATTGGAAGTGGGATAAGTATCTCCGACATGACCTTTCCCCATCAACTTTTCAGAATTATCTTGCTTGAGCAGATTTACAGAGCCTTTACCATTGAGCATGGAATATCTTATCATAAGTGAGTTAGTCTCCTATACTGGGCAAATTTCCAAGGTTGTTGCTTTCGTTTGAGTCGGGCAGGCTTCTTAAATATTCAGTCCCGTTTCTCGTGGCAATCGCTACTCCACGAATTCCTCCTTGCTTTGCCATGGCAATTCCTTGTGACTTTGAAAGAACCGTACCGTCAGTTAGTTCGTATCCTGTAATTCTGCCGTTTTTCTTTATTAGTTTTGAGATGTTTTTTGCATCTTTATTCGGCGCTGGTGTCATATAATTGATGTTTTTAGGTAAATTCACACTGGAATTATTCATATTCTCCCTACTTTCTTTAAATTGATTTGTGATTATTTTATCCTTTTAAAAATACATTATTCAAAATGAAAAATAAAAAAACAAGCTAAAAAGTATTGACAAATGAATCATTTAACTGTATAATTAATAACTGTCAGTCAAACATGATCGACAATATAGGGGTATAGCTCAGTTGGTAGAGCAGCGGTCTCCAAAACCGCGTGCCGAGGGTTCAAGTCCTTCTGCCCCTGCCATAAAAGATAGGTATTTTACCTATCTTTTTTTATTTTCAATAAATTTAATATCCATGACAAAATTATTATAATGCAAAAAAATCTTGACTCCAAATGAGTCAAGATTTTTTATTGTTCTGCTCTTATTTCACACTGTAAACCTCTTCGATTTTAGCATTTGTTTTCTCTACTGAGTTTTCTATTCTTTCTTCTATTCCCTCTTCGTAAATATCACTATAGAGAAAATCTTCTATATAAATATAGTTCTCATAATTATTTATATCGGCTATCCTCAGCGTGACAGCATAGCAAGATATATCCGATTTATCGATTACACTTTTTAACTCAAGTAAAATCTCTGCAACCTTATCATTCGACACTCCATCATATCCAATATATAAAATTATACTTCCGTATTCTGCGCCAAATTCCTTAAAATCATAATTTTTATCAAGTTCTAAGTCTTCCATTTTCATTCCAAAATCTATGACCGCATCTGGATTTTCTGTTCTTATTTCTCCATATATCGCCTCATCATAATCACTAAAACCAAATAACAAGCTACTTACTTCATTCGAATACTCCATGTTTACCCTGTTCCAAGTGTTAAATCTTCCTTCGACATATGCCGGATGTAGACTATAAATCATAGTGCCAAGCATATCATATTCTATTGAAAAATATGAGTCTTCACTAGACGGTGAAACCACGTCAACCCAGTAACCTAAGATTTTGAAGCTGTATCTTACATCTTCGACTTCATAATCGGTTTCACTAAAGTTTTCTTCTATATAGGTTTTTGCATTGTTTGAAACTATCATGCTTGAAATTGGATTTCCCAAAAATATATTTGCAACAAATAATATAAGTCCGATTAAGAAAAATGCTCCTATAATTGCGAGTATTTTAAGTCCCTTTTTCATGAGTCTCCTCCTTTTTAAAACCGAAGTCTAACAAAAATCCAATTAATAATCCAAGCGAACATAAAAACGTGTAAACAACGCCCCACATAAACGGTGGCAAAATCGCAGAGATAATATCACCATTGAATATATATCCAAAAGTATCGGGAACCCACCTTAAAAACACGCTGACAAACACTATTGGCAGTGCGTAAACTCCTTTCGATTTGAAACTTAGAAAGCTTACAGCGCCTATTGCAGGCATTATCAGTACATTGTAGAACATAAACTCATTTGCCGCCAAGCTTAGGCCAAGAAAAAGCCCTATAACGATAAGTGTTAGCACTAAATAAACAAGTCGTTTCTTGATTTTTGTTATAATATTTTCTTTATTCATCGGCGGTATTTCATTTTCATAAAACACTGCTTTACACTTTTCACAAGTCTTTATATGATCTAAAACTGCATTTTCACTGTCTTCACTTGCTACTGCATCCTTCAC
This sequence comes from uncultured Eubacteriales bacterium, assembly GCA_964369415.1. Classification (GTDB taxonomy): domain Bacteria; phylum Bacillota; class Clostridia; order Oscillospirales; family Acutalibacteraceae; genus SIG603. The sequence continues at coordinate 21,829 of CAYJFP010000022.1, read as the reverse complement.
AAGCGGAAATAAATCCATAAATATATCACAGCTAATTTTATTCATAATCATACCCCTCCTTTACCAATATTTCTTTTATCTTCTTTCTGGTTCTAAAATCTATTACTCTAGATGAATTTTCACTTATTCCAATTTTATTTCCGATTTCGTAAAAAGAGTATCCCTCTGCCCTCATTATCAGTATCTTTTTCGAGCGTTCAGGCTCTTTGTCCAAAAGTTCAGACAACCTCTTAAGCACTTCCTTATCTTCTACCTTTCGTTCTAAACTACAATCGCTTTCAGATATATACATTTCCAGTTTCTCTGTAATATTTTGGCTTTTCTTCAGTGCTCTTAGGTACTCATACCACTTATGCCTAGCTATAGAAAAAAGCCATGTTTTTATATCGGATTTCCCCTTGAAATTAGGTAAAGCGGTTATAGCGCCAAGAATTGTTTCACCTGTTAGGTCTTCTGCTATAAGATTATTGTGAGTAAGGCTTATTAAATAGTAATATATATCGTCTCGGTATTTTTCATAAAGAGAATTTACAGAATAACTCATGCTCTACCCCCTTTCATAACATTAGTGTCAAAAGCAAAAGTTTTGTTACAAAAAAATTTAAAGCCATTTGCAAAAGCAAACAGCTGTTAAAATTAGTCGAATAAGCATATCCAATTTTCACTTTTGCTAGCCTTAAAACACATTTCAATTTGTGCTAGAGTATTTTTGTCTTCTGAAAGTGGTGGAATTTCATCTATTTTAAAGTATCCATAATCAACAGTTTCAGAATTCTTGACAAATTCGCCTCCTAAATTTGTGCACAAAAAGAAAAACTTGCATATCCCATATGCATATGGCGGCTGATTATGCTTTTCTCTGTCTTGAACTGCGACTAACAAGTCCACACTTATGTTTATCCCCGCCTCTTCAAATGCCTCTTTAATAGTATTTTCTTTTACGGAAATATTAACATCGCACCAACCACCTGGCATAGACCAAAGACCGCTTTTTTCTTTTACTAATAATATTTTGTCGTTTTCAATTATTGCCGCTCTAGTGTCAATTTTAGGTGTTTGATATCCGGTTTCACAGCAAAACAAATCTTTAATTTCACTAATCGGAATTGATGATTGGTAACTCATAATCTCAGCTGAAATTTCACGAACACGCTCATAACGCTCCTTGTCAAAAACATCTTTGCAATATGTAAGACCGATTTGCGCTATACTTTGTAGTTCGATAGCCCAATCTAGCCATTTTTCTTTATTACTCATTTCATATCTCCTTTGTTTAGTTTATTATACAACTATATCACAATTAATAATATTAATCAAGAATTTTGATACACTAGTTAAATATATCAAAATTAGAATTTTAGTTGAAAACCATCTGATAAAGTGGTATTATTATATTAACTAAATATGCTAAAATTCAAACAGATTGGGTGATATTAAATGCGTAAAACTAAAATTATTTGTACAATGGGACCAGCCAATGACGACTACGAAACACTTAAAAAACTTATGTTAGCAGGTATGAACGGTGCTAGATTTAACTTTTCACATTCTACAAGAGAACTTCATAAAATAAAATTTGACCTTGTTGTAAAGGCAAGAGAAGAGCTAGACCTTCCTATTGCTACAATTCTTGATACAAAAGGACCTGAAATCAGAATAGGAAGCTTCAAGGATTCTAAAATTGAACTATTTGAAAATGATATTTTCACCTTAACCACAAAAGAAGTCGAAGGAACTAATGAAATCGTCAGCATTTCTTACAAAGACCTCCCAAAAGACATCGAGGTCGGTAGACCCATTTTAATAGATGACGGGTTAATTGGGATGACTGTTATAAGCAAAACAGATACAGACATCGTTTGCAAGGTCTTAAACGATGGAAAGCTCAGCAACAATAAAGGAATTAACGTTCCTGGAACTTTTTTAACCATGCCATATGTCAGCATGAAAGACAGAGAAGATATTTCTTTTGGTATACAAACTGGATTTGACTTTATCGCCGCTTCTTTTGTCCGAAGTAAGGATGATATTCTTGAAATCAGAAAAATTTTAGACGAGCATAACTGCCATACAGTTAATATTATTGCCAAAATAGAAAATGCTGGCGGTGTTGACAACATTGACGAAATCATCAGCGTTGCAGACGGAATAATGGTCGCAAGAGGCGACATGGGTGTTGAAATCCCTCTTGAAGATGTTCCTGTTTTGCAAAAGTTAATTATTCAAAAGGCCTATAATGCTGGAAAACAAGTTATCACGGCGACTCAAATGCTTGACTCAATGATAAAGAATCCAAGGCCTACTAGAGCCGAAGCAACCGACGTTGCAAATGCTATTTATGACGGAACTAGTGCAATCATGCTTTCAGGTGAAACTGCTGTTGGTGAATACCCTATCGAAAGCTTAGAAACCATGGTTAAAATTGCAAAAAGAGCAGAGGAAGAGATTGACTATAAGAAGAACTTCATGCAAAGAGATTACGGTACTAATTTAGATGTTACCGATGCAATTTCACATGCCACTTGCTCTACTGCACACGACTTAGGCGCTGGCGCTATAATTACTGTTACAAAATCAGGTGTTACTGCTAGAATGATTTCAAAATTCAGACCATACTGCCCAATAATTGGCTGTACTGTATCACAGCATGTAAGACGTCAACTTAACTTATCTTGGGGTGTTTATCCCATGGTATTAAATGAGATGAACAGCACGGACGAGCTGTTTGACTACGCTGTTAATGAATCTCAAAAAACAGGCATAGTTTCAAACGGCGACTTAGTTGTAATCACAGCCGGTGTTCCGCTTACTATTTCAGGAACTACAAATCTGATGAAGGTTCATGTCGTTGGGCATGTTTTGGTTTCAGGAAATGGTATCACAAAGAAGACTGCATGTGCAGGAATCTGCGTATGCAAGAGCGAAGAAGCAGCACTTAAAAACTTTAAAAAAGGTCAAGTTCTTGTAATTCCTCAAACATCAAATGCACTTATGCCTATTTTAAGAGATGCAGTGGGCATTATAACCGAAAAAGACGGACTTAACTCTCATGCTGCAATAGCTGGACTTGCTATGGATATCCCTGTAATTGTCGGAGCCGAAAACGCCACCGAAATACTCAAAAATGGATGTGTCGTATATATAGACGCCGAAAAAGGACGTGTTTCCGCCGGCGAAGACATGGTATAAACTAAAACAAATTTAGCACCTTAAGCTTTAATTATGAGCTTAAGGTGCTTTCTTTAATTATTTAAAAAGAAAAACCCACAATCCTAAGACTGTGGGTTTAAGCTTCATTTAATTAGTTAAATTCAGCTGATGTGATTAATGATCCGTCCATTGCATAATACTCAACAATGATTGAAGTAGCACTTGGTACTGCTAGGATAAGTGAATCATAGATTAACTCAAATGTGCCAGCTGTTGCTTCTAGATTTGTATCTAAAGTAGTTTTAGCAGCTTCTAAATCTTCAATTTCAACTGTGTAAGTATAAGAATATACTAAAGAGTTATCTCTTGCTTGAAGCTCGATTGAAAGACCTTGTGCTTCTAATTCTGCCATTTGTGCATCGATTTCAGGTTGAACAGCTGTTAGGTATTCTTCCATTGTCATTTCTGCAGGAACTTCTGAAGAAGTTTCTTCTGATGCTTCCTCTGAAGCTGATTCTTCTGATGACTCTTCTGATGCAGATGATTCTGATGACTCAGAGCTTGCTGATTCTGAAGATGCAGGTGCATTTGTACATGCAGTAAATCCTACGATCATCGCTGATGCTAATAATAGCGCTAAAAGTTTTTTCATTTTGTTTTCTCCATTCTGTTTTGGCTCATTACATACATATTTATGTAGAGCATTTTTTTATGAAACATATTCACACAAAACAAATATATTTCCTTAACGAGAGTGAAGTATATCATAGTTCTTTAATAATGTCAACAAAGAATTAAAAAGATTAGTTATTTGTATCAATTCAATAGGAAAGTTGTATTTTTTTTGTTAGTTTTAACTTGTTTTTTGCAAAATTTTAACATCATTTTAACTTGATAAATCGTTAAACCAATGGTGAATCTCATACACTTTAGAGCTTTACTATTATGCTAAATCTATTGCCTTATTATTCCATTTCTAATCCTTTTCATCGCAATTAAATAAACCACTATTAAAAATATATCTGCCGCTATCCAAGCTACAGGGTTTGCAATTACCGCACCGAAAAAACCAAAATTTGTAACGAGTACTGTCGCCGAAAAAAACCTTGCCAATAGTTCTGCAACACCCGCAAAAACTGCTATTCCCGCATATGAAAGACCCTGCACAGTGTTTCTGAATATATGCAAAGTTAAAAGTAAGAAATAAAATATACCTAATAAGTTTAAATACTCAACCGATGCATCTATAGCTATTGTCTCTGTACTGTCTATAAATAACATTGTAAGTGGTCTTGAAGCAAAAAGCAAGAACACTGAGCTCATAATGGAAAAAACCATTCCAACAATCAAACCATCTCTTACGCCTTTTCCAATTCTGTCAATCTTGTTTGCGCCTAAATTTTGACTGGTATATGCAGCCAATGCAACGCCTATTGACTCAAGTCCCTTCATAAGTAGCATATGTATTCTTCCACCGGCGGAAATTGCCGCTATATAAGGAGTTCCTAGTAAATTAACAGCCGACTGCAAAATCATTGAACCTATGGCAGTTATAGAAAACTGCAAACCCATTGGAAAACCATTTGCCGACAGGTGCAATATTATAGACAAATTTGGCTTCAAATCTTCTCTTGTTGGCTTTAAATCTGAGAACTTTTTATATATAAGAATAATACAAAGTACCGCCGAAAAACTTTGTGAAATCACTGTCGCCAAAGCTGTTCCAAATACGCCCCAGTTAAAAACCAAAACAAAAATTAAATCAAGAATTATGTTTAGCGCCGAAGCCAAAATAAGAAAATATAGTGGCGTTTTGCTATCTCCGACCGATCTTAATACAGCAGCCAAAAGATTGTAAATAAATATTCCTACAAGTCCTATTGTGTATGTTGCAATATAGGTTTTTGAATATCCATAAATATTTTCAGGAAGTTGAAGTGTAGAAAGTATTGGGTCAATAAAAATCGAAATTAGCACTGTCAATAAAATTCCGCAAACTAAAGAAATCCAAATCGCATTTCCAAAAAGTTTTCTGATTTTGTCATGGTCTTTTGCACCAAAACTTCTTGCTATGGGTATTCCAAAACCTGAGGCTGTTCCTATAACGAATCCTAAAATAAAGAAGTCTAATGACGATACGCCACCAACTCCTGCTAGTGCATCCATTCCAACAAACTGCCCTATAATCGCCATATCTGTAAAACTATAAACTTGTTGTAGCAAGCTCCCTAGAAATATTGGCAAGGCAAATCTTATAAGTATTTTATACGGTTTACCTTCTGTTAAATTTATCATCTAATTCTCCATATCTATTTAAGATTGTTCTTATTTATTATAGTATTTTTCTTGTAAAAGTCAATAAAAAATAACGCTTATTTTTATACTTAAACAGCAAAAAATAGTAGGAGCACTTTCGTGCCCCTACATTTTTTAAACTATAGTGTTTAATAGTTTTACTTTTTAGTTAGCTGTGTGTTGTTCTTCGTCTTTTTCAGTTTTTCTTGAAACGATAACTACTACAACTTGAACTACTGCTATAGCAACCATAAGAAGTGTCCACTCGTCAACTATAGTCATTGGGTTTAACATGTTTTCTGTTAAGAAGAATGCTATTACCGCTCCTAGAGCTGGGATTAAGCTTAGTAATCTAAAGATTCCTTTTTTCTTAACATCTACATTTTCTTCATCATTCTTTTTACCTACGAAGTATCCGATTAAGAGTGTTAAGCTCATTAGTATCGCAGCTATCATGAGGATTAAGTTTAATAATGCCCATTGATCAGGTGCTGCTGCTAGTGGTGCTTCTTCGTCTTCGATTTCTACTGTAGGTTCTTCTTCAGGTGTCTCTGGTTCTGGAGCAAGTGGTACGTCATCTTCTTCAATTACAACTTCTGCAGCTGTAATATCAAGAGTACCATCTGTAACTGCTACTGTATAGTTTGCGTTTGGTGTGATTGTAGCTGTAAGAGCATATGTTCCTACATCTTCTGAATCATCTTCACGAACTACTGTGTAGTCAAGTGTGTCTCCGTCTTCAATACCTTCTAAAGTTGATGTAAAGTCAGGATCTGCTTCGCCTTCAACTTTTGTGAATGAATCGATTGTAAGTGTGATTGGTTTTGGAGTAATTGTCATTAGTGAAGGAATATAAGTAACTGTATAGTTTTCAGTTGCTGCTACGCCTGTCGCTGTGATTGCATAACTTGCTACTCCTGAACCTGCTGTTGCTGTTGTTGCAAGTGTTACTGTAACGCCGGCTGATGCTAATGTATCAGCGCCTTGTAATCCGCCTATACCAAATGTAAGTGCTGGAAGACCAGTGTCATTACCGTAAACCATTGTTTGACCAGCTGGTGTGATAACTAGTGGAGCTTGTGTGATTACTACAGGTACTATTGCATCTGCATCTGTATAACCATCTGCTGAAGCTCTAACTGTTACGTTATATGTTCCTGCTGCTGTGAATTGTGGCATTTCGGCTGCGAATGTTGCTCCGCCGTCTATACTGTATTGATATGTTGCTCCAGGTACAGAACTTGTGATAGCTGTTACCGCATCATGTGCTGCTGCATCATATACTGCTGCATATGGTGTTGCTGCTACTGCCAATGTGCCGTTTTCGATAACTTGTAATTCATTTCCTGTATAAGTAAATGTATAGTTACCTTGTGTTTGAGGTCCTGTTAGTGTTATTGCATAGTTACCATTTGCAAGTTCGCCTTCGCCTGGTAATGATGCTGCTGTTGCTGTTGTTGTTAGATCAAGTGCTACGCCTAAGTCAACGAATTGCTCATTTCCTTGTAATGCGCCTACTGTAACTGAAAGAGTAGGGAACTCTTGACCAAATGTGTAGATTGCTGGGTTTGCTGTTACCGGTACTGATGCCGGTGTGATATTTGTAAGTAATGGAGCTGAATCATCGCCACCGATTGTTACCGGATAGAAGTTTTTAGCTGTCATTCTTACCCATACTCTTGTAGAATCTGCTACGTTAGTTACTTGTAGAGAATCTGTAAAGTCTACTCCGTTAGTACTAAATTCATAGCTGATGTCTGCTGGGTTAACTGTTAGTGTTTCGCCTTGGCTGTTTACAAAGCTTGGTGCAAACGACTGAACTGCATCGTATGTTAGTGAATCATAAACACCGTTGTACATTGTAACTGCTAAGCTTGCGCCTTCGCTAGGTTCTACTATTAAGCTTCCTTCAACGTCTAGTTCGTCTTCGCTATATACTAAGATATAGTTTGGAAGAGTCGTAGGTGCGTTTGCATCCTTGATTACTCTATAGTTTCCTGCTCCTGATGTAGATGTTAGACCATCTGCAACAAATGCATTACCTATATTTGTTCTAACTGCTGAGTCTTCGCTGTATTGTACGTTTGCTAATGAGTAACCGATTGTAGGTACTGCTTCACCGTAAACCATTGTAGGTACTACAGGTGTTACTGTAATTGTAGCTTCAGAAACTTCAAAAGTATTTCCATTACCTATTACGAACGAATAGTTGTCTGCGCTAAATCCAGCGATTGAATCGATTGTGATGTCGTAAGTTCCAACATTTCTGTTAGCCGCTACGTCAGGTGTTCTGTAGTTTGTTGAGAATACTGCTGTGCCCATTGTTACTACGTTTGCTAGAGTTTCGCTGTATTCAAGGTTTGTTTCGTCAATTTCGTAAGCAAAGTCTGTTGGTATAGCATCACCATATAAAACTTCGTTTGTATAGTTAGCTACGTTTACAGGTAATTCTTTTTGGCCTACGATAACATTTTTGATACCGTCTTGCATTTCTTGTGCTATGTTAGAATCATTTTCAAATACATAGTTTGCATTTGTAGAAACTAATGTGCCAAGATTTTCAATGCTAATTGGGTAGTTTCCAACATTTCTGTTAGCCTCTACGTCAGGATTTCTATAAGTTGTTGAGAATACTGGTCTTGCTGTATTAGCATCTGCTACTACGTCTGCTAGTGTTTCATTGTACTCTAAACCAAATATATCGAATCCATAATCTGTATTTGCTGGTGAATCGTCTCCATATGTTAGATTAATATCATCTGTTAGATATGGATAAAGTGTTTTTGCTGATACTTTAACGTATTTGCTGCTTCCTTCAACATCTGCTTGGCTTTGTGCGCCTATAGCAAAGTCATAGTTGTCGTTAGCTGATTCAAATCCGTTGCCTAAAGATGTAATTGAAATTAGGTAATTTCCAACTCCTCTTGATGCTTCAACTGCTGTATTGTAAGTTGTTGCATAAGAAGGTGTTCCCTCTGTGATTAGTGTGCTGTATGAAGCTTTTTCGCTATCTACCATGTTTGTAGTGTCAACAACAAAGCTATAATCTGTTTGTGAAGGTATGCTGTCACCATAGATTAGGTTTATGTCGTTTGCTACATTAACTGGAAGTGTGATAGCTGTGATTGCTGTGTGGTATGGTCCAAATACTTTTTCTCCAAAGCCAGGAGCTGACATTTTAATCCATACTTCGTTTGAATTATCACTTACATTTGTAGCTTCTGGAATTGATGATGTGTATGTTCCGTTTTGGCTTGTAGCATATGTGTAAGTAATAGTTCCGACTGCAGCCGCATCAACTGGTGTTGTTCCGTCTGCTGCTGTAAAGCTTGGTGTATGTGACTCGATAGAATCGTGTGCTAAAGAATCATATACTTCGCCGTACATATCGACTGCAAGTGTAGCATCGTAAGCAACTCTATTTATTTCATAAGTATAGTCGCCGTCTGCAAAAGTTAAGTCATAGTTTGTAATTGGGTCGTTTGTAAAGGCTGAGTTCTTAACTATATCGTATGATCCATAAGCCGATGTCGCTGTCCAATTATCTAATACGAATGGTACTTGGTTGTTTGCTGTGATTTCGCCTCTAACTGCTGTTTCTTCGTTATAAGCTGTAACTAGACCTGATAGTGAGTATGTTATTACAGGTGTAGAGCCGAAGTCAGCGTTTTGATTTGCATTAGGTGTTAATAAAAGTGTTTCTCTGTTTACTGTTAATTTTGCTGTGTCACCTGGGACGAAGTTATAGTTATTATTATCGCTTCTAATACCTGTTATAGAAGATAATGCTATATCATAGTCTCCAAGAGCTGCTCTTGTAGCGGCTGCTGCTGTGTTATAAGTTGTTGTAAATACTGGTGCTGCATTTGTAATGTCGTACACACCTTGATTTACTACGCCATTTGTTTTGTCAGCAGCTACGATCGCTGATTCATCAACTGTGAATCCGCCGAATGCGTAATTAACTGGTACTTCAAAACCATAAGTTACTGTATGAGCATTTACGTCTACTGGAACATTTTTAGCATATACTGTTGCTTGTAATTGTGATTCAGTATCTGCTCCAAGTATAACAGTTTCAAAACCTGGTACTACCATTTTAACTATTACTCTTGTAGTATCTGTTACATCTGTAAGTTTCAACTCATTAGTAAACTGTAGTGGATAAACATTTGCATTACTAAATGAATATTCAATATTTAATGCATCAATTTGATCTTGTGTTAAAGCTGTTCCGTTTACTATAAAGCTTGGTGTGAATGAAGTAATAGCATCGTGTGCATTTCCGTCATATTCACCGTTGTATGTAGTAACTTGTAAGCTTGCTGTTCCGAGTGTTTCTACTTCAAATGTAACTTCATCTGTAGCAAATTTTAACTCGTAGTTTGTAATTTCAGTTTTTGTGAATGAAGAGTTTTGTGCTATTGTGTATGTGCCTGGTAGTGATGTTGCTGTCCAGCCATCTACTACGAATGGTGCTACTAAGTTCGCTCCAACTGTCTCAATCTCAGTTTTAATGTTAGCTTCTAGGTCTCCGTTTTGAAGCTGTGCTACTGAGTAAGCGATAACTGGTGTTTGACCGTATATTGAGCTTTGGCTTGCGTCTGGTGTTAATGTAAGCTCTGCTTTTTCAACTTCAAATCCTGCTGCAGAACCTATTTCAAAATCATAGTTTCCGTTAGCTGAACTAAAGCCGTTTAAGCCAGTGATTGCTATATTGTAGTTTCCTGCGTTTGCACTGCCTACGATAGCATCTCTGTAATCAGTTGTAAAAGTAGCTGTACCATTTGTTAATACGCCGCTTTCAACTGCGCCTGTTAGTGTATTACCTACTCTGTCAACTGCTACAACATTTGTAGTGTCAACTGAGAATGTAAAGTTATTTGGTATGCTATCGCCATAAGTTAGGTTTGCATGGTCAACTGCATCTACCGGAAGTGTAACTGGTGCTAATACACCTTGATGTGGTCCGCTGATTACATCTCCATATGCGTTTCCAGCTACTGACATTTTCACCCATACATATACGTCTTTTGCTGGGTCTACATTTGTAACTGATGTATCAGCTGTTGCTGTGAATACTGCATCTGCAGGTAGTGTAGCACTATCACCACGGTAGTATGTGTAAGTGATGTCGCTAGGATCTACTGTTACTGGGTTATCATTTGCATCTACAAAGCTAGGTGTTAGAGATGTGATGATATTTTGAGATTGACCTGTATATGTGCCGTTAAGTGTTGCAACACTTAGGTTAGCTCCGCCTTCGATTGGCTCGATTTCAAATGTGAATTCTCCATCTTCAAGTACTACATAATAGTTTGTTAGTACATTGAATGCTGGTAAGCCAGTAAAGCTTGGATTTGGAATAATGTCGTAAGAAGTTAGGTTTGGATTTGTAGCAAAACCATCTAAAATAAATGGTGCTATGTTACCCGCTGCTATTTCATTTCTTACTATTGTTTCTTCGTCGAATACATCGCCGTCATCATAAACTAATGTTGCCATTGAATATGTGATAACTGGTGTTTCGCCTGCTGTTATACTTTGGTTTACATCAGGAGTTAGAGTTAGTTCTGCTTTGTTAACTACTAAATCAGTTCCATCGCCGTTTACCAATGTATAGTTTGTGTTTGTCGTGCTAAGGTTTGTAACATCAATGCTTACAGGATATGTTCCAACATTTCTGTTATTCACATCAGTTGTATCATAATTTGTTGAATAGTTTGCTGTTCCTGTTACAGGTACATCTGCAAGTGTATCAGTACCTTGTAGGTCATTTGCGTCAATGAAAGAAGTGAAAGCTGGTAACGCACCGCCGTAATTGATTGTTCCTGCTGCACTAACATTTACAGGAAGGTCAGCTGGTGTTACTTCAGCATATAGTAATCCGCCTGTAGATGAAGAATATCTTACAGTGTTAAATCCTTCAACTTCCATTTGTACTACAACTGTTGTAGAATCTGAAACATTAGTTACTGTTAGTGTGTCAGTAAATACTGCATCTGGTGTGTCTTCAGTTCCATATGTGTACTTAATGTTTAGTTTTGCAACTTCAGTTGCATCTAGTACCTCTCCGTTAACTGTAAATACTGGGTAATGATTTTCAATCGCATTATGTGCAATTCCGTCATATTCACCGCTATATGCAGTTGCTGTTAAGGTAGCTTCTCCGATAGGATTAACTTCTACATTAACTTCATCTTGACTAACTTCTAAAGTATAGTTAGCAATTTCTTTTGAAGCTAAAGCATTATAAGCTGCTGTTGTTATAACTTTGTAAGTACCAGGAGCATTTGACCAGTTTTCTAGTTCAAATACTGGATTTACTAAAGTAGCGATTTCAGCTTTAATAGCTGTTATTGTGTCGCCTGTTTGTAGTCCTTTAATTGTAACGCCATTATTATCTTGACCAAATGTATAGTCAACTGTTGGTGTAGATGTATAAGCTATATCGCCACCTTGTGGTACTAATAGTAATGGTGCTTTTGAGATATCAGTTGTAAAGCTTTCGTAAATTGGAGCGTATCCGTCTACTGTAGCTTTAACCCATACAGTTGTTTGACCTGCTACTTCAACCTCAGGCATTGTAGCGCTGTATGATCCGTTTTGTGATGAGCTATACTCAAATGTAGCTGCTAGTTCGTCGTCTCCATTTTTCACTACTAAATTAGAAAGTGAATCGTGAAGTATTCCGTCGTAGATACCTGTGTAAGCTGTTCCAGTGATTCCCACGTCAGCGTCATCAAAAGATGTGAACTGAGCGTAAAGAACTGTATTTACGTTTACTGGTAAGTCAGCGCCTACTGCATAAGCAGTTCCACTTCCATCAAGCATTGTGTTCCAGCCTGAGAAGAATGAATTTGCAGGAATTGCAAAGTCAGCAGGTTTTGCTATAGCTGTTTTTGTTTGATCCCAGTCGGCGGTATCAATTTCTGATTCTGTATCCGCATCGTTCTCATCACCTGAGTAATAAGTGATTGAATAAGAATTAGGTGTTACTTCCATTCCATCTACTGCGCCAACTAAGTTTAATGTGTAGTTTGTGATTTGATCTTTTGTGAAAGCAGTATTTTTGATTATATCATATGTTCCCGATACTGCTGTGTTTCCGTCAACTACGAACGGTGCTGGGCTATTTCCAATTTCAGTTTTTACGCTAGCTTGTGTATCTGGTGTAGCGTCTGTCTCATATTTAAGACCTGAAGCTGTGTAAGTAACTACTTCTGTAGTACCAGCTGCCATAGTTTGTGGTGTATCTGCTGTTAAAGTAAGGACTGCTTTGTTAACTGTTAGTGTCGCATCGCTTCCTACTTTAAATGTATAGTTGCCGTGTGCTGAAGAGAAACCTGAGATAGCTGAAATGTCAACTGCATAATCTCCAGCTACTCTTTTTGCTGGTGTGTTTGAATCATAATCAGTAGTAACAGTTGCTGTTCCCATTGTTATGATACCGTTGTTTACTTTGCCGTCTGCATCTTTTTCGCTTGCAATTACATTTGTTGTGTCAAGTGCAAATGAATTTGATACGTCAGGTGTTGCATCACCATAAGTGATTGCTGTAGGTGCTACTGCATTTACAGAAAGCTCAATAGCTTTTACTGTTGCTTGAACAGAAGCCACTACTGGTGCATACCCTGCTAGTTCTGCTTTAATCCATACAGTTGTAGTATCTTCTACATTTGTAACTGTAGGCATTGTCGCACTAAAGCCCTCTGTAGCACTTGTAATACTGTATGTTAATGTTGGGTTAAGAACTTTGTTACCATCTTTAACTTCTGGTACTGCTGTAAGTGCATCATGTGCTATACCATCGTAAAATTCGTTATAACCAAGTGCACTTATTTCGCTTGAAAATTCCATTGTGCTCAAGTCGTCATATTGTGCATAAAGTACTACGTCAGCTGTCATTGCTGGTAAAGTTGTAGTTCCGTTTGGAACATAACTTGTTCCTGTTCCGTCAGCTTTTGTATTCCAGCCTGTGAAATATTTTCCATCAGGAGCTGTGAATGTAGCTGGGAAAGCTGAAACTACAGGTGTAGTGTTCTTTCCTTGTGGTTCTACTACGTCGTCGCCTGTTCCGCCGTTTGCTTTATAGGTTACGTCATAGCTTGAAATCTCTACTATTTTATAAGTTAGTAGTTCATAAGAATCGCTTGGTGTAAGTGTAACATTATGTAATTCTGCTGGTTCTGTATAAAGAACATATCCAGCTGGCACATTTTGAGGTCCTACATTTTCATATAGACTTCCTGCAGCTACAACTTTTAGGCTTGTTGAGCCGTTGTATGAATAGCTTTCGATGTCTACTTGATGTGCTAGGCCTTCATCAGTTGTAATTTGGTATTTGCCTTGATCATCTAAGTGTAGATACTGTCCAGCTTCATTAACGAGTATATATTCTATCTCGATATGACCCTGAGCAACACTTAGTGTAGGTTCGCCCATTACAGTTTCGTCTATTAATCCATTACTTCCATCTGGTTTAGTAAAAGTCAAGTCTGCTGAATCATTTGTAAAATATGTAGCAGCATCGTCTTTATACTCATCTTTAAGTTTAATATCTATTGTAATAATAGTGCTGTCTGCTTTAATATCGCCGACTGTTACATCAACTGTATTACTGCTTCCTGCATAAGCTGCTCCGTTAATAGCTGTTATAATAAACTCTTCAGAAACAACGTCTTGTAGATACGCATTTGTAGCCGCAAGTAAAATTGAACCTGAAATAGTTTTTAGAACGCCAGCTAGAGCTGAAGCGTTGCTTATTTCAACTGTAGAAGCATTA
>CAYJFP010000022.1:0-7499 GCA_964369415.1 uncultured Eubacteriales bacterium | reverse complement strand
GCCAATCTGTTTCCGTTTGGATTGCCATTACCTAATATAGTATTGGCAAATGAAGTAGCCGCACTCTTAGCTTGTGTAAGTGAATCGCCACTCATACTTTCTGATTTATCCATAACAAGTATTACGTCTGCGCCTTGAACAATCGGCACACCTGATAAATCAAAAGTAATTTGTGCTTCACGGTTATCATAGTCAGTCCATGCAGCTGTTTTTTCTGCTTCAACTGTACCCGGTGCTACTGTACCTGTATCTGTGCCTGGTACAGCGTCTGCCGCATCTACAATTATAAAGTACCAAGACTTTATAGTAGTTATTGCCAGTGTTCCGCATTTATACGATACAGTTGCAGTACCTGCACTACTAGCTGTAACAGTTACATATGGATGGTCTCTATCTGTGCGTTGGTTCGAAAGAGATACTGCATTTGTATCGCTCTCCCATCTTCTGTTGTTACCATTAATTCTCGACTCATCTTTGTAACCCAACTCAATTTTAACACTTTGACCTGCTGTTAAAACATAAGGATCACTCTCTGTACCTTTACCAGTCATCGACTGTGGTGCCATTGATAATGTTGACATCGGTGCTAGGAATGAAAGATTCATGTTCGCTTCAATAGGCATAGCAGCTAAATCCTCAGCTGTATAAATATTTCCGCTTTCATCTGTCCAAACCGACTCACCGTCGATTACAGGTATTTGCTCTAGTGTTAGATACTCGCCTGTTTTTACCTCGTACTCTACTAATTCATCTTTTAGCATGTCTTCGGTAATTGTTTCAACCTCTTCACCATTAAGTTCCTCTTTAAGTGTCTGATATGTAAATGATACTTTATAAGAGTCTGCTTTTGGTTCTTCGGTTGGTGCCTCGGTATACTTTGCATACACATTGTACTCTGGTGTGTTAGCACCATATAGTAAAGTGCTAATGCTCGGTACACCATTTGCGTCGGTAGCTAATTGGTATTGCACTGTGTCGTTACCTATTGTATAGGTATCAGCCCAGCCGCTGAAAACGAATCCGCTCTTTTCAGTTGAACCTGAAAATTTAATCTCTTCGCCTTCGCCGAATACTTCGCTACCAAGTAATTGGTCGCCGTCCATGAAATTGACTTCCATGGAGTTTGTGTAGCCTTGGCTATCTTGCCCTGTGTTCGTTACCGCAAGTGCAGGTACAAAGTTTTGTACTACCATCACAGCAACTAGAACCCAAATGACAGAAATCCTTAGCCACAGATTCTTCTTTGACTTCATTTTTAAAACCTCCCATTTAATATTTTTTATCTATATAAAGTCGATTGGCTTCTGTCCACTGATAATTCCCACTATTATATAGTTTACAGTGAAATGAATAATACATTCACAAGTGAAGCATCGTTCTTGTTGACTATTATACATCACCGTTGTTACAAGTTGGTTACATTTAGCGATTTTTGATAACAAATACACATTTTTGTACATTTTAACAGTTTTTCGTTGCAATTTGATATTTTTTTGTGAGTTTAGATATAATAATTTTATTTGATTATCAATTTCTAGGTGACATTTGTAATTTTTTTACTTAAATCACTCTTATAGCTATAACGATTTAATGTGTTAAAGTTACATATTCATCCTTAAAACTCAAACCAAAATCAATACTTTCCCACTACTCATTGTAGCTTTTACTTACCGTTATACTATAACAAGCTTAATCCAGTTCTCTTTTCTTGTTATTTTAATACACTCATCAGTAAAACCTATATTCGAGAAAATATATAGATAAACTGTAGAAAAATCAAAACTCTTCGCACTCTCAATCAAGTCGTAAATATCCGAAGATTGCGTTTTCACTCCACTCCAGTCACATTTACAAAGAATAGCTTCACTCTCATTATTGATACAAACAATGTCTATATTCTTAGAAAAATCATCGCTCCACCACTTACCTATCCTATCAAATTTAATCGGAAGTTTTTCAGCTTTATTTAATCCACGGAGATAGTCTTTGCAAATTTCTTCAAGCACATCTTGATAATTTGAACTAATTTCTTTATGAATATTCCCGTATACATAGTTAATTTGATTATTTTCCAAATAACTATAATAAGGATAGATATACTTGCTCCAAAATTTAAACAGTTTGTTTTCTACACTATATGAAGTCTTTCTGTCTGTTTCCCCTATGACTGGAATTTCCTTTTTCAGTATTCCAATCATCATCAATTTTTTAATGCTAGCCGCACAAAAGCTAGTCTTTTCTCCCACAGCCTCAGCAATTTCACCTAATCTTTTTTTACCATTTGCAATGGCAGTTATAATTGAAACATATAGCGAAATCTCTCTAAATTCATTTTTCAGAATATTAGTGCACTCTTCAAAAAGATATGAATCTTTGCTTAAAATATTAAGCTTTACATTCTCTTCAAAAGTCAAACTCTCATTAAAGCGTAGCAAATACTTCGGAAAACCTCCAACCATATTATATATTGCTAAAACCTGCTCCTTACTAAACTTCTTGAAACACTGAAGACTCTCATCAAACGAAAAAGGTAAAATCTCAATAATATCAGTAAAATTCGAGTCAAAATCAGTACTAATTGCAACTAAATCATCCTTTGAAATATATGAAGGTGAGCCTGAAAAAATTATAAACATCTTAGACTCTTCTTTATTCTTATCAATAAGATTTTGCAGTTTAATATAAAAATTTTTATCAAATTTTTGAAGTAAAGTATAATTATCTAAGACTAAAACTAGCCTTTTATACTTAGAAATTTCAAATAAATATTCTAACACTTCCGTAAAGTCTGAAAATTTCCTCTCGTCTTTCTCTCTTCCTAAATAAGTAAACACACAATCACTAAAGTTTAGGAAATTTTGCCTTTCACCAAACTCGGTTGCTGAAAAATATACTGCATTTTTATCCTTAATGAACTCATTCACAAAGGACGTCTTACCCACACCACTTCTTCCAAAAACAAGATGAATTTGAAAGTTTTGAGACATATATTGATCTTCTAAAAATTGAAATTCTTTTTTTCTAGCAAAAAACATCATTTATCTCCTAACACACTTATACTAATTTTAAAATTAGTATAAGTAAAAAATGTATTATTTTTAAGCGCCATTAGCTAATTTATAAATTACCAATACTGGAGTATCATACTATTTTTTTTAAAGCAGATAAAACAAGTTTATCGCTTACCGCAATTCACTTGTTTTATCCAAAATACTAAATTCAATTTAACTTATGCTACTAATTAAAACTATTTTCTAAAAAAGTATATCATATTGGTGCCCCTGATTGGAATTGAACCAACTCACCCGCCTCCGGAGGGCGGTGCTCTATCCAGTGAGCTACAGAGGCGCATAGCTACTAAAATCTCATTTATTCTTATTCTTTTCAAGTTCTAAAGTAATTTTTCTCTTACCTTTTGCTGATGCTAATCTGTATAGAGCCACTAATTCTCTTTCATCTTGTGAAAGTGTGCCCATAGCAGTTGTAATAGAAGATCCAACTTGCTTTTGAGTATATCCTATTATTTGACTATTTGAATCATTAATCGAGGTAGATTTTTCCTCTGGCAAAAACTCTTCAAGTGAAACGCCATAAAGTTTTGCAAGTATTGATAAGCTTTTTAGACTAGGCTCGGTCTTACCAGTTTCATAATAAGTATAGGTTGACCTACATATATTTAATTGTTCTGCCACAAAATCCTGTGTGAAATTATTCATCTTCCTCACTTCTCTCAATTTTTCACCCAATGTCAATTTTTTTGATATCTGCATTCTCATACCACTTTCTTACTATATTTGTCAAAATTAAGTATTTAATCGACTTTTTTGTTTAATAATGCTACAATTATATCATGGTTACATCATGTAAATAAAGGTATAGTGAAATTAATTCACAAAAATTATGCAATAATTTTTTTTTTTTTTTTATGCACATTGACATATTGGCTTTCAGTTTTGCACTTCTTTCTATTTATTTTACATTGTAGAATAATAGATTTACTTCTGCCCATACTAAGACACAAGAAAGAAAAGTTAAATTTATGATTTATAACTTAAACTTTTTAATTTGATTTTGCCCAATAGGCTGAACGGAGTGTCAAATGCAAGGTAAAGTTGATATTTGTGGTGTTAATACAGCAAAACTCAAAGTTTTGAAAAATAGTGAAACAATAAGACTATTAAAAGAGAGCCAAAAGGGAGACTTAAATGCAAGAGAAACCCTGATTTCTGGAAATTTAAGACTCGTGTTAAGTGTCATTCAGCGATTTTCAAGTCGTGGTGAAAATCCAGATGACCTTTTTCAGGTTGGTTGTATCGGGCTAATAAAGGCAATCGACCACTTTGACCTTAGTCATGGGGTTCAATTTTCTACCTACGGCGTTCCAATGATTATAGGCGAAGTTCGAAGATATTTAAGAGACAATAATAGTTTAAGAGTCAGTAGGTCTATGAGAGATATCGCATATAAAGCGATGCAATGCAAAGAGAAATTCACTGCAGAAAACGGGAGAGAGCCTAGTATTAACGAGCTAGCTAAAGAATTAGAAATGAAAAAAGAGGATGTGGTAATTGCTTTAGAGGCAATTATTGAACCCGTTTCCCTTTATGAACCTGTTTTTTCAGACGGAAACGATACTATTTTCATCTTAGACCAAATTGGCGGCGGCCGAGACAGTGATTGGATTGAGGAAATTTCTATTAAACAAGCCATTAAAAATTTAGACAACAGAGAAAAAACTATCCTCAATATGCGGTTCATAGAAGGCAAAACGCAAATGAGCGTTGCAAATCAAATGGGTATTTCACAAGCACAAGTTTCAAGACTTGAAAAATTTGCTATGAAAAAGATTAAATCTTCTATTTAGTTAACCATTAACTCTTTCAATCTACTACTAATTTTCAAATTAGTAGTAGATTTTATTCTTTTTAATAACCTTCTTTTAAATTCACCAAATTTTTCAGCTCTTTTTTCTCCAAATAAAGTTTTAAATTTTCTCTAAATATTTCAATAATACTTAATTTAGTCTGTGCAAGTGAAAATCCGCCCGAAACATGAGGTGTAATAACCACGTTTTCCATACTCCATAATCTGTGATTTGATGGAAGCGGTTCAGGGTCTGTGACATCTAAAGCCGCTGAAAATATGTGCCCACTTTCAAGAAAATCACACAAATCATCTGTATCAATTATATTTCCTCTTCCTACATTCATAATTGAAGCACCTTTTTTCATGATGCTTAAAGTTTCTTTATTAATCATTTTTTCCGTCTTTTTTGTCCCTGGTAAGCTTATCGCTAACATATCCGCTCTTGGTAAAACTTTTTCTAAATCTTCTATCGTATATAGTTCATCGAGAAAATCTGGCTTATTTGAAATCGTTCTCTTAATTCCTATTACATATGCACCCATCGCTTTGACAAGTTTTGCATAGCCGCTGCCTATATTTCCACAGCCTAAAACAACCACTACGCTGTCTTTAATAGATTTAATCTCTCCCCTATCTCTCCATTTGTTCTCCTTCATGTTATCTCTATACTGATGAAGTTTCTTAAAAAGCATAAGGTGGGTCGCAATCATATATTCTGAAATGGCTAAATCATAGGCACCAGAAGCATTTGTTAGAAGCACATTTTGTGGTAATTCATTAATTAGTTCATTACTTATACCCGCAGATACTGTTTGTAGCCACTTTAGTTTATCACATTTTTTTAGTAACTCTGGGCTAATATTCCCAAAAATCACATCACAATTTTCTATATTATCATTTTCAAATGTAACATCATAATTTTCAAAGCCATTTTTGATATAGTCCATTTCTTCATCTGATGAAAAACTTACAAAAACTTTTAACATACCTAATACACCATCTTTCTATAGTTTTTAGTTATTTCCTTGTATCTTAATATAATATAACTGTGCCGCACCTATTGCAGTTGCAAACATTGCGTCTTTTGGAATCACAAAATTAAGTCCGCACAAATTACCAACGCCATGAAATACATCTGTAGCATCCGGCAAACTTGCGACTGAACCTGTTATAACTACATTTTTGATATCGGTATTTCTGCATGCAAAGCTCGCCATCATTCCAGCCGTTTGGTAGACCATGTTCATAAGGCCTTTAGCAATGTCACTATTTTTGACAGTGCTACTTACCTTGCCGAAATTTGCCGCCGTCGCATTATCGGGAAGAGATGGAATTTTTATTTTTGTTATGTCACTTATGGTAAGGTCCACCTTGCTTAAATCGCCTTTTTCAGAAAGTTCCACTATCGCATCAATGCTATTTTGATTGAATAGTAGTGATGAAAGTCCCAAAAGTGTTCCACCGCCTACACCGCTACCTCCGATGTGCTTTATTCTTTTTTGTGAAGCCTCGACAAAGGCTGTACCCGTGCCCATGCTAACCACTAGTATGTTATCAAGTCCCGATAAAATCATTCCACCATGTGCTATAGCTTCAAACTCTGTTACTTTATAGGTCGGTATATCGTAGATATCACCTTCAATTTGCGAAGCGCCAACGCCTGTTATAACTATTGCACATATATCAGCTAGTGATAATTTTGCCTTGTATAGTATATTTCCAACCGCTCCGAACGCAGAGGTTATTTGGTCGTTTGACTTTACTTGAAGTGAATGTATTATTCTTTTATTTTCATCAAAGGCCACAATTTTTGTTGTCGAACCGCCTACATCTATGCCTAAAACAATTTTCATTCTTACAACTATGCCGTTATATTCTATAAAAGAACATAAACCGACTTTCCTTTCACTTATTTTGCCTAAATCTTAATACTCTGTATTATACTATGATTTATTTCTTTTAACAAGTTTTTTATTTCACTTTTTAAATATATAGGTGCTTGATTTTATTTGTTTTTACAATTTACATGCGTATTTACATCTGTTATGCTAGCCTAAAATTATCTTGAAATGTAATTTTCTCTATGTTATACTTTGGTAAAGAATATTTGTATTTTGCGTATGACACAAAATAGCTAATAACTAAGAGTGAAAAGTGAATGACTATTGGGTGTCTATAGTGCAAGTTATTTATATTTGACGAAGGGGTGTTTTATATGAAAATTGATACATCAGCAGAATCTTGGGGAAATACCGAGATGAGCAAAGAATGGATTAAACATGCACAAACAAGTCCACACAGAAATCACTTTATTATGCCATTCACTTTAGAAAAACTTGGAGACATTTCAGGTAGAGCCATATTAGATTTAGGATGTGGCGAGGGAGGATATTCAAGAGAATTGTGCCGTAGAGGTGCTCTGGTTACAGGAGTAGACTGCGGAAAAACTGTAATTGATTATTGTATAGAAAAGGCAGATGAAGAACAACTTGAAATAAAGTATTTTCAAATGAATAGTTGTGATTTAAGTGATATCAAAGATAATTCATTTGATATTGTGCTATCATCTATGATGCTTATGGATTGCGAAGATTTTGAGGGAACTATAAAAGAAATAGTAAGGGTATTAAAAC
>CAYJFP010000021.1:12767-38312 GCA_964369415.1 uncultured Eubacteriales bacterium | reverse complement strand
GTAAGTATTTGTTTATACCATCTTTCGAATCATCAATATCATTCAGTCCCATTCCTGGTGTGTTTATCCATAATTCATAGACACTATCATAATCATTAATCGTCATTTTTCGTATCTGCATAAGTACCTCCTCATTATACAAATAACCCAATATCATCTGCGGTAATCCCCAAATTACCCTTTAAAACTATTATATTATATAAAGATTAAATAATCAATCGACATTTTCTTGCATTTTCAACTAAATTTTGCAACAAAATAGAGTAGAATTAAATAAATTTCCAAAACCGCTTGACGTAAGATACTTAATAGTGTATACTGAACACACCATAAACGGTGAGGTGCATGGCATGAATGTGGATTTCAGTACCCTAAGTGATACCGAACTTTGTCAGAACATTGATTTGTCGGAAGCATTTAAGGAGCTCGAACTCAGATATTTGTGGCTTGTCAGGCTGAAAGCATGCGAACTTTTAAAGGATAATCAGTCCGAGAAGGACGATTTTATTCAAGAAGGTCTTTTGGGTCTTTACTTTGCGGGAAAGACTTTTAAACAAAAGAAAGGTGCAAGTTTTAAGACTTACGCTTCGGTGTGTATTCACAATCGTATGGTAAATGAACTCATAAAAAGCAAGAGGAATAGTTATTTGAACGTTCCGCTTTCATTAGGAGAGACTGAATATTCGGTCGAGTCTCCTGAGGCTGAGGTTGAGTTGAGAGAGGACTTTAAAGCTGTTTTAAATCGTATCCATATATCCTTGTCAGAGTTTGAGCAAAAGATATTGGCCCTATATTTAAGCGGTTACAAGAGGTCGGAGATTCCTTCTGTTTACGGAATATCTCTAAAAGCTTACGATAACGCTATTCAGCGTGTTCGTAAAAAGCTTAAATCACATTAGGTTTTAAGATTTTATCACTTAGTGAAAAAAATCTTTAATGTGCCCACCATAGTTTGATTCTATTAGAAAATGCGGTGCGAGTCCGCTAATGGGCAAATATCTTTATTACTCAAAGCGAGGTATATCAAATGTTTGAAGACAAAAATCTCATCTGTAAAGAGTGTGGAAGCGAATTCGTTTTCACAGCAGGCGAACAGGAATTTTATCAAGAAAGAGGCTTTGTAAATGAGCCACAAAGATGTAAATCCTGCAGAACAAACCGTAAGAATGCTGTAAGAGCACAACGTGAACAATTTTCAGCTGTTTGTGCATCATGCGGAAAAGAAGCATCAGTTCCTTTCAGACCACGTGAAGACAGACCTGTATATTGCAGCGACTGCTTTGCAAAGATGAGAGAAGAGCAATGATATCTTATTATCCTTTTGGATAATTGTTCTTATCGTGAAAAAACCTCCCCTTTTTTGGGGAGGTTTTGTTCGTTTTTTTGTTCGAAAAAACATATTTGTCACTTGAAATAATTTCACATGAGTATTATAATAGTATATAGATTAAAGACATACAATAAAATATATGCCGAAGAATCGGCAGGATGG
This sequence comes from uncultured Eubacteriales bacterium, assembly GCA_964369415.1. Classification (GTDB taxonomy): domain Bacteria; phylum Bacillota; class Clostridia; order Oscillospirales; family Acutalibacteraceae; genus SIG603. The sequence goes on along the minus strand of CAYJFP010000021.1, from coordinate 36,820 downwards.
AGTTTTCAAAATGGAAAAAATAACAAAAGATATGATAATAGGCGATTTACTAGACATGGATAAATCATTTGCTCCGTATTTTCTTGATATGGGAATGCACTGTCTTGGCTGTCCTGCGTCAAGAGGAGAGACTATAGAGGAAGCTTGCGAAGTTCACGGAGTAAACTGCAATGAACTACTTGAAAAGCTAAACAGTCACAAGGGATGAAAAAAGTTTTAAAACTTGATTCAAGACTTAGCCTTTGTGAAAGTTTTGTTGAAAGTGGCTCTAAATTTGTCGACATAGGTACCGACCACGGCTACCTTGCTATTTCGCTTGTTCAAAAGGGTAAGGTGCAGTCTGCCATTGCGGCAGATGTGAACGAAGGGCCGCTCGAAAGTGCTAAGCAAAATGCACTTAAATACGGGGTGGAGATAAAGACTGTTTTATCTGATGGTTTTGAAAAAATTGAAGAAAACGAAGTCACCTGTGCGGTCATAGCGGGCATGGGTGGTGAACTTATATCCAAAATTATAGAGCACTGTTCGTATATAAAAAATGAAGGGATAACTCTTATCTTACAGCCGATGAGCAAGCCGCATAAATTAAGGGAATACCTATATAAAAACGGTTTTTTCATAGAAAAAGAAGAAGCGGTAAAGTACAACAAAAAAGTTTATTCCGTCATGCTTGTAAAATATAAAAATCAGCCCGAAAGCTGTATGTACATGGGTAAAATAGAACCTTTAAGCGGATTTTCTGAAGATTATGCATTAGGGGTTATTAAAGACCTTGAAAACTCACTTAAGGGCATTAGTGGAGCGGAAAAAGAAGAAAGACAGAAGAAAATTGATGAGATAAAAAGTATATATATCGATAGAAAGGTGAATGATATGCCGATAAAACGAGTGAAAGATATATACAATTTAATTGATAAAGAGGCGCCGTTTAACACTGCGATGGATTTTGATAATGTCGGAATTATCATCGGGAGTGAAAAAAAGCTGGTGAAAAAAATTCTTCTATGCCTTGATATAACAAATGAGACGGTAAGCGAGGCAAAACTTCTTGGTGCAGACCTTATTTTGTCTCATCATCCAGTGATTTTTAAGGGTCTTAAGAGAATAGAGAGCGACAGCGTTGTAAGTAAGCTTATCAAAAATGACATTGCAGCGTTATGCTGTCATACAAATCTTGATTTAAGTCCTAGCATAGGCGTTAATAGGGCACTTTGTGACATGCTTGACTTAGAAATATCAAAGGTTCACCCATTAGAGCTTTACTATGTGGCAAAGACTAAAAAAAGCTTTGATACAGAAGAGTTTGCAGAGCATATAAAAGAGAAACTCGGCACAAAAAACCTCATGTATACGAATATAAAAAAGAAGATTAAAAAAGTTGCGTTGTGCTCAGGTTCAGCGGGCGACTGCGTGAAAAATTTAGGCACGGATATAGACGCATTTATAACTGGAGAGCTAAAGTATAATTACTTTATAGAATTAAGAGAAAAAGGAATAGTTGGATTTGCCGCAGGGCACTTTGAAACAGAAAAAATATTTTCTTCTCATGTTAAAGAATATTTAGAAGAAAACTTAGAAGGCGTGGAAGTTATAATATCTAAAAACGAGATAAATCCGATAGATGTACTTTAAAATTTGGAAGGATTTGATATAAATGGCGCTTGATGGAGCGTATTTGCATCACATAAAAAATGAGCTTAATCAAAAGCTTTCAGGCGGTAGGGTGACAAAAGTTTACCAACCGTCAAGAGATGAATTAGTGCTTGTGATAAAAACAAGAGAAAGCACGAATAAGCTTTTAATATCGGCAAGACCCGATACTGCAAGAATCCATATAAGTCAAAGTGAATTTGAGAACCCAAAACAACCCCCTATGCTTTGTATGCTTCTAAGAAAACGCTTGCAAGGGGGCATTTTTTCTCATGTCTATCAAAACGAGCTTGAGAGAGTTTTAAAGATAGAGTTTGAGTGTACAGATGAATTAAGGGACAAGGTTAAGCTTTGCTTAGTTTGTGAAATAATGGGAAGGCACAGCAATATAATTTTGACCGATGAAGAAGGTAAAATTATAGATGCATTAAAAAGAGTAGATGCAAGCATGAGTTCTGTCAGGATAGTTTTTCCAGGTATTAAGTATCAAAATCCACCGAGTCAGGATAAACTTTCCATACTTGAAACGGACAGTCTAAGTGTTATCAATAAGATAAAAGAGAAAGAGCAAAGAATTTCTAAGGCTCTTATGGGCATTTTACAAGGGATTTCTCCCATTGTATCAAGAGAGCTTGAGCATATCGCCGGAAGAGGAGAAGAGATAGATTCTCTTAACATGTACAGCGAAAAAAGGCTTAAAGAAGCGCTTGATGATTTAAGAGAAACGATAAAAAATCATAGCGGACAGCCGTATATAGTTATAAATGAAAAGCCGATTGATTTTTCTTTTATGGAAATTAAACAGTATTCCGATGCAGCAGTAGTAAGTAAAGAAGAGAGTTTTTCTTCGCTTTTAGACAGATATTATCTTGAAAGAGACCAAATAGAGAGAATGAAGGTTAAAAGTTCTGATATACTAAAGATTCTTGTCAATCGAAACGAGAGGATAAGCCGCAAGATAAATAATCAGATTATCGAGCTTGAAGAAACCGAAAATAAAGAAGAAAAAAGGATAATGGCAGAAATACTAAGCTCAAATGTGGCAAGTGTAGAAAGAGGAGCTGAAAGCGTAAGCTTACTGAATTATTATGATGAAAACATGGGTAATATTGAGATTAAGCTTGACCCAGCCTTAAGTCCACAGCAAAATGTGCAAAAATATTATAAAGATTATAAAAAGGCGAAAACTGCACAAATTAAACTTAAAGAGCAAATCTTACTTTCAGAAGAGGAGCTTAAATACATCGACAGCATTTTTTATTCATTGAGTGAAGCTAAAAGTTCAGACGATTTAGATGAAATCAGGCAAGAGATGATGGAATCGGGTTATATAAGCAAGAAAAAGGGTAAAGATAAACCTGTAAATTCAAAAATTTTGAAAATAGATATTGAGGATGATTTTTTTGCCTTGGCGGGTAAAAATAATAAACAAAATGATAAACTCACGCTTAAAGATTCGAATAAAAACGACTATTGGTTCCATACAAAAAACATTCCGGGGTCTCATGTGATATTGGTGACAAACGGGAGAGAACCTAGCGAAAAAGCCTTGTATGAAGCTGCGCTTATCGCCGCAAGGAACAGTAAAGCTAAGGCGTCTTCGTTGGTGCCAGTAGATTACACGAAAGTCAGATATGTTTCAAAACCAAATGGGGCAAAACCGGGAATGGTAATCTACAAAAATGAGAAAACGATATATGTGAATCCTTAAAATAGCAAAAATTTAAAGAGAGGCATGGTTAAGACAGGTGAAAAAAGTTGGAGTGATTTTTATGGCAATCATTATGTTATTTGCCATGTCAGCGTGTGAATCTACAGAAAATATAGAGGAAACTAAGGTAGAAGTGCCAACGGAAAACACGATATTGTTTATTCAGCCAGGCGAAAAAGAAGTTTCGACAGAGAAAGTGAATAATGTATTAAGCGAAAGAAATATCAGGATTGAAGTTAGGACTTATCCAGAAGAAACCTACGATGAAAAGATAGAACTTTTGATAGAAAGTGATTTAGAATTTGATTTGTTTTATTATACACAGGACATGCCTAAACTGTCGTATATGAAGAACAATGAAATCATAAAAGAGCTTGTCATAACAGAGGAGTTAAGGGCACTTTTTCCTGAAGAATACTGGGAAAAAGTGAGCGTGAACACTCAAGTGGTAGGCATTCCCGTTATGGAAAAGGCGTTAAATGGTTTTAATGATTCTATGGGATATACTTCTAATTCAGCAGAAAAATTTGATACCGATGACATCCTTTTGTCTATTGTGGAATTGAATTCAGACGGAAAAATATGGATTAATGGTGCCTTTGGAATCCCGACTTGGCTTCACAGAACTTATGAAACTTATCCTTTTACGGTTGAAAATTATCTTGGGCTTATTAAAATTGACAAAGACAATAATATAAGTTCTTTTTACGAGTCAGAGGAATTTAAAAGTGACGCGGAATACTTTAGGAATTTTTATGAATCAGGACTAATAAGTGAAGATATTCTGACGGGCGGTGAGGTAGAAGGATTACAGTCGCAAAGTGTTTTGCCGTCTCAAGGTTTCAGTGAAACCTCAGCCACAAACGAAAATATCAAGTTTGAGAGCATCGGAAGAGCACCACTAACTTTTACAGATACTCTCAGTAGCGGTGCACTTTGCATACCAAATACATCAGAAAAAGATGTTATAACAATGGAGTTTTTAAATGCACTTTATTCTGATAGAGAAGTTTATGATTCGTTTCACTACGGTGAAGAAGATGTAGATTACAGTCTTGATTCTAGTGGTAGAATTACAAAAAATAATGTCGGGTTCCCAAATGAAGTGTTTACAGTTTATGCACCATATAAAAGGTATCACACATCTGTAAGTCTAGAATATATAAACGCAATAAGCTTATACGATAGCAGTGCGGTGGTTATGGATAGTTCTTATTTTAGATTTGATGATACAGGGCTTAAAAACGTAATGGCCAATTTAGAAAATGTAGTGCTTGAGGAGATTAATCCCATAAAAATAGGCGCAGAAAGTTATGAAGAAAATATAGGAGAAGCGATAAATAAACTATATAGTGCAGGGTTTAAGCGCTATTTTGAAGAATACCAAAAACAGTATAATGATTTTATATTAGAACAATCAAATTAAAAGAAAAGGGGTGTGTTTATGGATAGAATGAAAAAGGAAAGTTTAAGTCAAACAGAAATGATGGAACTGCTTTTAGAAAGTTTTGCCGAAAGGGAAAATTCTAACGACCTTGCCAAAAAGTTAATCAGTAAGTTTGGTGGATTTTCAAGAGCCTTGAACGCACCGATAGAAGATATATTGAAAATTCGTGGAATGGACGAGAAAACTGCTAAATATTTAAAATCTATCCCCGATTTTGCAAGATACTATGTAGATGACATGCAGAAAAGCTCTAAAAGAGTGTTTGATGTAAACTCGGCAATTTCAAATATGAGGCCGAAATTTATCGGGATGAACAGAGAATGCCTAGTGGCTATGCTGTTGAATTCAAAGGGGCAAATAGTCTTTAATGACATTATTTTTAAGGGTTCGATAACGCATGTGCCGCTTTATATAAAAGATTTGATTGCACTTTGCATAAATTATGATGCGCAAACCGCGTTTATAGCACATAATCACACAGGTGGTAGTCCGGCGCCGTCAAGAAATGACGTAGTTGCGACTAAAGAGCTTCAAATAGCGCTTGAATCTTTGTACATGAATTTAGAAGACCACATAGTATTTACCGAGGACTCTTATACTTCGATGAAAAAGAGCGGTTGGATTTCTGATATAGTTAGAGCCACCGACAATTTTAGAAAGAGTCTAATTTTAGAAGCCATGTCGGCTGAAAGTGAACTGGAGCTTGAGAATGAAATTTAATTTGAAGTCAAAATATAAGCCGATGGGTGACCAACCCGAGGCGATAGATAAGATAGTAAATTCGATAAATGAAGGGAATAAAGAGCAAACTCTTTTGGGTGTAACAGGTTCGGGTAAAACTTTTACAATGGCGAATGTAATCGAAAGACTGCAAAGGCCGACGCTTGTTTTAGCACATAATAAAACGCTTGCGGCGCAGCTTTGTTCGGAGTTTAAGGAGTTTTTTCCAGATAACTCGGTGGAATACTTTGTCTCGTACTACGATTATTATCAGCCAGAAGCATACATTGCACACACCGATACTTATATAGAAAAAGACTCGGCTATTAATGATGAAATAGATAAATTAAGGCATAGTGCCACCTTGGCACTTTCGGAAAGGCGAGACGTCATAATAGTTGCCAGTGTGTCATGCATATACTCACTTGGTAACCCGATTGACTATAGAACGATGGTGGTCTCACTAAGACCTGGAATGGAAAAAAGCAGAGACGATTTACTCTTAAAACTCGTGGAAATTCAGTATGAGAGAAACGATGTTAATTTTGTCAGAAACAAGTTTAGGGTAAGGGGAGACGTGGTGGAAATATTTCCCGCAGGCTCGGGAGATAAGGCGATAAGAGTCGAATTCTTTGGAGATGAAATAGACAGAATCAGTGAAATCATTCCACTAACAGGTGAAGTGGTTTCAGAAATTAAACATGCTGCGATTTATCCCGCATCTCACTATATCGTGCCGCCTGAGAAACTAGAATCGGCGCTTGCAGAGCTTCAACGAGAAATGGAAGAAAGAGTGGAGCTTTTTAAATCAGAAGGTAAATTGGTAGAAGCGCAAAGGATAGAACAAAGGACAAAATACGACATAGAACTATTAAGAGAAATAGGGTTTTGTAAGGGTATAGAGAACTACTCAAGAGTAATGTCGGGTAGACCACCTGGTTCGATACCCTATACGCTTTTTGACTATTTTCCTGAAGATTTCTTGTTTTTTGTGGATGAATCTCACGTTACACTGCCGCAAACTAGGGCGATGTATGCAGGAGATAGGGCAAGAAAAGAGCAGCTTATAGATTACGGCTTCAGATTGCCATCGGCTCTTGACAATAGACCGCTTAATTTCGATGAATTTTACGATAAAATCAATCAAGTTGTGTTCGTAAGCGCCACTCCTGGGGACTTTGAAACTGAAAAGTCGGCTTTGATTGCTGAACAAGTTATAAGGCCGACAGGACTACTTGATCCTTTAATCGAAGTGCGTCCGATAGACGGGCAGATAGACGACTTGATTTCAGAAATTAATATTCGAGTAGAGAAAAAAGAAAGGGTGCTAATCACCACTCTTACAAAGAAAATGGCAGAAGATTTAACCACATATTTAACCGATTTTAAGATAAAAGTAAAGTATATGCACTACGATATCGACACGGTTGAAAGAATGGAAATTATAAGGGATTTAAGACTTGGTGAATTCGATGTTTTGGTCGGAATAAACCTTTTAAGAGAGGGTTTGGATATTCCAGAAGTCAGCCTTGTCGCAATTTTAGATGCGGATAAAGAAGGATTTTTAAGAAGCAGAAGGTCGTTAATTCAAACCATAGGAAGGGCGGCAAGAAACGAAGAGGGCAAGGTAATAATGTACGCTGACACGGTTACATCTTCAATGGAAATTGCGATAAATGAAACTTTTAGAAGAAGAGAAATACAGGAAAAATACAACAAGGAAAATGGAATTACACCAAAGACGATAAATAAAAAAGTAAGTGAAATTCTTGAAATTTCGGTTCATAAAGACGATAAAAAGCCGAAGAGAAAGATAAGTGCGCTCGAAAAAAGGCAACTAATAGAACAGTACACAAAGGAAATGAAAGTGGCAGCAAAACTGCTTGAGTTTGAACATGCTGCATTTTTAAGAGATAAAATAAAGGAACTACAGTCATAGAGAGGTAAAACAAAATGGCAAAAACCATAAAGGTAAAAGGTGCACGGGAGCACAATTTAAAGAATATAGACATAGAAATTCCAAGAGATAAATTGGTGGTTTTGACGGGTCTTTCAGGCTCTGGAAAGTCCTCGCTTGCTTTTGATACAATATATGCAGAAGGACAAAGACGATATGTTGAGTCGCTGTCTTCGTATGCAAGACAGTTTTTAGGGCAGATGGAAAAACCAGATGTCGATTATATAGAGGGGCTTTCGCCCGCTATTTCTATCGACCAAAAAACCACATCGAAAAATCCACGTTCAACAGTCGGTACGGTAACAGAAATTTACGATTACTTAAGGCTTTTATACGCAAGAGTCGGAACGCCACATTGTCCGATTTGCGGAAAAGAAATAAGCCGTCAAACGGTTGATCAAATAGTGGATAGAGTGTTAAAATTACCAGAAAAAACTAGAATTCAAATTCTTGCTCCGGTGGTAATAGGAAGAAAAGGAGAGCATGTAAAAGAGTTTGAAGCGGCGAAAAAAAGCGGCTTTGTAAGAGTTAGAGTGGATGGCCTTAACTACGACTTAAACGATACGCCAAAGCTTGAAAAAAACAAAAAACATAGCATAGAAATAATAGTGGATAGGCTTGTGATTAAAGAAGATATAAGGTCAAGACTGTCTGATTCTATCGAGACTGCAACGGGACTTTCGGGCGGAATTTTAATAGTGAACACCGAAGAAGAGGACATCACGTTTTCGCAAAACTATGCGTGCCCTGAGCATGGAGTCGGCATTCAGGACTTAAGTCCTCGTATGTTTTCGTTCAACAATCCATTCGGTGCGTGCGAAAAATGTACAGGTCTTGGCGTTTTTATGCGAATTGACCCCGAATTGATACTTCCAAATAAGAAATTATCCATCACAAAAGGTGGATTAAAAGCAAGCGGTTGGGCAATGGAGGGAAGCACGATTGCCGCCATGTATATGAAAGGTCTTTCTGAGCATTACGGCTTTTCTCTCGAGACAGCAATAAAGGATTTGCCCGATAAGATAGTGGATATCTTGCTTTACGGAACAAAGGGCGAAAAAATTAAACTCCATAGAGAAAATGAGTACGGCAGCGGAAATTACGAAGCACCGTTTGAAGGCATAATCAATAATCTTGAAAGAAGATTCAGAGAGACACAAAGTAACTGGATTAAGGAAGAAATTGAAGCGTATATGAGTGCTATTCCATGCGATAAATGCGGTGGAAAAAGGCTTTCGCCAGAGGCTTTATCCGTTACAGTTGGAGATATAAATATTAGCGATTTTTGCACAATGTCGGTAAGTGAGTCTCTAAATTTTGTTGATAAACTTGAGTTTTCAGAAAGAAATTCCATTATTTCAGAGCCGATAATAAAGGAAATCAAGGAAAGACTAGGCTTTCTACAAAGCGTAGGACTTGAATATCTCACACTTTCAAGGTCGTCGGGAACACTTTCAGGTGGTGAAAGCCAAAGGATAAGGCTTGCGACAAATATCGGCTCGTCACTCATGGGGGTTTTATATATTCTTGACGAGCCCAGCATAGGTCTTCATCAAAGGGACAATCACAAGCTTTTGGCGACTTTAAAAAGACTTAGGGATTTGGGCAACACTGTAATAGTCGTCGAGCACGATGAAGACACGATGGTTGAAGCCGACCACATTATTGACATAGGTCCAGGTGCGGGAATTCACGGCGGAAATGTCGTTTATAACGGTAGTGTAAACGGAATTATGAAGTGCAAAAATTCTGTAACAGGGCAGTATTTAAGTGGCAAAAAAAGTGTAGAATTGCCAGAAAAAAGAAGAGAAGGAAACGGCAATAAGCTTAAAATAATCGGCGCTTCGCATAACAATCTTAAGAATGTAAGCGCTGAAATACCGCTTGGTACTTTTGTGGCGGTAACAGGTGTTTCGGGTTCTGGAAAATCCTCACTTATAAATGAGATTTTGTACAAGAAGCTTTCTGTTGTTCTAAATGGCGCAAAGGCGGTTTGTGGAAAGCATAAAGAAATCGAAGGAACTGAATTTCTTGATAAAGTTATTGATATAAATCAAAGTCCGATTGGTAGGACACCTCGTTCAAATCCAGCGACATATACTGGTCTTTTTACCGATATTAGAGAGCTTTTTTCATCGACAAAGGAGGCTAAAATCAGAGGTTTTGGCCCAGGCAGATTCTCATTTAATGTAAAAGGCGGTAGGTGTGAATCTTGTCAAGGTGACGGAATACTCAAAATTGAAATGCACTTTTTGCCCGATGTCTATGTGACTTGCGACGTGTGTAAGGGCAAAAGATACAACAGGGAAACTCTTGAAGTAAAGTACAAGGGCAAAACGATTCACGATGTGCTCGAGATGACGGTAGAAGAAGGACTTGAATTTTTTGCGGACATTCCAAAACTAAAAAGAAAGCTGCAAACGCTTTTTGATGTAGGACTTGACTATATCAAAATTGGGCAGTCTTCGACAACACTTTCGGGCGGTGAAGCACAAAGGGTGAAGCTTGCGACAGAACTTTCCAAAAGGGCGACTGGAAAAACGATTTATATACTCGACGAGCCGACAACAGGACTTCACATAGCGGACGTTCACAAATTGATAGAAGTGCTTCAAACTTTAGTCGATACGGGAAACACGGTTTTAGTAATCGAGCACAACTTAGATTTAATCAAAACTGCCGACTATATAATTGACTTAGGTCCTGAAGGAGGAGATAAAGGCGGAGAAATTATCGCCAGTGGAACTCCAGAAAAAATTGCAAAAAGCAAAAAGTCATACACGGGAATGTATCTTAAAAAATTGCTAAAATAGTTTGTTAGTATGAGGTGTGGTAAAGATGAAAAAGTGGAAAGTCATGACGTTTGTACTCTTAGTAGTATCGATTGTTTCCGTAACTTTCTCGGTGTATTTAGTGAATGAATTGAACAACGAAAAGCAAATGAACTATGCCGAAAACCAAACAACTATAAATAATTATCAGGTTTCGTTTTCTAATGCGGTGCATGGTTTAGAGGATGATAATCCGACAGTAAACCAGGTGTTTTACGCCATAGAAGAGCTTAATTCTTCGGTGCAATATTATGAAAGCGTGAGTGAAACGACACATAGTATGGAGTACGGTGCGGTTATAGATTTTTATATATCGGCGCTTGAAGAATATGTTCTAAGCTCAGTCGGTAGCGAGGATGGATTTGAATATGATGTAAATCTAATTATTTCCGATTTAATGATTATCAGTGATTGGCTGATGGAACGAAATGAAAGTGAAACTTTGTACGCTCATAACGATGATGACTTTTATGAAATATATCTCAAGCTTTCACCTAAATTAACTGACAAAATAAAAGCGTATGCTCAGTAGCAGATAAGAAAGAAACTCTCACTATTTATGGTGGGAGTTTATTTTTTTACCTTAATAGTTACCATGTTTTGTAGTTTTAAGTCTTGACTGTTAAAAAATAATGTGATACAATCCTTCTATACAGAAATTCGATATTGACATTCAATACAAAAACACATAGGAGGATTTTTATATGCAGGAACCATTACTTAGAAAAATATTTTTAGCATTTATTCAAGTTCACATACTCTATCATGCAAAAAAAGAACCTATTTACGGATCGTGGATGATAGAGGAGCTGAAAAATCATGGATACGACATGACGGCGGGAACGATGTACCCTATATTTCACGGGCTCGAGAAAGATGGGCTTTTAGAGACTGAAAAGGTTACAATTAACGGAAAAATAAGAAAGTATTATCACATAACGCCAAAGGGAAAAAAGGTTTTAAAGGAAGCGAAAAAGAAAATTAAAGAGCTCTCTGAAATTCCAAATATATGAGAAAGGTTTGGTTTAAATGATAGTCACAAAAAACTTAAGATTTCTTGATATTATTAAATACAAGGATTTAGATATTAAAAAAGGCGAGTTTTGTTTTTTAGTAGGTGAAAGCGGATGTGGAAAAAGCACGTACCTAAAAATGCTAAATGCAAGTGTTTTGCCTTCAGAGGGCGAAATATTTTTTGAAGGCAAAAATATTTTAGATTTAGACGTGCTCGAGTACAGAAAAAAAGTTTTGCTTGCGACACAAGATGTCTTTTTGTTCGATTTAAGCATTAAAGAAAACTTCAAACTCTTCTATGAATATAGAGAAGAAAAGCTTATAAGTGAAGAAAAAATGAAAGAATATCTATCGGTGTGCAAGGCGAATTTTGAACTAGACAAAAACTGTACCGAACTGTCAGGAGGAGAGAGACAGAGGGTTTTTCTTGCCACTTGTCTTTCGTTTTTGCCTAAAGTTTTACTCCTTGACGAGCCTACCTCGGCGCTTGATAGTAAGACCGCAAGAGTGCTTTTGGAGAGTTTAAAGAACTTTTGTAAAAGCAACTCGATAACTGCACTTATCATTTGTCATAGCGATGAACTTTCAGATGAATTTGCCGATAGAATCATTAAATTTGACAGGAGGGATAAACAGTGAATGATGTAGCAGAGCTTGGAGTTTTGCAGTTTTCCATAGTGTATATACTTCTTGTAATAGTCGGAATTATAATGAAAAAATGTGGCGTAAATCAGCTTAAATTATTGATAATAGGCTCGGTAAGAATGACCGTTCAGCTGATAATAGCTGGATTTTTACTTACATATATTTTTGAAAATCCACACCCGTTATTTACAGTCTCGTATCTAGTGATAATGGTGGGGTTTAGTGTTTGGCGAGTTTTTTCAAAGAACAAAGAATTAAATAGAAAATTCAAAATAATCATAGCTGTTTCAATGGCGACATGTGGGATAGTTTTTGTGTTGTTCTTTGTGGTCATAATAGTAGGACAAGACATGCTAAACGCCCAGTATGTGATACCAATTTCTGGAATGGTAATGGGAAACATGATGACAGGAATGACCCTAGCACTAAAAACTTTTCGAGAAAGTATAAAAGAGCAAAGGCGAAAAATATCCGCATTGACATCTATAGGAGTTTCGTCCCCAAAAATACTTATCCCATTTGTAAGGCAGGCGCTTGAAACCGCAATTTTACCAACACTGAATTCTATGGTGGGAATGGGAATCGTTTCACTGCCTGGAATGATGACAGGGCAAATTTTGTCGGGCACGATACCGACGACGGCGATTCTTTATCAAATCGGAATAATGATTATCATAGCTACAGTGATTTGCCTATCGTGTTTTGTATCGCTTTATCTTGGATCAAAGACACTTTACAATAAAAAAAGACAAATAATCAGCATATAATTGCCACAAAAATGACATCATTTTTAGTTTACACCTAAAAAGTTTACAATGTGTTCAACAACTCATTAAGCCTTTATTGTAATATAACTTTATGAAATGAAAGGATAAAATATATGTTTGGATATGTAAGACCTTATAAAACCATGATGTTAGTGGGCGAATATGAAGAATATAAGGCGGTATACTGCACTTTGTGTCGAACTCTTGGAAAAAGATACAATGTTTTTACGAGAATGGCACTGAATTACGACCTTACATTTTATACCTTACTTTGTCTTGATTTAACGAAAACTTGTCCGAAGGTGAGAAAAGGCAGATGTGTTGTCAATCCGATGAAAAGGTGCAACTACATATCAGAGGAAAATCAGGCGTATCACAAAGGTGCGGCGCTGACGGTTCTAATGACTTATCACAAAATACTAGATAATATTAAGGACGAGAGCTTTTTTAAGTCGCTTTCATCAAGAATGCTTATGCCTTTTATTAAAGGAAGTGCAAAAAAAGCGGCTAAAGATTATCCAAGTTTTGATTTAGCGCTTAAAGAGATGACAAAAAGACAAAATGAAATTGAGAAATCAGAGAATCCGTGCATAGATGAATGCTGTGAACCTACTGCAAACGCTCTTTCAAAGATTTTTTCGGAGATAGATGAAGAGCAAAAATTAGTGCTTAGTCAAATTGGATATTTTCTTGGAAGATGGATTTATCTAATGGATGCAGCGGATGATTTGCAAAAAGATTTTAAAGATAAGGCCTTTAACCCTTTGATTAATTATTTTGAGTTAAAAGGGGAAATAATAGAGGAAGAAAAGCTGAAAGAAGCAGAGGAAAAGGCGAATGAAATGCTAAACAATAATGCAGCTATGCTTAGTAGTTCGGTTAATTTGTTAAGTTCTTTTCGCTACGGCGGAATTACAGAGAATATACTTAAATTGGGTTTAGCCCAAATTCAAAAAGAAATTTTATTTTTGCATGTCAGAGATAAAAAGAGAAGAAAATCAGAAAAGTTTTGAAAGGTGGTGGCAGAGCGAAGGCAGTGCCTTTTGCTCTCTTAATTGATGTCAGATCCATATAAAGTGCTGGGGGTTTCTCCAAATGCTACAGACGAAGAGGTAAAAGAAGCTTATAGAACTCTTGCGAAAAAATATCATCCGGACCAGTATGCGCAAAGTCCACTTGCTGATCTTGCAGATGAAAAGATGAAAGAGATCAACGAGGCGTATGATGAGATAGTTGCAAGAAGAAAAAATAAAAAAACTGGCGGATATGCCGGAAGTGCAGGCGGTTATTCAGGCGCTAATACTTCTTCAAACTATGCCGATGTAAGAAATTTTATCAATTCGGGAAGAATTGCAGATGCAGAACAAATCTTAAACGGAGTTCCGCCAGATAGAAGAAATGCAGAGTGGTATTTCTTAAAAGGTTCTGTTCTTTATAGAAGAGGGTGGCTTGAAGAGGCTAAAACTCACTTCTCAAGAGCATGCCAGATGGATCCTTCAAACATGGAATATAGGTCGGCTCTTAACCAGTCGATGAATCAAAGAGGCGGTGCATACGGCGGGTATAATCCAAATATGCAAGGCGGAAGAGCAGGCGGCTGTAACAGCTGTGACATGTGCTCGTCACTTATCTGCGCCGACTGCTGTTGTGAATGTATGGGTGGTGACCTGATTGCCTGCTGCTAATTCAAATGTAAAACTTGTTTTTTCTGCGATATGTGGAGCTATTTCACTCGTAGTTATGGCGCTTGCTGGAGTTATTCCGATTGCAAGTATTGCATTGCCAGCTATTGCGGGGTGTATACTTATCCCTGTGATAATAGAGTGTTCTGAGAAGTATGCCTATGGTGTGTATTTGTTGGTCGCTATTTTGTCGTTTTTTATTACGGCAGATAGAGAGGCGATGTTTATATATGTGCTGTTTTTTGGGTATTATCCTGTTTTATATAGCACTTTAAGCAGAATAAAAAGCAAGGTTTTAGCCTATGTAATTAAGATTATTATATTTAATACCGCCGCAGTGGCTGATTATTTTATAGTCACGTTTGTGCTTGGAATACCGATAGAAAGCATAGAGATTCTGGGTGATTTTACACTGATTGTACTGCTTTTAGCGGCGAATGTAGTGTTTGTTTTGTATGACGGAGCACTCAAAGGACTTGGATATATTTACTATTCAAGGCTTCACCCAGCGGCTAAAAAATTTCTCTTTAAGAAATAATAAAAACCTCGTGTGATAGTGAAAAAACTACCGCATGAGGTTTTATCTATTTAAATATTTTTATACCAAGTTGGAACGACATTTTCAAAATTATCATACCAAGATAGAACATCTTTAGACTGGTTAAGCATGGTGTTTATCTCACTTTGTCCAAAATCAATCGCCCAGTAAATGGAAGAAAGCGTGTTTGCGGCTATGTAAAAGGCAAGGCACTTCCAAAAAAGTAAAGGCACATTGCTATCAAAATATCCGTCGATTATACCACTAGCAAAGCTAGGTGAAGCCTGAGCGCACCATACAATTCGGTTGAACTCTTCCCACGGGTCGCCGAAGTCGTAGCGGTCAAAATCTATTACGACCAATTTTTCGTTTTCTATCATCATGTTTCCTATATGATAATCGCCGTGCTGAAAGCATAAAGGACGATTGAGAAAAAGGTCACGGTTTTTGGCAAGGTAAGAAAGGATTTTATCGTCGCCGTCAAATTTTATGCCGCAGTTTAAGTATTTCTCGATTTTCTTATCTGTTTTTTTATTAAAATAACTGTGCCAATCTTCAGTATCTTCAGGTGCGGGAATAGAGTGGATTTCTTTAAGCATTTTGCCGCCGTCTATACCAAGTTGGTACTGTTTATCAATTTGTAAAAGGGGAATTACGTCTTCGGCGTCGCTTCCGTCTATAAAAGAAAATATGGTGTAGACACCTTCAGAGCAAATTCCCATTTCAATAGCGTGGTTCATGGAGATGTTTTTTAGCGAAAGTTCTTTAAGAATGCCGAATAACTTGCGGCGATATTCAAGCTTTTCATGTGGGCTGATTCTGAGTAAAAATTTTTCACCAGTATCTGCTACTGCAAGGTATTTTTTATCAGGTGACCAGCCTTTTTCGATAAATACTTTATCTTTGATTTTTTCGAAAATCATAAAAACACCCCTTTACTAATAATTAAAATATTGTAGCACAGATAGTTATTAATAACAATAATAAATGAAAAAGTGAATGGTTTTGCCCATTCACTTTATAATGTTAACGATATTGAATTTATGACCCGAAGGATATATAAGTTTTGCCTGGATTGATAAAGAGTTCGTTTCCGTCCTCGTCAAAGAGTTTTAGAGTATCGGTAGCACTTTCTTTAGTCCAAGTGATGCTTTGAAGCACTCCCTGCGAAACGTAGCTTCCGCTTTTGTTTGTTCCTGTTACGTCAATAGATTTTAAATCTGCACTTGCATCGGCGACTCCGACAGGTGTTTCAAGCACGATGACGTTAGTAAAGGCAAGTTGTGTGTTTGTATTACTGTCCATATGTGGGTTTCCGTTGTGAGTTTTTAGGTAGACGGCGTTTTCTTCATCATAGGTGAAATCGCTGAAATATCCGTGGAAATCAACAGTAAAGCTTGTCATGGCGTCTCCGTCTGGAACTACAGCTGTTTGGTTGAAATTAAAGAAGAAATCAGTCTTGTCTTCGTCAATTTGCATGTCGTAGCCGTTGTTTTCAAGATAGCTTGGTAACTGCTCACCTATAAGCATACCTGTATGCTCTAGTGCATAACCGCTGTTAAGTTTATCTTGGTCTCTTGCAAAAATATTTCCGCCATAGTTTCCGTCGATATTATCCATGCCAAGTTCGGCTACTGTAGCAGCTGCAAGAGTCGGGTTGATTCCCCAGTGAATATAGACGGCATCGAAACCTTCTGAAACCATAGGCATGTAATATCTTGCACTTCTAATAGAACATATATCTGGGACTACTGTATAATCGGCATACATCGCCATAAGTCTTGTCATGTTTCCTTCAACAGGAAATTCAAAGATTATATCGGCATCGGCAATGCCGTATTGTGGCAGATTAGACTCTGAGTTGTTGACTGTTACGGCTATTGGACGAGTGTCTATAGCTTCGTCTGATAGGGTTGGTAAACCTGTAAGTGGGTTTGTATTTTCCGAAAATTCGGTTTCTGGCTCTTCTGTAGGTTCTGGCGATTCGCTTGCGCTTACTTCGCTTTCAGAAGTTTCCGATGCCAATGCGCTCACTTCTGAAGAAGAGGAGGATTCTTCTGCTGAAGAACATGCAGCAAAAGATAATATTACTGCCGGCAAAATAAGCAGTGATAGTAGTTTTTTCATTAAAACATTCCTTTCAAATTCATTACTATTTGGTATAATACCACAAAAATATAAAGATTACAAGTTTTTAATAATTTAAAAATAATAGTCAGTTAAAGTCAAATGCATTATTCACAAACTATTTACAAATACTATATTGACTTTTTGGCCTGCAAGTGGTAAATTATTATCAAGGCTTAGCACTCGAAAGTGTAGAGTGCTAAATCGGTGAAACGAGGTGATAACATGAACCTAACACCGAGAAAGCTGAAAATTTTGAACACTATAATTAAATATTATCTTGAATACGGCGAGCCTGTCGGCTCAAAACTTATTGCAAGTGAAATCGGAGTCAGCTCGGCTACTGTAAGGAATGAAATGGCAGAACTTACTGAAATTGGTTTTCTTGAACAGCCACATACATCGGCGGGTAGGATTCCATCTGGGATGGGTTTTAGGGCATATATCAATGAAAGTGAAAATAAAAGGAAAATAGCTTCAGAACAAAAGAAGAGATTTGACTTTGAGTTTTCATCGTCGGACCCCGAACAGCTACTTTATAAAGTCGCTGAGATTTTATCTGAAAAGTATGCGTGCATTATAAGCAAACCAGGAGACAATAGCAGTAGGATAAAGGCGATTCAGTTTGTGCAAATTAGCAGACGAAGAGCGGTGCTTATTCTTTTAAGCTCGGTCGGTACGGTTGTAAGCCGAGTGTTTAAGTGTGAATTTGATTTGAATCAAGATATGCTAAGAGTGTTCTTTAGGGCTTTTAACAAAAAGCTTATGGGAATAGAGCTTTCGGTTGTTACTCCCGCATTTTTACAAAGTTTTGCAGTTTCACTGGGGGAAGTTTCAGCGCTGATGACAAATGCGATTTTGGCATTTTACGAAGCGGTAAAGGAAACTGTCAAGACAGAGATAATTGTAAGGGGAGAGGCTAATTTATATGTGCAAAATCATTTGTCTCAGGAGAGTCTTTCTGATATTTCGGGACTAATAAGTGATTCGAGCTTATTAAGAGAGACGTTTATGAATCTTCCTACGAGAATATCAGTTCTCTTAGGCGGAGAAAATATGTTTTATAATCTAAGGGATACAGGAATTGTGAGTGCTAAATATTTTATATCCGGAAAATGTGAGGGTGTGATTGCCATAGTGGGACCTATTAGAATGGATTACCCCAAAATTATTTCTGAATTAGAATATGCCGCAGATTATATAGGTGAAAGCTTCACTGAATTTATTAATGAAGATGCATGATTAAAGAGATTTTATCTGAAAGGAGAATACAAGTGGAAAAAGAGAAAGATGAAGTTATAGAAAACGAAGTTTCTGAAAAAGAAGCAAAGGAAGAAAAAAAGAAAAAGAAAAAGACTTCCAAAGAAAACGAGGAACTCGAAAGACTAAAAGAAGAGTTTGAAAAATACAAAGAGGTGCACCTAAGAGTTCTTGCAGAGTACGATAATTTTAGAAAAAGAAGCCAAAATGAAAAAGTGATGGCATATGCAAATGCCACATCGGATGCAGTAAATGCTGTTTTGCCTGTAGCAGATAATATCGAAAGAGCTTTAGGGCAAGAAAATGCGAGTGCTGAAGATTTGGTTAAGGGCATAGAAATGATTAAAAATCAATTCGAAGGCTGTTTTTCAAAGTTAGGCGTTACAAAAATTGGCGAAGTCGGAGACAAATTTAACCCCGATTTACACAACGCTGTTTCTCATATAGAAAACGAAGAGTTTGAAGAGAATACAGTTACAGAGGTTTTCCAAAAGGGCTATATGCTCGGTGACAAGGTAATAAGATACGCCATGGTACAAGTGGCAAACTAAAAAAATAAATTAAATTAATTAAAGGATGGTGTTTTTTATGGCAAAAACCATAGGAATCGATTTAGGTACAACAAACTCATGTGTAGCAGTTATTGAAGGTGGCGAACCAGTAGTTATAGCAAATGCAGAAGGCGCAAGAACTACTCCTTCTATAGTTGCATTTTCAAAAACAGGCGAAAGAATGGTAGGCCAAGTGGCAAAGCGTCAAGCTATCACAAATCCTGACAGAACAATTTCTTCTATTAAAAGAGAAATGGGAACAAATTATAAAGTTTCTATCGATGGAAAAGACTACACTCCTCAAGAAGTTTCTGCGATGATTCTTCAAAAGCTTAAAGCAGATGCAGAAGCATATTTAGGAGACACTGTAACAAGTGCAGTTATCACAGTTCCAGCGTACTTTACAGATGCGCAACGTCAAGCTACAAAAGACGCAGGTAAAATCGCAGGTCTTGATGTAAAAAGAATCATCAACGAGCCTACAGCGGCTGCTCTTTCATATGGTATAGACAAAGATAACGACCAAAAAGTCATGGTTTACGACTTAGGCGGCGGTACATTCGACGTATCAGTTATCGAAATGGGCGACGGCGTTCAAGAAGTTTTAGCTACAGCTGGTAACAATAGACTAGGTGGAGACGACTTTGACAGCAGAGTTATCGAGTGGCTTGCAGATAGCTTTAAAGCTACTGAAGGCGTAGACTTAAGAAACGATAAAATGGCTATGCAAAGACTTAAAGAAGCCGCTGAAAAAGCTAAAATCGAGCTTTCAGGAATGACAAGTGCAAATGTTAACTTACCATTTATCACGGCAGATGCAACAGGTCCTAAACACTTAGATTTAACTCTTTCAAGAGCGAAATTCAACGAACTTACAGCAGACTTAGTTGAAAAAACAATGGGTCCTGTTCGTCAAGCTCTACAAGATTCAGGTCTACAAATAGGCGAAATTAACAAAGTTCTTATGGTTGGTGGTTCTTCAAGAATTCCAGCTGTTCAAGACGCTGTTAAAAGCTTTATAGGAAAAGAGCCATTTAAAGGAATTAACCCAGATGAATGTGTTGCCATTGGTGCGGCTTTACAAGCGGGTGTTTTAGGCGGAGAAGTTCAAGGTTTACTACTTCTTGATGTTACTCCACTATCACTAGGTCTTGAGACAATGGGCGGAGTCATGACAAGAATCATAGACAGAAACACAACAATTCCTACAAAGAAAAGCCAAGTTTTCTCGACAGCTGCCGACAACCAAACACAGGTTGAAGTAAATGTTTTACAAGGCGAGAGAGAATTTGCAAAAGACAATAAACAACTCGGTTTATTCAAACTTGACGGTATTGCGCCAGCTCCAAGAGGAATTCCACAAATCGAAGTTACATTTGATATAGATGCAAACGGTATTGTAAATGTTACTGCTAAAGACTTAGGAACAGGTACAGTTCAGCACATCACTATCACTTCTTCTACAAATATGAGTAAAGAAGATATTGATGCAGCGGTTAAAAATGCAGAGCAATTTGCACAAGAAGACCAAAAACGCCGTGAAGAAGTAGATGTTAAAAATACAGCAGAACATCTTTGCTATACATCTGAAAAACTTGTTTCAGACAGCGCAGATAAACTAACAGACGAAGATAAAAACGAAATCAACTCTAAAGTAGCAGCTGTAAGAGAAAAAATGGCAGGCGCTGATGTAGAGGCTATCAAAACAGCAACTGACGAGCTTCAAAAAGCTGTTCACGCTGTTAGTGAGAAACTATATCAAGGTGCAGCTGGGCAAGCTCAGGCAGATCCAAATGCAGCGTATCAAGATCCTAATGCTGCATACCAAGATCCAAATGCAGGAGCTGCTCCTGAAGGCGATGTTTACGACGCTGACTTTAAAGATGTAAACTAATTTTAATAAAATAATATAATGGTTTAAGGGGGATTTTTAATCCCCCTCAGACTACGTTTAAGCTTAGCTGAATTCTTAAAACTTATTGGGCTTTAAGAAATTGGCTATACATAAAGTATATTTAGTTAAGGAGAGAGACACTTGCCAGATAAACGTGATTATTACGAGGTAATGGGGCTTAATAAAAGTTCAAATGATGACGAAATTAAAAAAGCCTACAGAAAACTCGCTAAAAAATATCATCCGGACTTAAATCCAGGTGACAAAGAAGCTGAGCACAAATTTAAAGAGCTTAACGAGGCTTACGAAGTGCTTTCAGACAAAGATAAAAAATCAAGATACGATCAGTTCGGTCATGCAGGTGTCGATCCAAACTTTGGAGGCGGTGCCGGTGGTGGAAATCCGTTCCAAGGTGGAGGTTTTGATTTTTCTGATATATTCGACAGCTTTTTTGGTGGTGGTTTTGGCGGGAGGCAGCGTGCGAATCCAAATGCACCCAGAAGAGGTACCGACTGCGAAACCAGCATTTTTATAAGCTTTGAAGAAGCGGCTAAAGGTGTGAAAAAAGTCATCGAATATCAGCAGATAGAAAACTGTAGTGACTGCGATGGTACAGGAGCTGAAAAAGGCACACATCCTAAATCGTGTCCGAATTGTGGCGGAACTGGACAAGTAAAGATAAATCAAAGAACACCATTTGGTGTGGTTCAGTCTTCGCAAGCTTGTGACAAGTGTAAAGGCAGTGGTAAAATAGTAGAAAAACCATGTAAAACTTGTGATGGCAAAGGAAGAGTTAGAAGAAAAAAGAGTATCGAAGTCAACATTCCAGCGGGTATTGACGATGAGCAAGTAATAAATGTTCAAGGTCAAGGAAATGCCGGCGCAAATAAGGGGCCAAATGGCGACCTTCATGTATATATATCGGTAAGACCTCATTCGATTTTTAAAAGAAAAGGCAATGATGTATGGTGCGAAATGCCAATTACCTTTACACAAGCGGCGCTTGGAGCAGAGATAATTGTGCCGACGCTCGACGGTAAGGTAAGTTATGATGTGCACGAAGGCACACAGCCAGGAGATGTATTCAAACTTAAAGGAAAGGGTATACAAAGCCTAAGAGGAAGACATAAAGGAGACCAATATGTTCAAATCACGGTTGAGATACCCAAAAATTTAAACAAAAAGCAAAAAGAAATTTTAAAAGAGTTTGACAGTTTAGGCGATGAAAAAAACTATCAAAAGCGTAAAAACTTTTTTGGAAAACTAAAAGAATTATTTGGTGAATAAATCAGTGAAAACCTCGTATCAGCTAAGTGATACGAGGTTTTTTTCACTTGTAAAAATCCAGTAAAATACTCTTTGCCTCATCTACGGAATTGCAGTTTACATCTTTGTCTGTTATATAAGAAATGGCTTTTTCCCAGTCTTCAACAGAGTAAGCTTCTTTTTTGATTCTTAATATTGGCTTTATAGCATTTTGGTTTAAATACTTCCTGTTAAAATGCAAGTCCGATAAATAATTACAGTGAAGAATATTGCTGATTCTGCGAAGTAATCGGTCCTCATTCATTTTTTTCTTTCCTTTCTCAAAATTAATATTATTTCTTAACTTTTTTCATATAATAGCATTAGATTTAATTTTCATCTATTATTCTTTCCTTAATTTTAACTTCTAAAACTATTATATGTTGGTTTTAAATACCACTTTCAACAATTTAAGAAAAATTCAGAATTATTTCTATTTTTCTATTTACAAAGTTCGACAAAAAAAGTATAATTAATTAGAGATATTATATAGTATGAGATTTATACTGATTTATGATAAAAATACTAAAGATTTATTCTAAAAAGGATGATTATATATGAAAAGTGGAATTTTTAAATTTGTGTTTATAATTTGTGCGTTAATGCTACTTACTGCATGTTCATTTTTTGGACCAGAAGAGGACAAAGTATTGCCACCAGCGACAATGGCTGAGGGCACAGTTGTAGAGGGAATAGATGTATCAGGCTTGCAAATAGAAGAAGCTATGAGCGCTTGTTTAACATATCTTGAAGGAGAAATGGACAAACTTGCGGTTACGGTTAATTTTGGAGAAGAAGTACTCAAATTAACGGCATCACAAGTTGGCTATACTCATGTTATTGATGAGCTTTTAGGTGAAGTTATATTGAATACCGAGGGCGGCAGTTTTGACATCGGATATGAAATTGATGAAGCAAAACTAGAAGATATTCTAAGTGCTGAGGCTGAAAAATATATTAAAGATGCTAAAAATGCCGAGGTTGAAGGTTTTGTTGACGGCGCATTTTCATTTGTAGAGGATGTAGACGGAGCGACACTTGATATTAAAAAATTAAAAAATGACGTAAAAGCAGTTTTTGACAGCGGAAAAAGCGGAAATGTTGATGTCGTAATTGAACCTGTAGAAGCCGAAGTGCAAATGGCAAGTTTACAGGAAACTTATCTTCAAGTTTCAACATATACAACAATTTCAACTAACAATGCAAACGGAAACCACAATATGGCAGAAGCTGGAAGTAGAATATCAGGCTTAGTATTACAGCCTGGTGAAGTATTCTCATTCCACGGAACAGTTGGTGACAGCACATATAACGGCTCAGGATTTTTGGCAGCAAACGGAATCGCCGGCGGTGAATATGTTCCAATGTATGGTGGAGGAATTTGCCAAACATCTTCTACTCTTTATATGGCGGTTTTATTAGCTGGTCTTGAAATTGTAGAAAGACATCCACATGCATATCCTGCATCTTATGTACCTATTGGGCTTGATGCAATGGTTAATTATAATAACTACGACTTTAAATTTAAAAATAATTTTGATACTCCTATATATTTAGAAATGTATATGGAGGGAGTAGAACTAACAGCAAATATTTACGGAACAAAGCAAGAAGGTTGGGATAGAATAGAAGTTGACTCTTGGTATACAGGTTCAATAGCAATGGGAGCACCTAAATACATTGTAGATGAGACAATGGAGCCAGGTACTTCATATGTTAAGACTTATGGTAGCAATGGTTCCTATGCCGCTGCCGAAAGAATATTCTACCTAGGTGATGAGACAGTTTTGGTAGAAGAACTTAAGTCTTCAAGCTATTCACCTATGCAGCAAGTCATAGTAAAAGGCCCAGATGCAACTCCAGCACCTGAAGCCACACCTGATCCAGGCACAACAACACCTACAGATCCAGGTACGACAACACCAACTGACCCGAATACAACACCTACAGATCC
>CAYJFP010000021.1:0-12667 GCA_964369415.1 uncultured Eubacteriales bacterium | reverse complement strand
GGTACGACAACACCAACTGACCCGAATACAACACCTACAGATCCAGGTACAACGACTCCCGATGCGGGAACAACAGAAAATACTACACCAGCAGGTTAACAACGGAGATTAAATGCATTATCTTGATAACAGCTCAACCACAAAAGTTAATATAGATGCGGCTAAAAAAGCGATGTGGATAATGACCGAGTGTTTCGGAAATCCCTCTTCACTTCATTCTTTAGGATTTAGTGCGGAAAAAGAACTTAGAAAAGCTCGTGAGACAATAATTAATTCCCTTTCGGTAAACGAAGGGGAGTTGATTTTCACGTCAGGGGGTACCGAGAGCAATAACACTGCGATTTTAGGCGCTGCACTTCAAAACATAAGAAACGGAAACAGGATTGTAAGTTCTGAGATAGAACATCCATCGGTTAAAGAGTCACTGAAAAAGCTTTCCGAAATGGGTTTTGAAGTTGTTTTTTTAAAACCAGATAAATCTGGAAACATAAGTAAAAAAGATGTTTTTAATGCCGTAAATGAAAAAACCATCCTTGTAAGCTTGATGTCAGTTAATAACGAGACGGGTGCGATATTACCGCTTGAAGAAGTAGCGGGAGCGATTAAGAGAAAAGCGCCAAGGGCACTATTTCATACCGATAATGTGCAAGGTTTTTTAAAGAATAAACTAAATATAAAAAAACTCGGCATAGATTTAGTTAGTATCAGCGCCCACAAAGTCCACGGAATGAAGGGTACAGGCGCATTATATATAGCAAAAAATAAGAGAATCAAGCCGCTTTTGCTAGGTGGTGGCCAAGAGAAAAACATAAGGTCGGGAACAGAAAATTTGCCTGGAATTGTAGCATTTTCAGAAGCTGTAAGCTTATATAAGCGGGAAAATGAAGTGAAAGCGCTCAATGAATTTTTAAGAGAAGAGCTTAAAAAAATTCCATACATAAAGATTAATTCACCAGATAATGCAAGTCCATACATACTGAACTTTTCCCTTATGAAAGTAAGGGGCGAAACCATGCTTCACTATCTTTCCGAAAGAGAAATATACGTTTCAGTAGGCTCAGCGTGCTCTGGCTCAAAGCCAAGTGCGGTTCTAAGTGCGATGGAGCTTTCACCAAAAGAAATAGAAAGTTCGGTAAGGGTGAGTTTTTCACCAAATAATAATAGAGAGGATGTAGATGCACTTATTTTTCATCTGAAAGAAGGACTGGAAAATATTGCACATATATGATATGAATGAAGTAATACTAATAAAACTCGGAGAAATTGTACTCAAAGGACTAAATAGAAAATCGTTTGAAAATCTTCTTTTAAAGAATATTAAGAGAAGAATCTCTTCAAATAATGAATACGATATATATTCGGCTCAGTCCACGGTTTATATAACACCAAAATCTGAGGACTGCGACCTAGACGAGTGTGAAGAAAAAGTCGGCAAGATTTTTGGAATTAGCGCATATGTAAAGGCAGTTATCTGCGAAAAAAATATAGAAAACATTAGAGAAACTGCGGTTTCTTACCTTGAAGATAGACTTTTGTCCGTGAAAACTTTTAAAGTGGAAAGCAAGCGCTCGGACAAAAAATTCCCGCTGCAATCTCCAGAAATCAGTGCAGAAGTCGGTGGATATATACTTGAAAACTTTGATAATCTTTCGGTGGACGTCCATAATCCCGATGTTATCGTAAAGGTTGAAATAAGAGAAAAAGGTGCATATATTCATGCCGATGTAAAAAAAGGAGCGGGTGGAATACCGGTAGGCTCAGGCGGCAAGGCTGCTATAATGATTAGCGGTGGAATCGACAGTCCTGTAGCTGCATGGATGATGGCAAAAAGAGGCGTCGAACTTACGGCTATTCACTTTGCAAGTCCTCCTTATACAAGTGAAAGGGCGCATGACAAAGTTGTAAGGCTTTTAAAAGCATTGACAGATTACACTGGAAGAATTAAAATGGTAACAGTGAACTTTACGCATGTTCAAGAGGAAATAAGAGACAAATGCCCAGCCGATTTGAACACCGTTATTTTAAGAAGATACATGATGAAAGCGGCAGAAAAAATTGCTAAAAATTACGAGTGTCACGCACTGATTACGGGTGAAAGCCTAGGTCAGGTGGCAAGCCAAACAATACAAGCGATAGCATGCACCGACAGTGCGGCAGATATGCCAATATTTAGACCGTTAATCGGAAGCGACAAAGAGGATATTGTCAAAATAGCAAGAAAAATTGGGACATTTGATATTTCTATAGAGCCTTTTGAAGACTGTTGTACCATTTTCACACCAAAACATCCAAGGACAAAACCACCGATTAAAATTGTATTGGCGGCTGAAACTGCACTTGATGAAGAGGCCTTACTTGAAGATGCATTGTCAAAATTAGAGGTTTTGGATATTAATTTTTAATAAAGGAAACGGAGCATTTATATGAATGCAGAAATTATATCGGTAGGAACAGAACTACTTCTCGGAAAAGTCGTAAACACGGACACAACAATTATAGCGAAGGCACTAGCTGGTATAGGTGTAAATTTGCTGTATGCCTCAACAGTTGGGGATAATCCCAAAAGGCTTTCTCAGTTGGTAGAAACTGCACTTGAAAGAAGCGATGTGATAATAACAACAGGTGGTCTAGGGCCGACGCAAGACGATTTGACAAAAGTGATTGTGGCAAAAACTTGCGGAACAGAATTAGTCATGCATGAAGATGTCAAAGACGAATTAATTGCTAAATTTAAAAACCACATAACAGAAAATCAGCTAAATCAAGCCATGCTTCCGATAGGCTGTCACATTTTGGTTAACGATAACGGAACAGCGCCAGGATGTGTGTTTGAAACAAAGAATAAAAAGCTTGTCATGATGCTTCCGGGGCCTCCGTCAGAGCTTGAACCGATGTTCAAAAACTACGGAATTCCGTATCTTTTGAAGGATAATAAAGAAGTGATATACTCTAAGAATATTAGAGTTTACGGAAGAGGAGAAGGCGAGGTAGCTCAGTTTTTTGACTACTTAATGCACGGCGAAAATCCAAGTGTCGCTCCTTATGCCGATGAAGGCGAGATGTATTTAAGAATTACCGCAAAGGCAAAAGATAAAGAAACTGCAAAAGAACTTTTAGAGCCGATAAAAAATGAGATCTGCGATAAGCTTAAAAACAACGTGTACACAGTAGAGTTTAGTAGCTTAGAAGAAACTGTCGTGAATAAGCTAAAAGAAAAAAACATGACGGTCGCAAGTGCAGAGTCATGCACGGGTGGACTGTTTGCAAAAAGAATTACCGATATTTCAGGCTCATCAGATGTTTTTGAAACAGGGCTTATCAGCTACTCAAACGATACAAAGATTAAAATACTCGGAGTAGACGAGGAAATAATCAAAAACTACGGAGCAGTTAGCGAAGAGTGTGCCAGAGACATGGCAGAGAAAATAATCAAATTTTCAGGCAGTGACATAGGAGTCGGAATTACAGGAATAGCAGGGCCTGACGGCGGAAGCGACGAAAAACCTGTAGGACTTGTCTATATTGCTGTGTCAGATGGAGAAAATACATTTGTCGTGAAGCGAAATTCATTTTCTAAATCTAAAAACAGGCAGTGGCATAGACACACGGCAGCATCTCATGCACTTGACATGGTAAGAAGAATGATAGATAAAATTGAAGTTGTTGAAGTATAGTTTTATTTGAATTTGGAGAGTTTATGAAAAATAAGAAAAATAATTATGGTGACGGTTACTCAAAAGTTTCAGCAGATGAAATAATTCACGATGATAATAGTTATGAGCAAGAAGAAGTTTATCAAGAGAAGAAGAGTAAAAAAGTATTATTCAATGTGCTTTTGGTGGTTTTTATTATAGTTTTCGTGGTTTCAGCTGCGATACTTGCAAACGAGCTTATAATCAAGCCGTATTTTAACAATCAAACAATCAGTGAAATTAAAGACGAGCTTGAAGAAGCAAAAGAGGATACAGAAACAGAAGAAGAAAAACAGGATGATGACTATGTTTCTGCGATAAACAGATTAAGAGAAGACTATAAAGACTTAAGCGGCTGGATGGAAATAGATGGAACGAACATGAGTTTTCCAGTAGTTGAAGCGCCGTCGTTTGACCCAGAATATTACCTTTATAGAAATTATAGAGGTGAAGACACTGAGTATGGTAGTATTTTTCTAGACGGCACATCTGATGTCACAAGTTATAATCAAATCATTCATGGACATAGCATGCAAGACGGTAGTATGTTCTTTCCTTTAATTGACTTTGGAAAACTTGATGTGTATAAAAATTCACCTGTTATCACTTATGATACATATGAAGAAGCAGGTGAGTGGAAAATTATTTCTGTTTTCAAGACAAATGTGCTTGAAAGTCAAGGTGAAATTTTTGAATATTATATCACGGGTTTTAGCACGGACGAAGAAAAGCAGCAATTCTTATATGAAATAATGAATAGAAGCTTGATAGATACTGGTGTTGATGTAAATGAAGACGATAGGCTAATAACTCTTTCAACTTGTTCATACGAGTTTGAAAATTTTAGAACAGTGGTTGTCGCTAGAAAAGTTAGAGACGGTGAAGAAAGTGGCGTAGACACTTCAAAAGCGTTTTTAAGAGACGATGTTGTCTATCCTGAAATTTGGTATAATAATACCGATGATGAAGACCCGAATTTCCCTGAAACATTTGCCGAAGCTTATGAACAAGGGATTACCGATTGGTGGTATAAATCTGAATGAGTGAAATGATTAAAACGTATCAAGAGGCTGTAGAAAAAATTCACGGAATGGTAAAATTCTCCTCTAAGCCATCTCTTGAAAGGATCAGAGATTTTTTAAAAAACCTTGGAAATCCACATAAAAAATTAAAATATGTTCATGTAGCGGGAACAAATGGAAAAGGCACGACCTCTTCGTTTATAGCTTCCTGCTTGAAAGAGGCTGGGTATAAAGTTGGACTTTATACCTCTCCTTATGTCGAGACTTTCAGAGAGCGATTTAAAATTAATGATGAAATGATTAGTGAAACCGAGCTTATTAATCAAGTAGATTTACTGATGAGTAAATGTCAAAACTTTGAAGAGCTTAACGAGTTTGAGTTTATCACAGCATTAGCGATTAACTGGTTTGAAAGTAAAAAGTGTGATATTGTGGTGCTCGAAGTTGGACTTGGCGGAAGATTTGATTCGACAAACGTGATTGAGAGTGCAGAAGTTTCGGTGATAACCTCGGTTTCATATGACCATATGCATGTTTTAGGAAGTACGCTTAAAGAAATAGCCTATGAAAAGGCTGGGATAATCAAGGAAAAATCAGATGTGGTGGTCTATCCAAAACAACAAGACGAAGTTTTAGAAGTGATAAAGGCGGAGTGTAAAAAAAAGTCGGCAAAACTTTTCATTCCAAATTTGAATATCGAAATTGTCGATGAAGATTTTTGTGGAACAAAGGCTATAATTGATAATATAGAATTAAACATTCCTTTTTCGGGTTTTCATCAAGTTTTAAACACTGCTACAGCTTTGAAGGCGTTAGAGATTTTAAAGAAAAAAGGATATAAAATTTCTGATGAAGACATAAAAAATGGAATCAATAAAACACGAATCCTTGCAAGGTGCGAGCTGATTTCTGAAAACCCTACAGTGATTTTAGACGCAAGTCACAACGAGGATGGTGCGAAGGCTCTAAAAGCTCTACTAAAAAAACACGGCAAAGATAAAAAAGCAGTCGCTATAATTGGAATGATGAAAGACAAGGATGTAAATGCATATCTTAAAGAAGTTGCACCACTCTTTTCTGAAATAATTACAGTGAAACCCGATAATCCAAGAGCTGTTTCAGAAGAAGACTTAAAGCTATCGGTACAAGAGCACTGCAAAAATGTTAAGTCAGCAGAAAGCATAGAACAGGCGGTATCACAGTTTTATGACAGCGACTTTGAAATTGGTGTAGTATGTGGATCGGTTTTTTTAGCGGGTGAAATAAGGCAAAAACTCTTAGAAAGAAAAATTTAATAGAACACTAAATTGTGACAAAATATTTTTTAAAGCTTTCGTATAATATATGCGAAAGCTTTTTTTACATACAAAATCAAAGCATCATTTTGTAACTTAAATCATTATTTTAATACAAGTTATAAATTTTAGGAATTCAAAATTAAGAAGGAGAAAGAAAATGAGCGTAAAACTTGAATATAAAGATGAAGTCATGACTGCAAGACTCAGCGGCGAGATAGACCATCACAGTGCCGAAATATTAAGAAGTATGATAGATGAATCGCTACAAAGAGTAAGACCGCCCGTCTTAAAACTCGACTTTTCGGCGGTTCCATTTATGGACAGTTCAGGAATCGGATTGATACTAGGAAGAATTAGACTGGTAAAACACTGGAGTGGAAGAGTAGTTTTAGCAAATATATCAGATGATATTGCTAAAATGGCAAAAATAGCAGGAGTTTTTTCTTTTGCAGGAAATGATAGGCAGAATAAATAAAGAATAATAAAGCTGATGTTTAAAGGCGGAACGGAGTAGAAAATGAAAGTTATTAACAGTGCAGAGATAAAGTTAGAAAGTGTGTCGGGCAACGAAAGTTTTGCAAGAGGTGCGGTGACATCATTTTTAATGTGGGCAGATCCAATAGTTGCGGATGTATCTGATGTGAAAACTGCGGTTTCAGAGGCAGTGACAAATGCGATAATTCACGGATATAAAGAGAAAAAAGGAATGGTGTACATAAGCTTAAAACTTTTTGAAGATGGAAAATTAGTGGTAAAAGTCAGAGATAAAGGCTGTGGGATTGAAGATATTGAAAAAGCGATGGAACCGCTATACACAACAGGAGGTGACGAGCAGGCCGGCATAGGATTTTCTGTTATGGAGAGTTTTAGCGATAAGCTTAAGGTGAATTCAGTTTACGGAAAAGGCACGCTTGTAACACTTACAAAATATTTAGACACTAAATATGAATAATGATAAATTTATTGAAGAAAACATGGGGCTGGTGCATCTATGTGCAAAAAGGTTTATAAACAGAGGCACCGAGTACGAAGACTTAATTCAAATTGGAAGTGTGGGATTATTAAAAGCTGCGGCAAACTTTGATGTGGATAGAGGTCTTAAGTTTTCGACTTATGCAGTGCCCGTGATAATGGGCGAGATAAAAGGTTATTTTAGAAATGACGGCATAATCAAAATCTCAAGAAAAATCAAAGAGCTATCTATAAAAATAAATGCGGTTATAAATAAATTCACTGTAAAAAATGGTGTCGTGCCGAGTGTGAGTCAAATTGCGGTAGAATTGAACGTCTCAGAAGACGAAGTTGCACAGGCGATGAGCATATGCGTGACGGCACTTTCATTAACAGTAGGCGAAGACGGGGAGAATCAAATTGACATACCTATAGATAGTGCCGAAGAGGAGATAACGGACAAACTCTCTTTAAGAAAAATATTAAAAGACTTAAGCGATGAGGACAGAGAACTTATTGAACTAAGGTACTTTAAGAGCAAAACACAAACCGAAGTCGCAAAAGCAGTCGGATGTTCGCAGGTGCAAATAAGCCGAAGAGAAAAGAAAATACTGCTTTTTCTAAGAGAAAAAATGAATGAATAGAAGTCCTTAGTTTATAAGGGCTTCTATTTTTAAGTTTTGAAAGCTTGTGATATTTTAGAAAATATGCTAAAATAAATTTAAAGTATTAACTTGGAGTGAAGAGAGTGTTTTTACCAATTACAAAAAAAGAGCTTAACGAAAGAGGGGTTGAAAGACCTGATTTTGTCTATATCAGTGGAGATGCCTATGTGGACCATCCGTCTTTTGGCACGGCAATTATTTCAAGAGTGCTTGAAAAAGAAGGTTTTTCGGTGGCGATAATTGCCCAGCCCGATGTGAATGATGTAAAAAGCATAGATGTTTTTGGTGAGCCGAAACTTGGATTTTTGGTTTCGTCGGGAAACATGGATTCTATGGTGAATCATTATTACGTCAGCAAAAAAAGAAGAAAAAAAGATATGTATAGTCCAGGCGGTCAAATGGGGAAAAGACCCGACTATGCAGTTTCTGTTTATGGAAAGCTTATCAGAAAAACGTATAAGGACACTCCGATAATTATTGGTGGAATTGAAGCTAGCCTTAGAAGACTTGCGCACTATGATTATTGGTCGGAAGAAGTGAAAAAGTCAGTTTTACTAGAAAGTCAAGCGGATTTATTGATATACGGAATGGGCGAAAAGGCCGTAACCGAAATAGCCTATCTATTAAAAAACGGCACGGCGGTTAAAGATATCACCTATGTAAAAGGAACAGTTTTCAAGACAGATATCCCAGAATTTATTCCAGATGCGACTAAGCTTCCGTCTTATAACGAAATTGTGAAGTCGAAAGAGTCATATGCTAAGAGTTTTTATAAGCAGTACAAGAATACAGATGCGTTCACGGCAAAAGTTTTGGTGGAGTCGTATTCCAAAACCTGCTTTGTGGTGCAAAATCCGCCACAACCACCACTTACCACCGCCGAAATGGACGAGGTTTACGCACTTCCATATATGAGAGATTTTCATCCGTCTTATATAGAAAAGGGAGGGATTCCCGCTATTGAAGAGGTGAAGTTCAGCCTGATAAGCTGCAGAGGGTGCTTTGGTGCGTGCAATTTTTGCGCACTAACATTTCATCAAGGCAGAATTATTCAGGTTAGAAGTCATGAATCTTTGATAGAAGAAGCGAAAAAGATTACCGAGATGGAAGATTTTAAAGGATATATCCACGATGTTGGTGGTCCGACTGCTAATTTTAGGATTCCGTCCTGTCAAAAACAGCTGAAAAAAGGAACTTGCGGTGATAAGCAGTGCCTGTTTCCGAAGCCGTGCAAAAATTTGGACGCCGACCATAGCGACTTTTTAGAACTTTTAAGAAAGCTTAGAACGCTTCCAAAAGTGAAAAAAGTTTTTGTAAGGTCTGGTATAAGGTTTGACTACTTGCTTCACGATGAAAATGACGAATTTTTCTATGAGCTTGTCAAGCACCATGTAAGCGGACAGCTAAAAGTTGCGCCCGAGCATGTTTCGGACAATGTTCTTTCTAAAATGGGCAAGCCGTCGAATTCGGTTTATAATGCTTTTTGCGAAAAATACAAAATGATAAACAAAAAGCTTTCAAAAGAGCAGTATGTTGTGCCGTATCTGATGTCGTCTCATCCAGGATCTAATTTAAAAGAAGCGATTGAACTTGCTCTTTACATCAAAGATTTAGGCTACATGCCAGAACAAGTGCAAGATTTTTACCCGACTCCGTCAACTTTGGCGACATGCATGTACTATACGGGAATCGACCCAAGAGACATGAAAGAAGTGTTTGTCGCAAAATCTTCTAAAGATAAATCACTTCAAAGGGCGCTGATTCAGTACAAAGACCCTAAAAATTACGACTTAGTAGTCGAAGCACTTTTAAGGGCAAGGCGAAAAGACTTAATCGGCACTGATAAAAAATGTCTAGTAAAGCCAAAAGCGGGCGATAAAAGATTTACCGAGAAAAAAGAAAATAAGAAGAACTTTAAGGGCAAAGGCAAAAAAGGAAACAGAAACTCTTATAGATAATAAAAACCGTGAAGACAGTCAAATCTGTTTTCACGGTTTTAATATTGTAGATAGTTATTCCTTAACATTCACTCCGGCGTCAATAAGTGCTTTTCTAAGAGCCTTTTGGTCGCCGTCAAAAATGTGTCCGATAATTCCGTTTTTCTTAGCTCCTTCAATATTAGGGACTAAGTCGTCTATAAAGAAACACTCTTCTGCCTTTAAATCAAACTTTGAAAGCAAACGCTGATAAATTTCATCGTAAGGTTTAATCACACCCTCTAAAGCGCTTATCATTCGTCCGTCCATAAGACCTATGGCGGGTATGTCGTGCCTATAATCTTCTTCTAAACTGTACCCAGCGTTTGAAAGTAGGTAAACTTTATAGCCTAAGTCCTTAAGTTCCTTAACTAAATCATAGCTTTCAGGGATGAGCTCTAGATTTTTATACCAAGTTACAAGTGCATCTCTAACAGGTTCTCTAAGATGAGATGGCAAACGAGGGCACACTAAATCTGCAAGCTCGCTTTCACGAAGTTTGCCGTAATCAAGTTTTATCCAATCGCCTGTTTTAAAAAGTTCATCCATAATAAGTTTGCAGTCGTTTTCATCCGCTATTTTAGAAGTAAGTAGTTTGTTACCGTCAAATTTAATCAGAACATTTCCCATATCGAATATAATATTTTTTATCATAATGACACTCCTTTTTAATAATCACTAACAGCTTCTGGAATAATCGCATCGTCTGAGTGAGTTTTTTTCATTGTAATATGATGAATGTAGTCACGTCTTAACACTGCGTATACTACAGAATTACCATATTCTCCGCTTTCGTCCATTAGACATTCTCTAAGTTCGGCTTCTTTTACAAAATCGGCAGATTCAAAGACAGAGCGAATTTCATCACTTGGTAGTTTAAGCTCGCAGTAAATTCTTCTCACTCCAATTTTTGAAAAAAGATAAATGCATAAGTCCTTAATAGCAAGTGAAGCAAGACTTGATTCATTCTTTCTATATAATATCTGAAGTGAAACAATGTTAAGCTCGTAGTCAAAATTGCCGATAGTGACCGTTCCTAAAAGTGTATTTGGGTCAGATTCTTTATAAAAACCAAGCTCTATGTATTGTTTATATTTAAAAGCGGTATCAGAACCATGAATGTAAGACCTTGGGCTAAATTCTAAATTGTTCTCTTTTAGAATTTCAGAAAGAGTTTCAAAGTCGGTGTCTTGTACCCTTGAAAAAGTCATGTGGTCGCCGTTTATAAAAGGGAAACTGCCAAAGAGTAAATCAATTTTCATAGTAAGATTTCCTTTCTTATATTATATTAAGCAAATCTAAAGGTTTTTCTATCTTTGGAAAATCACATTCAAAGTCGCCAAAACCGTAATTGGCATGTATGAAATCCACTCCGGCTTTTACCGCCGACTGCATGTCGAGTATTGTATCACCAACATAGACAGGATTCAGAAGTCCGTTTCTTTCTACAACGAGTTTGATGTTTTCAAACTTATCAAGTCCTGTTGCACCGTGACTTTCAAAATCTGTAATATATTTTCCAGTTTTCATAGACTTAATATAAGCTTCAATATATCCGGTACCGCAGTTACTGACTATAAATACCTTGCGCTCTTTGTTAAGTTCTTCAAACAGTTCGTAAACTCCTTCGTACTGATTAGCTCCGTGCTTCTCTAAATATTTGTTCTCATATTCATAACAGCGGTTAAAAAGTTCGATAGCTTCTTTATCATCAAGCATAGGAAAGAGTTTTTTCATGAAATTTAAATTGGTAAGACCCATAGCATCCATGTATTCATCATAAGAAGGTAAATCTAAACCTCTTTCTTCTATGAGAGGTCTCCATGACTCTCTAATTTCTCCAACTGCGTTCCAAAGTGTTCCATCCAAATCAAATATTACCGAATCGTATTTCATCTTATTCTCCTTATTTTTTAATCTTCCATGATTTTAAATCTTTTAAATCAAATGGCGTTTGCTGATATACATAATAGTTAAGCCAGTTAGAAATAAGTAAGTGTGCATTACTTCTCCAAGTAAAAGGTGGTGTTTTGGTATCATCGTCATTAGGAAAATAATTATAAGGAACCTTTGGGTTAAGTCCCTTGTTCACATCTCTAAAGTATTCTCTTGAAAGAGTCTCTCTATCGTATTCAGCGTGACCCGTCACAAAAAACTGCCTTCCGCTTTTAGCCGCTGCTATATGAAGTCCCGCTTTATCTGAAACAGCAAGTGCGATTAAATCTGGATTGCTCTTTATATCAGAAAGAAGGACATCGGTGTATCTTGAATGAGGTGCAAAGTAATTATCGTCAAAACCTCTCATTAAAGGATGATAAGGATTAAGCACAGTATGATTAAAAATACCACTGAGCTTTTCCTCTAAAGGATATTTGTTTATTCCATAGTGATGATAAAGTCCGGCTTGCGCTCCCCAACATATATGAATAGTAGAATAAACGTTGGTGACACTCCAGTCCATTACTTCTTTAATCTCTTGCCAATAATCAACTTCTTCAAAAGGAAGTTTCTCAACAGGAGCACCAGTTAAAATCATTCCATCAAACTTTTCATCTTTAATATCATCAAATGTCTTATAGAAAGTATTTAAATGAGAAGCACTAGTGTTTTTGCTCTTATGGCTTTTCATATGAATAAAGTCTACATGAATCTGCAAAGGTGTGTTTCCAAGAAGTCTTAGAAGTTGAGTTTCTGTTTCTATTTTAGTAGGCATCAGGTTAAGTAGAACGATTCTTAAAGGTCTAATGTCTTGTAAATTGCCTCTTTCTTCGGTAACAACAAAGATGTTTTCCGAGTTAAGGACTTCGGTAGCAGGTAAATCTGCATTAATAACTATAGGCATAATGTTTATACACGCTAAGGACTATACCTTATATAGTGTTTTTACCACCTTTCAAAAATATTTGTAAAAAGTACTTGCATTTTAAGTTAAAATAGTATAAAATGAAAGTCCCTTAGGGTATTGTACCACAGAAAAAGATGTTTGTACATTAAATAAAAGTTTTTTAAAAAACTTCAAAAAAGGTATTGACAAAAGGGAGTGGAATTGATATAATAGCCTAG